>RFZJ01000155.1 GCA_009920765.1 Planctomycetota bacterium | reverse complement strand
TGCCGCCACCATCCAACCAGAAACACTCTGGCCGAGATTAAGATAAAGAAACTACCAAATTCAACTTCGTGTAGTTCTAAAGGCAGTAGAACCACTATGCAAGGATAAATTTACGGAATATTCCGATTCTTCTTATATTACAGATAAGTCTTGTAACTCTTAAAACGACTATATATCCCATCTTTACATTAAGTATTTTGAAAGTCATAAAATCAAATAAACTCGAAAAAACAAGGGTTTTTCGTGTTTAATCAAGGTTTTTTTAATCTTAAAAATTAAGATTATTTTGTTCCAAAATATAAGCGATTTAGAAGGTGAAAATATTTTAAAAATAATTTTGGTAATTTGGGTATTTGGGGTTGCATTGGGGCTCGTTGAGGTTGCAGCTGACAAAATTTGGCCCTTGGGGATGGTAGTTAAACGGGACATTAAAACCCCCGTGGGCCTTATTTAGCGCGGTTTGCTTGGGAATGTTGGTGCGTGGGCTTGGGTGTGTGTATCTTAAAAGCCCATGGACTGCGTTCCATGGGGCTTCTTTTGTTATGGTTGTTGTTAAAGAGACCCACGCAGCGCAGTGCGTGGGCTTGGAAGATTAAATTGAAAAGTGCGTGGGCTTGGAAGATTAAATTGAAAAGTGCGTGGGCTTGGGTGTTTTTATTCATCATTTTATTTTCAGCATGATTATGCTATCTTCCATGTCTGGATCAATTGAATTCATCCGCATCAAGAAGGCCTTTTCCATGCCCGATGGAGTTTGGTTTCATGTGATTCTCACCTTTCATGGCAACTGGCTGCCTGGCGATCCCCGCGGATTTCGAACCCGCAAGCACCGTGATCACATCGAAGGAGATTACAAAAACCCCCCTGAGCCCGGAACTTATGATGCCTTGTTTGAGAAATCGAAGGAAAGTCTTGGGCAAGCACCTGTGATTCTGGCAATGGAACAGCGAATTCTACTGGGGCAAACAATGCTCCAGCGGTTTGAAGAGCTAACAGGCCTGGTGGAAGCAATTGCAGTTGCGGATTCCCATGTGCATATGCTGGCGAAATATCCGCTGGATTGTTATCGGATCTGGACAGGCCTGGTGAAAAAGCACGCGTGGTTCGTGCTGAAAGCCCAGGGGCATGAAGCAAAGCTTTGGGGGAAAAGGGGCAAAGAACTGCAAATTCGCAATCAAGGTCACTTTGAAAACGCAAGGCGGTATATTGCAGATCATGTGAAGGAAGGGGCCTGGGTGTGGGTCCGCAGTTGATGTTGTGTGTTTAAATTAGAAGACCCACGCAGCGCAGTGCGTGGGCTTGGAAGAACATCAAACACATCCCTCTCCCAGTGCGTGGGGTTGTGTATGTATATTTCTTAAAAACCCGTCTGCACCCAACACACCCAAGGGTATTACCCTTAATGAATGAACCCGCAAACGCTGTTGGCTTGTGCCCTTGATCCCTCGCATCTTTTCAAGGTGCAGGGCTTGATTGCAGACCCTTGGCAACAACGATTCTTGCTGAATACGCCTAGGTTTTCGCTTCTTAACTGTTCCAGACAGGTGGGTAAATCAACCACCGTGGGGGCGCTTGCGCTTCATACCGCTTTGTTTCATCCCAATTCCTTGGTGTTGTTGCTATCGCCTTCGCTAAGGCAGAGCAACGAGATCTTCCGCAAGGTATTGGAGGGTTATTCGTACTTCAAAGGGTTTTTGGGTGCGAATCATCAAACCCGGGCGCAGTTGGAGTTAAAGAATGGCTCGCGCATCCTTTCGCTGCCCGGCAAAGAGCAATTTATCAGATCGTTTGGTGGCGTATCGCTATTGGTGCTGGATGAAGCTGCACGGATTCCGGATGAACTATACCGATCGGTAAGGCCCATGCTTGCGGTGAGTGGTGGGAAGTTGGCAGCACTTTCTACACCCTTTGGAAAGCGGGGTTGGTTTCATGATGCCTGGGTGGGGCGGGAAGATTGGCATCGCATCTCTATACCTTGGGATAGTTGCCCGCGCATTCCCGCAGAGTTCATCCAGCAGGAAATTCAAGCCATGGGGCCTGACTGGGTCGATCAGGAATACCTTTGCATCTTCTCGAATAAAGAAGGGCAGGTGTTTAAAGACTTTGAATCCACCTTTATTAAGGAAACCCAAGCGAAGGCGGAAAGCCATGTGGGCGGGATCGATTTCGGCTGGCATAATCCGTTTGCAGCACTTTGGGGATTTCTTGATGAGCAACAAACCCTGATCATCACCCATGAACATTATGTAACGCATGCAACCATATCTGAAATAGCGCCTTTACTTCCCAGGAATGTGACTTGGTGGGCAGATCCTGCAAACCCGGGCGATATCGCATCCCTTAACAAGCTGGGCCTGGTGGTTCGTAAAGGCGAAAATGCCCTGAGAACCGGGATCGCTGCGGTTTCCTCCCGAATCAACACCGGGAAATTAAAGGTCATCGCCTCCCGCTGCCCGAATCTCGTTCGCGAAGCAAAGCTCTACCGCTATCCCGAAACCGGTGGCGAAAAACCCCTCGATGCAGATAACCACGCGCTCGCAGCCCTGCGGTATCTGATCGCATCACTTGATCGCAATGTTTTAACAAACCAACCATCGCCTTCATTCCCCAATCCCAAGAAACCCGAAACCTGGAGGAGGATTCACTAATGCGCAAAAAGAAGATAACAAAAGGGGTCAGGTCTCTTTTTCGGCTGTGTGTATGAACCAAAAATAGGCTGGTAAGTGCTGGAAAAAGAGACCTGACCCCTTTTGTTCAACGAAACCTGGAGGAGGATTCACTAATGCGTAAATTACTAAGCACCCTATTAACCAGGATTGCAACAGGGCTTGCAAAATCGCTTTACACGCCCCAGCAAAAGAACTGGAACTTCCCCCTGCCCGCCTCCCGCAATACTTCTTCCAGAAGGGCTACCGACCTGGAACTTGCTGAGGAAGTGCATGGCACCGTTTATTCCTGCGCAAGCATGAACGCATCGGTTTGCGCGTTTCACCCACCCAAGCTTTACAAGAAGGATAACCAAGGCCCAGGCAGCACCGAAGTTTTTGACCACCCATTGCTCGAACTCTTCAAGCAGGTAAACCCCATGCACAACGCCCATGATCTTTGGGAGCTGACCACCTTCGATCAGGAATTATTTGGCTCTGCCTATTGGCTGATCGATGAAGCAATTGAAACCGGGCTGCCCAGTGCGATCTGGCCCCTGCCTGCCCATTTGGTGAAACCCATGCGGGAAAGGGATTCGATCAAGCCTGTGGATTGGTACGAAATCAGGCGCGGAGGCAACATCGAGAAAATCCACCCAGGCAGAATCATCCACTTCCGATATCCAGACCCCCGTGACCCCTATGGCCCGGGCCTTTCCCCTTTGCGTGCCTGCAAGGAATCCGCATCCCTTCAAGCATTACTTCTTAGCAACAAGAAATCGATTTACGAAAACCATGCACTACCCGGCGTAATTCTTTCACCCGAAGAGCCAATGCACGAAAACGAACGCGACCGCATCGAAGCAATCTGGAACGCACGCTTCCGTAACCAAAGGAATGGCAGCATCCTTGTCACAGATGGCGGCATGAAAGTTCAACCCCTATCACCCAGGCTAGGCGACCCATCCTCCCTTTTGGAAGCTGCAGCAACCCGGGATGATATCGCAAACGCCTTCGGAATACCTTTAGCTTTCTTAACCAAGGAAACCAACCTGGCAAACTTGCGCGCTGCAGAAAGGCAACACCTCGCAAAAGCTATCCGACCCCGATTGCGCAGACGTGATGAAAAATTAAACGAACAATTACTGCCAAGGTTCGATTCCACAGGCAGATTATTCCTCGCAACCCCAGACCCGTTGATAGTTGAATGAACATTTAATTAAGAGACCCATGGAACGCAGTCCATGGGCTTTAAGCCCACCCACAAACAGAAAACAAATAAGCCCACCCACTGCGCTGGGTGGGGCTCTTTTACTCTTTTTCTCTTTTCTTTCTTCTCCATCACCCAACCCTCTTCCGCTGGAAGAGGGCCCTTCGCTTCGCTAGCCCGGGTTTCAGCCCTTCCCCACTTGCATTTGTCATCCTTGCGAATGCGGGTGTGTTTGAAGACAGAGCAGTTGCGATGGGGAAGGCCCACTGCAACTGCTCCATTTGCACCTTTGGATTTGCAGGGGATCAGCTTGTCTTTTGAATTAGCCGGGGGCTTGCCAATTTTTATTCCACTGAAGGAATAGATCATTAAGAAATTTATCCCAGCCCTCGGGAGATTTATATCTTGGGTAGGGTTCAGGACGGATAGGCTTGTTGTTTTCGTTATTGACAATCTTAATTGAACCATCCGGTTGAATTTGCCCAAGATAAAAACTTCGGAAGGCATGATTCGATTCGGGATCAAACCAGATTTTCCCTGCAGGGCCTTCAAAGGTTTGGGCTTTTAAAATCTCCCGCACTTTTTTGGAATCATCTGTTTTCGCCTCCCTGACCGCCCTGGCCCACAAATGCACGCTGCTATAAGCAGTTACCATGGGGTCTGTCACGGAAGTAATGGACTTCTTTTGTAATTCAGAGACAAACTTTGTATTTGTACCAAGGTCCATGTTTTGAAAATAACCCGAGGCCAAATAATCATTCACCAAGCTTGCAGGGTCTAAATTACCCAACTCTTGCTTTCCTACACTGAACGAAATGGTGGAAATGCCATCCAATTTTCGCTGCGCGCGAAGCACCCGGAAAAAAGCGGTGTTCGTGTCGCCATTGATGGTGTTGAGAATCAAATCAGGATCATCTTTTTCGATTCTTGCAAGAATCTTATCCATCTGGGTTTCGCCAAGGGGTAGATAAACAGGAGGTTCAAGAATCTCGACCATTGATTGGGAAGTTTCATTGAGGGATTTGACATGAAGCCTGATGATTTCGGTGGCTGCGACAGGAAAGACATAAGCCGACCCAACGATCAGGATTTTCTTTTTTTTCATCACATTGACAGCATGGGAAACAGCGGGGAGGATTTGCTGGTTTGGGCATGGGCCAAGATACATGATGTTTTTTGATTCTTCCATTCCCTCGTACTGGACAGGGTAAAGAAGAAAGCCATCGAGGTTTTCCAGGCTTGGCTTTAGAATTTTTCTACTTGCGGAAGTCCAGCAACCAAAGATCACAGAAACCTTTTTATCGGTTATGAGCCTGGTGGCGAGTTCGGGATAAAGTTCAGGTTTGGATTTACCATCTTCGATTTGAGGTATGATTTTTTGCCCTCTGATCCCCCCCTGCGCATTGATTTCATCTATTGCAAACAAGGTGGCATCCTTGACGGAATTCCCGCTTTGGGAAAGCGGACCTGTAAGGTCATGCAAAATACCTACCTGAATGGGATCTTTGGGAAACAAAGTGGGAAAAAACAAAGCAAACAAGGAAAGAAACAAAACACCTGCAATTGCGCCCGCCCACAGGGCAAGCTTTTTGCCACCATCCTTTGACAAAACAATGGTGGTGGTTTTGGGAGATTGATCCTCTTGAATCGCCTGCAACATGGATGCAACCTGATGGCAATCCGTGGGCCTGCGATTGATGGGTTTTTCCAGCATTTGAAAAATCAACGAAATCAATGCAGGGGGAATCGATGGATCAATTTTTGTAATCGCCTTGGGTGAAGTGCTGGTTACCGCACTTAAAACAGCAAGGGTTGTCCTGCCTTCAAACGGATAGACACCAGTAACCAATTGGTAAAGTAGAACGCCCAGGCTGAAAACATCGGTGGAAAGATTAAGGGGCAGGCCGGAAGCTTGCTCGGGAGACATGTAATAGGGGGTGCCCATGATAATGCCAGCCCCTGTCATGGAACTATCGGAATGCTCCACGGCTCTTGCGAGCCCAAAGTCAAGAATTTTCAACCGGGTCCATGCCAAGTCTGTTCCTGTTGATTCAAGCCATATGTTATCGGGTTTGATATCGCGATGAATCAGCCCATGATCATGGGCGGCGGCAAGACCACGGGAAATTTCCAACCCGATCCTGATTATTTCATTGATGGGAACGGGGCCACGCTTAATCCGCTCTGCCAGGGATTCGCCACGCAACAATTGCATCGCAATGTAGGGGGTTTTGTCTTGTTCCCCAACCTGGTAAATAGTGATGATGTTTTCATGTTCAATGGCAGCGGCGGCCCTTGCTTCCTGCATAAATCGCAATCGATTAGTCTCCAACAATCCAAATTCCGGATGAAGGATTTTTATGGCAACCTTGCGTTTTAGGATTGGATCTTCGCCTTCAAGCACCAGCCCCATTCCGCCTTTCCCGAGTACTCCACGAATGATGAAATCACCAATTTTTTCAGGGATATTTGGAAGGTTCACCGATTTGAAAATCTCGGTTGCCCCACCCTGATGGGTAACTTTGGGCCTGCCCCCTTCGTTTTGCCCAAGTATTTGCGTAGGAATGTTTAATTCCTGATTTACCTGGGTTTCGATTTTAGGATCATTCAAAGAAAACAAAGTGGTGCTGGCGGAAACACCCATCAGCTTCTGGCACGGGATGCAATTGAAAACATGATCTGCCAGAAAGTTCATTCGTTGCGGGTCATCGATGGTTTTTGCTAAAAAACCCTCAAGTTCTTCCTTGGAAGGGCAGGAATTGACCGGGGTATTTGTATTCATAAAAAATTCGATGTTTTTAAGAGTATTTTAAAGAAGGTTGCTAATCGATTAAATATTAACTGCATTCAGGGCTTAAATCAAGCTGGGATAAAAGATTGTGTCTTCTTGAAACAGCATA
>RFZJ01000154.1 GCA_009920765.1 Planctomycetota bacterium | reverse complement strand
AGGATGTGGATTGGGAAAAGAAGCGTATATTGATTTATTCTCCAAAGACGGAACACCATGAAGGGAAGGATAAAAGGTTCATTCCCCTTTTTCCAGAACTTGTCCCAATCCTTAAGGAGGCCATGGAATTGAACCAAGGCGTATCGTGGTTTGTGTGTGGTAAAGTTCGAAGCGGCACACTGAATTTGCGCACTGGCTTGCTTAAGACCTTGAAAAGTCTTGGGATCAAGCCCTGGCCAAAATTGTTTGTGAACCTGCGTTCCAGTCGGGAGACCGAGCTTGTGGAGAGATTTCCGCTGCATGTGGTGACCGAATGGATCGGCCATACACCTGAAATAGCTGCGAGACACTATTTGCAGGTTTTGGACCAACATTGGGATTGCGCTGTGGAGGAGTCCACCGGTGGTTTTTTCGCACCCAGGAAACTCAAGGAATGATCGTGTGAGTGTTCTTGTGAGTGGATGTGAGTAAAAATGAAAGTGTTCATGCAAGTTCAATAAGTTTCAACTTGTGTCAGATAAATGGCTAAAAGCTTATGCTATAGTGGTTTATGATACTTGTTGAGGCTTATTGAACTCTGGTGAAACCAGATGAAAAGATGGGTAAATGGGCGCTGAGGGAATCGAACCCCCGACCAACACGGTGTAAGCATGCCGCTCTACCAGCTGAGCTAAGCGCCCTAATCATCAATCTCGCCAAGCATGTTCAGAAAATACTTGCTAGAGTTTAGGCAAAGCCTTAAATCTAAAAGGATCTTTTCCTTATGCTCACTTAATGAACATTTTAGTTGTTCAAAAAGAATTAACAATCTTTCTTCGAAATAATTTAGTCGAGAAGTGAGTTTTTTTTTAAGTTGGTTGGTTATTTCTGGAATATTATCCTGAGATTCCAGCTCAAACCGAATATCCATCACTTCTTCTAAAATTTCAGAAGGAACCGTTCTTATTTCCTCTGGATTCTTGCCAGACTCAAGTTTTAACAGGTATTCAGCCCTTTGAAATGGGTCTTTTAGGGTTGAATAGGCTTGGTTGACCTGTGCAGAAAGCTTAAGGGCTTCAGGGTCGAAAATCGCAGAATTGGAAAAGTCAGGGTGGTGCTTTTTACTTGCATCCAAATACTTGGTCTCAAGATCAATTAAATCAATCTTGTAATCTTGCTTCAAAGATAATAGTTCAAAATAATTCATGGAATTAAAAAAGGGGAGCGATCTTGTTTAAGAGCGCTCCCCTTTCGAAAAGTTGGAAAAATTACATGGAGAATGAACTGCCGCAACCACAGGTGGTTTTGGCGGTCGGGTTTGAAATACTGAAACCCCTCTTATTCAAATCATCATGAAAATCAACGTTGGCGTCAGACAGATACATCAAACTGCGCTTGTCGACAACAACAGGAACACCTTCGATTTCGAAAACCTCATCAAGTTTTTCGTTCATGTTTTCGTCGAGATCAAGTTTGTGCTGGAAACCAGAACAGCCTCCTCCAACAACGCGAAGGCGAAGGTAAACTTTTTCAGGGAAATCGCCAGTGCTCCGTTGGTCGGAAACGATGCGTTTGACTTCGCTGGCAGCTTTAGGCGACAAGGTAATCGGCATGATAAAATCTCCTTATTTGTAAAAGAAATCCTGTGAACTAAGAATTAACGGTCTGCGGTGCGTTAGCTTGTTTATCCTGAAGGTTTTTGATTGCAGCCTTGATAGCATCTTCGGCAAGCACGGAACAATGAACCTTCACGGGAGGAAGAGCGAGCTCTTCAACAATTTCAGTATTGCGGATACCAAGTGCAGCGTCAAGAGATTTTCCCTTGACCCACTCGGTGGCCAAACTGCTGGAAGCGATGGCACTGCCGCAACCAAATGTTTTGAATTTGGCATCTTCAATTAACCCGGTAAGTGGGTTGACTTTGATCTGCAGCTTCATGACATCACCGCACTCGGGTGCACCAACAATGCCGGTGCCAACCATGGGATCATCTTTGTCGAAGCTGCCGACATTCCTTGGGTTATTGTAGTGTTCCAAAACTTTGGTGCTGTATGCCATATATAAAAAATCCTCCTGAATAAACTATAATAAAAGGAACTTTAAGTTGCCTAATGCGCAGCCCATTGGACGGTTTTAAGGTCTATCCCCTGGCGGTGCATTTCGTAAAGCGGGCTCATGTCGCGCAAATGGTTGACAGCCCTGACTACATCGTTGATCACAAAATCAACTTCTTCCTCGGTGTTGAATCGACCCAAGCCGAAACGAATGCTGCTGTGTGCGAGTTCGTCTCCCAGGCCCAGGGCTTTGAGGACGTAACTGGGTTCAAGGCTTGCAGAGGTACAGGCAGAGCCTGAACTTACCGCAACATCCTTTATGCCCATCATAAGGCCTTCGCCTTCAACAAAAGCAAAGCTGATATTAAGATTTCCTGGCAAACGATGTGTTGGATGGCCGTTAAGGTACGCATCTTCAAGCTTTGTACTGATGCCTTCATGAAGTCTATTTCGCAGTTTTAGAAGTCTTTCAGACTCGGAGTGAAGTTCTTTTCGGCATATTTCCGCTGCCATACCCATACCGACAATTCCCGTGACATTAAGGGTTCCGCTACGCATGCCACGCTCGTGGCCACCGCCATCAAGCATTGCATCAAGCCGGACTCGGGGATCTTTTCTGCGGACATAAAGGGCGCCGATACCCTTGGGGCCATACATCTTGTGGGCTGTCATACTAAGAAGATCAATGCCCATATCTTCAACATCCATGGGGATTTTGCCAACGGCTTGTGTGGCGTCAGTGTGGAAGAGCACGCCCTTTGCTTTGCAGATTGCGCCGATTTCCTTTATGGGGTGAATGGTGCCAATTTCATTATTCGCAGCCATGATGCTAACAAGAATAGTTTTGTCGGTGATTGCATCAGCAACTTGTTGTGGTGAAATGAGGCCATATTTATCGACTGGCAGGAAGGTGACTTTGCAACCATCGCGTTCGAGTCGCATGCAAGGGTCGATAACCGCTTTGTGTTCGGTGGCGGCGGATATGATATGGTTGCCTTTTTTCTTGTACATTGCAGCAACACCCTTGATGGCAAGGTTATTGCTTTCGGTTGCACCACTGGTGAAGATGATTTCTTTGGAAGACGCGTTGATGATGCTTGCAACTTGTTCGCGAGCAAGATCCACCCCTTCTTCGGTTTCCCAGCCATAGGCGTGATTACGGCTAGCTGAGTTTCCAAATTTTTCAGTGAAATACGGAATCATTGCTTCGAGAACACGAGGGTCGGTTCTGGTAGTTGAATTGTTATCCATGTAAACAGGAAGCTTAAACATATGAAAAAGTCCTTTTGATGCCGGAGAATTTATTTGTCTGATCCATGGGAAACAAGTTCCAGTCCAAACTGAATCGTACTGTTAGGGCGAACAGGGTCAAGAATATCTGCAAGTGTGACATCGCTAAGGATGTTACGGATCCGATCATGTACACTGCTCATGCCTGTTCGAATTGGGCAAAAGGTCCTTGCTGAGCAGGTTTGTTTTTCGGTGTCTTTGCTGCAATCTGTAAGGTGAAAAGTCTCGTCAAGAGACTGCATGATGTCCGCAAGAGAGATTTCTTCTGGTTTTCGAATTAAAACATAACCACCATGAACGCCTCGGTGGCTTGATAAATAGCCATGATGGCAAAGAGTTTTCATAATATTGGCAAGAAAGGGTCTGCTAATAGAAAATTTAGAAGAAATCTCTCTTGCGGAAGACCCATCAGCATTGCCATGCAAGTGCGATAGCACAAGCAAGGCATAATCCATTTTTCGGCTAAAGAAAGACATAGAAACCTATAAAAGAAAGCCAAAATTTAACCACACTTTTATAATAGGACTGAAATAGTACCATTTCAATAGGAACGGTAAAAAAAGGGAAAAAGAAGTTGACAAAGGGGGGTGAGACCACCTAGACTTAATGATATTGGATCTCAATAAGGAGGCGAGATGAACCAAAATAATTGCACATTAAATATTGGTGAAGACTTAATCGTGTGCAAATGTCTGGGTGTAACCGAGATAGAGGTGATAGAAATCACCCGAATAAAAAAGATCGGTTGCCTTGCAGAACTTCGAATGGAATCAGAAGCAGGCAGTGGGTGTACTGCCTGCCATAAAAAGTTAAACCAGATTATTCGTGAAAATGGTTCTTTATCAGAACAATCCTCAATTTAAACGTTTGCTTCGGTCTGCAAGAGAAGGAATTTTGGAAGTCCCAAAGTTTGGATTAGGTGCAATTGGGTTTCCAGCCAATCAACATGTTCTTCAGAGTCGGAAAGAATGGGAGCTATTATTTCCTGGGTGCCGTAGTCTTTAAATTGGCCGCATAGAGCAATCAGATTGTTGTAAGCCAAGACGCCTTTGGTTTCGAGAGCAAGATCATTATTAAATTGTTCAGGAATATCAGAGCCTACTCGAATCACATCATACCTTGCAATTTCAGGAACTCCCTCCAAAAAAAGAATGCGATCGATGAGTTTCTCTGCGTGTTTCATTTCGCCCATGGATTCTGCATAATGTTTTGCTGCAAGTTTGGTAATACCCCAATTTTTGCACATTTTGGCCTGGATAAAGTACTGGTTGATGGCGGTAAGTTCGATGGTTAGGGCTTGGTTCAGGCCTTCGATGATTTTGTCGTTACCTTTCATGACAATGAATCCTTAAGTAGAGTGTGTCTGTATGGGCTAACAATTTAAAAAACAATTCGCAAGGTTATTGTATATGAGTGGCTGAAGAAAAACAAAATAACAACAAAATAGTTATTGCGATATAATAAATACCTGATATATTTGATACTTGGCGTAGATATTTTTTACGCTTATTTTTCGATTTTTTTAATATATTTAGGAGATTGCCCGCATGCGTTTTTATTCAATGAAGTTGTTGTCTCTTTGTGTTTTTCTTTCTGCGATTTGCGTTTTAGCGGCAGCAGAAGACAAAGTGAAGGGCCAACTTCCCGCCCAGTTTAAAAAGCTTGGCCTACGGGATGATCAAGTTCAGAAAATTTATAAAATTCAAACGGATTACCGCGGCAAGGGAGCGGACCTTGAAAAGCAGCTTAAAGATCTCAAGACCAAGGAAAAGAACGAAGTAGAAGCGGTTTTAACCGATGAACAGAAAAACAGACTGAAAGAAATTCGTACAGGTGAAAGTGCTGATCCAAAGAAAACCAGCAAGTAAACACCAAGTCAATTTGTTCATCCAGCTCATGTGTAAAAGCATGGGCTGTTTTTATTTCCCACTCTTAATTCCAAGGGAAATAAATATTCCATGTGAAACTGTCACAAAAACAAATAAAATGAAAAATGAGTATTAATTCATCTGAATGTTGAGAATTAAAGTAAAGAGAGTTCCATGGACAATGCAGCAGAAGAGAAATTTAAAATTATTGTAGGCTTGGAAGTGCATGTGCAGCTTCTGACAAAAACCAAGCTTTTTTGTGGTTGCAGCACTAAATTTGGTCTGCCACCAAATTCTTCAACCTGCCCGGTTTGTATTGGTATGCCGGGGGTATTACCAGTAATGAACAAACATGCATTTGAGTTGGCTATGAAAGCTGCTCTAGCTATCAATTGTACCATAGCGGAATACACCAAGTGGGATCGGAAGAATTATTACTACCCTGATTTACCCAAGAATTTTCAGATCAGCCAATATGACCTTCCTTTTTCCAAGGAAGGATACCTTGAGATTGAAACATCGCTGGGAAATCGAAAAATAGGGATATTCCGTGCGCATTTGGAAGAAGATGCTGGCAAATCGATGCACGATGAATCAGGTGGGGGTAGTGATTCAAAGGTTGACCTGAATCGTACGGGGACTCCACTTTTAGAAATCGTTAGCAAGCCTGACATCAGGTCTGGTGAGGAAGCCAGGCTTTACCTAGAAGAATTAAAGTTGTTGTTAAAAGAGTTGGAGATTTCTGATTGTGAAATGCAGGAAGGCAGTCTTCGTTGCGATGCTAATGTAAACATTCATATACCCCTGCCCGATGGATCAACTGTGGCAACGCCAATAGTTGAGGTAAAAAATCTCAATAGCTTTCGTGCCGTTGAGAAAGCGATCAAGTACGAAGCGCAGCGTCAATACGATCAGTTTCACAAAGATGGTAAAAAATTTGGGGAAGTACCCAAATGTACTGCGGGTTGGGATGATCAAAAGGGCGCAACTATCGTTCAACGCAGAAAGGAAGAAGCTTCGGATTACCGATATTTTCCTGAGCCTGATTTGGTTCCGGTTAAAGTAACAAAACAGGTGATCGAGCAGGTGAGGGCCGGCATGGGCGAACTACCTTCTGCCTGCAGGGAGCGTTTGGTGAAGGAATATTCATTGAGCCGATATGATTCATCCGTTTTGGTGTGTCAGGGTAAAAGGTTTACATCATATTTTGAAGAGACTGCAAAAAAATCGGGAGATGCCAAAGCTTCATGCAATTGGATCACCAATCAAGTCTTGAGTACTTTGAATGAGCAAAAGAAAGAAATTCAAGACTTTGCTCTCTCCCCCGATAAACTTGCTGCTCTTGTAATGGAAATTACAAAAACTGGTTTGAACATGCAAAGGGCACGGGAGGTTTATGCCAGAATGCTTGTAACCGGTGAAGACCCAAATGTTGCAATGGATGCACTTGGCTTCAAGGTGGTTGGAGATGTAAATCAAATCATTGAAATCGTACGAAAGGCGATTGCTGGAAATCCCAAGGCGGTGGTTGATTTTAAAAATGGGAAATTAAAGGCTGCAGATGCGATCAAAGGGGCAGTGATGCGCGAAACCAAAGGCATGGCTAAAATGGAAACGG
>RFZJ01000153.1 GCA_009920765.1 Planctomycetota bacterium | reverse complement strand
GTTTCCTTGTTAAAAGAAGAACAATGGGGAAAGTCTACCAAAACTGCCTTGACAAACTCCATGAAAAATGGAGAGTTTTTAATTAGATATCCGCACAAGCAGAGTTATGTAAGCGTATAGTAATAACAGAGCGGTAGAAGTATTTGGAAACATAAGAATTCTCGAGGTAAGAAATGTCCTATGCCAGCCATTTCATAATCGCCCGACCCAGCCTGCAAGATCCAACCTTTCAGCAGACGGTCATATTGCTTTTGCAACACGATCAATCCGGGGCATTTGGCTTGGTAGTAAACAGGCCACTGCCTCCCCAAGCTTGGACGCTGCCCTTTCCCCTATACTTGGGCGGCCCCTGTAAATCAGAAGGTTTACTCATGCTGCATGGCCATCAGGAATGGATGGACATGCAATCCCAGCAGGAAAAACAAATTGTACCAGGGGTTTTTATTGGAGACGAAGCATGCGTCAAACAGGCTACCCAGCAGCATGCCAATGAGACACCCGGACGATTTTTAATGATGACAGGATACGCAGGATGGGGGCCGGGGCAGCTAGAAAATGAAATCAGCCAAGGTGCATGGGCTCTGGTTCAAGCAACCAGTAAAAATCTCTTTGAAATCAGTGCGCAGGATAAATGGGCTGCTCTTTTGCCCTCCATCATACCCCAACCCAGCATTAATTAAGCCAGCATCCCGGATAACATCAGGAGATATCTTTTTTATCAAGCCTGCCTTCCGCCTCGAGCTTACGAAACTTCTTGATGGTTCGGTAAATCCCTTCCGAAAGCGGAGTCTTGGGTAAGGGCCCGATTTCTTTTTGCAGCGCATCATCTGATAAATTATACGCAATCTGAATCTGCCTATCACCGAAAGTGATCAATTTCGAGGCTTCTGGTTCAAGCTTTTGGAATACCTGGTGAAGGGTTTGCAGATCCACGACATCGCCCCTGAGATTATAGCTTTTTGCACCTTCAAACGGAACATCCAAGCTATGCGCAAATACCCTGGCAACATCAGCCACGTACTGCAAATCTTGAAATCCACCATAGGTGATATGGTAGGGTTTGTTCAAAGCCATGCATTTCATCGCCTTGGTGGGCTCGCTGGTCATGCCAACATCACGCCCCACACCATACACTGTCCAAGGTCGTAAGCCGATGCTGGTCATGCCATGATCCAGGAAATAAACCTTGGCATTGCCCTCGTTGCAGATTTTATAAAAGCCATAATTGGTGCTGGGAGAAAGGCGGACATCATCAGAAAGCGGCCCTTCGGGGTAATCTGCTGGGGGGCCAAAAACTGCTGCGCTACTTGCATAAACAACGCGCTTGACCTGATTACGACATTCCTTGTACGCTTCAAAAATCGCCAAGGTTCCCAGCACATTCACCTGCGCACCCAGCACAGGATTTGCCCTGCACGTTGGCACTTGCAAACCAGCAAGGTGAACGATATGGGTAATTCCATGCTCGCGAATCGTCCGGACCAGCCTATCTTGATCCGTAACATTTCCTTCACAAAAAGTGGTCTGGCCGATAATCTCCTTGTTAAGAACAACCTCCAAACGCTCGGTATCCTGCTTGATATCGTATAGAAAGATGGAATGTCCACCTGCGAACAAATCCTTGACAATCCAAGAGCCTAAAAACCCATAACCGCCAGTTATAAGAACTCGCATAGTGATACAAACCCCTAAAAAAAATCAAGTGTTGGGTGTGGTTGGTTCTGTTGGTACTACTGGTACTGTGGATTCTTCGGTTTCAGGAGGCGCTTCTTCGTGTGGAATCTTGGCAAGCGAGGCAACTTTATCATCATCCTTAAGATTCATCACTCGAACGCCCATGGTGTTACGCCCAACGGTCCGAATTTCCGCAACATGGGTTCGATTAACCATCCCCTGGTTGGTAATAATCATGATATCATCGGTTTCGCGCACACTCATGATACCCACGACTTTACCATTGCGCTCGCCGGTGCGGATATCCCGCACACCCTTGCCGCCCCTGCGTTGCTTGCGATATCGCATACTCGAGGCAGTAGGTGGAACTTCGCCATTTTCATCTGCGACCGATTCCTGCTCTTCCACTTGTTCCTCAGCAACATCATCGGTTAATTCATCAGCATCGCCTGCCGAGTTGGGGCCAAACGGGGTGCGCTTGCCATAACCTTTTTCGCAAAGGGTAAGCAGGAAACCTTCGGGATCAGCAACAACCATGCCTACGACAGCATCATCGGCACCAATTCGAATACCGCGGACACCCTTGGAATTACGACCCGTGTCACGGGCATCGGCTTGATCAAAGCGGATGGCCAAGCCGTTTCGGGTGACAAGAACAATTTCATCGGTGCTGCGAACAAGCGCAACCTGGATAAGGGAATCGCCCTCCTCGAGGTTGATACCAATGATGCCACCCTTGCGGGGATGAGAATACAAGCTCAGAGGGGTTTTCTTGACCAAGCCATTGCGGGTTGCCATGATCAAACTAAACTCTTCCGATCCATCAAAAGATTTCACAGGAATAATGCTGCTGATCTTTTCCTCGGGCTTGAGGGAAAGAACATTAGCGACCGAACGGCCCTGGGAAGTGCGGTTTGCCTGGGGCAGTTGATATACCATCAGCCAGTGAAGCTGGCCAAAATTAGTAAAGCAAAGCAGATGATCCTTCGTATCTGCGACGAAGAATTGATCAATAAAATCATCGTCCTTGGTTGCGCCACCACTAACCCCACGCCCACCACGATGCTGGGTGCGGTAAGTGGAAACAGGCAGCCTTTTGATATACCCCTGATGGCTGAGAGTAATGGCACAGGCCTCGTTTACAATAAGATCGAGGTAATTAACATCACTGATTTCGCCTGTGATTTCTGTCCTGCGTGGGTTCGCATACTTGGATTTAAGCTCGATGAGCTCCTTGCGAACTTCGAGGCTGATGTTCTTCTCATCAGAAAGCAGGATCTCATAGGTGATAATTTTGCCACGAAGATCATTGTACTCGCGCAGAATCTCATCGCTTTCAAGGGCAGCAAGCTGCCCCAGCTGCATACGCACCACAGCCTCGGCTTGCGCTTCGGTCATGCGGTATTCCGCAAGTGCCCCCAACTCTTTTTGCAAATCAGCAAAGTTGGCGCTACCCAGGGCCCGCTCCAGCACGGATGCCGCAACAGAATGATTCTGCAAGGCAATCTTCGCTTCGTTCCTGCTGGGCGAAGTCCTACAAATGCGAATGATTTCATCAAGCGAGGAAATCGCAATCAACTGACCTTCCAGCACATGGGTTCTGCGCTTGGCTTCGCGCAACAAAAACAGGGTTCGTCTACGGATAACCTGGGCACGATGCCTAAGGAAGCACTCGATCATGCCCTTGATGCTGAGGGTGCGTGGCCTGCCATCAACAAGGGCCAGAAGAATGATGCTGACGGTTTTTTCGAGCGGCGAAAACTGATAAAGCTGGGCCAGAATAAGGTTTGGATCTGCGCCACGCTTGATTTCTATCACCAAGCGCACTGGGTCGCCCATGCGCACGCTGCTTTCATCACGGATACCGGAAATACCAGTGATCTTTTCATTCCGAACCAGGTCAGCAATCGCTTCTGCCAAGCGGTTTCGGGTTTGCTGGTAAGGTATTTCCTTGATGATGATCTGGGCCTTGTTGCCTTCTTCAACAATCACCGCCCTGGCACGAAGGGTAATCTTACCCCTGCCTGTCATGTAGCCTTCAACAATACCCTGCCTGCCACAGATAATCCCACCCGTCGGAAAATCAGGCCCGGGAAGAACCTCCATTATCTCTGGAATTGAAACATCAGGGTTATCAAGGATCAAAATCCCGGCATCACAAATCTCACCCAGATTCTGGGGCGGTATATCGGTTGCCATGCCTACAGCAATACCGTCCGAGCCATTCACCAAAAGGTTGGGAAATCTACTGGGGAGAACAAGGGGTTCACGATATTTACCATCGTAGTTATCTGTAAAGTCGACCGTATCGCGCTCAAGGTCGTCCATCAGTTCTGCAGCGATCGGCGTCAACCTGGCTTCGGTATAACGCATCGCAGCGGGGGGAAGCCCCGCAAGCGAGCCAAAGTTACCCTGGGAATGAACCAACCGATGGCGCATATTCCAATCTTGCGCCATGCGAACCAAGGTGGGGTAGATCACCGCTTCACCGTGGGGATGGTAGCGCTTCATGGTTTCGCCCACGATACCAGCGCACTTGCTTGTAGAAGAATTGGGCCCAAGGCCAAGATCATGCATTGCAACAAGAATACGCCTTTGCGAGGGTTTCAAGCCATCGCGAGCATCGGGCAAGGCCCTGCTGATAATAACGCTCATGGCGTAAGTCAGGTAACTTTCCTTCAGTTCATCTGCAATATTCAATGGTGTTGCAGAGGGTACTTCTGGAACCAAGGAATCATCATCGGGAGGAAGAGTGTTGTCCGGCAAAATTGCACCTTTTTCCAATCAAATCATACTGAAAAAGGCAAGCTTAAAGCGATCGCTTTTAAGTCAGGCCCCATGGTAATTATTTTACGGAAAATCATTGGTTTTACCACCATTTTAATGGGGTTATTTTTGCATCTTTTTGACCGATTTTTTTTGCCCCCAAACCCTGGTTTGTGTTACCATGCTTATTGTTCTAGTTTTACGCTAGAAATGTTGCTTTACAGACAGCCTTAATTCATTTTGGAGGTGTTACGTGCATCGTTTACTAGGTTTATTTCTTGCGGCCTCTGTTTTCTTTGTGTCTTCTTTTGCCCAAGCCCAGGCCACCAAAGGCACTGCGAAGGCCCAAGCCACTATCAAAGCCCTTGAAAAGAAAATCACCGTCGACTTCAAAGAAACAAAACTTGCAGACATTATTGACGAACTCAAAGATCAAGTTAAAGGTGTTCAAATTCGCATGGATGGCAAAGGTGGCGTTTCAGGCAACCGAAAGCTTTCCTTCACTGGCAAAGATGTAACCGTTAAGGAAGCCCTTGAAGGACTTCTCAAAAAAGAAGGCCTTTGCTATGGAATCACTTCCAACGAAAAAGATGCCTATGATGGTTCCGTTTACATTCGGGTGGGCACCGAGTTTGGCAACTTGATCAATAAGAAGTAATATCATCCAACGAAAGATCCCGGTAACTTAAACTTGCCGGGATTTTTTTATGCCCTCTTTCAACTTCCCAAACCCATCCCTTGCAGCTCCCGATGGCCTTCTCGCTGTCGGTGGTAACCTTGAACCAGAAACTCTTCTTTGTGCCTATCAACAAGGAATTTTTCCTTGGTTCGATGAAGACACTCCGATCCTTTGGTGGTCCCCCGATCCCAGGGCCATACTCGAATTCGACAACCTTTATATCAGCAAAAGGCTCGCCCGAACCCTTCGCAGCAATAAATTCCAAGTAACCTTCAATCAAGATTTTGATGCAGTGGTTCAAGGTTGCGCTTACCGCCCGGAAGAAGGAACTTGGATCACGACGGAAGTCGCCAATGCCTATGGCGAATTTCATCGTAAAGGATATGCCCATAGTGTTGAAGTCTGGAAGCAAGGAGTATTGGTTGGGGGCTTATACGGAGTTGCAATTGGCGGTTTGTTTGCCGGCGAATCCATGTTCTCCACTGTTTCAGATGCCTCGAAAATTGCACTGGTCGCATTAGTCGGCCGACTTAAGGAAAAAGGCTTTCAACTTTTCGACCTCCAAATCATCAATGAACACACTTCCATGATGGGTGCCTCCGAAATACCCCGCAATGATTATCTGGCCAGGGCCAAACTCGCTATCCAACTCAAGATCACTTTCTAATCCCTTCCTATACAAATAGAAAACCCACAGTCTAAACTGTGGGCCTTTTAGAAAAATTGCAGATTTTTGAAACTAACCAACAAACACCCCTTGCGTATTTGACGGGTCGCCAGAAAAATAACTGAAGAGTTGATCCAAGCTATTGCCTTTAAAATAAACTTTAACATGGGGGCCACCACCGGGGCCAGCGCTTACAATCAAGTCTTGTTTTTCGTCAGCACCCCCATTGCCAATCGCCACTCGCACACCGCCCGCGAATAACTGATCAATCACTGTTCCATCAGGCTGGGTAAATTTATCAAACGCCATGGTTGAATCAAGCACCTTAAGCGTGTTGTAATTCCAATCGATAACATGGGGGCCACCACCCGCACCTGCACCAGTAATGATATCCGGAACAAGATCACTATTAAAATCTCCCGCAGCAACATAAACTCCACCCCTGAAAGTAAGCGCGTAAGCCATGAATTCTTTGATTACTTCTTGGCTTGCTCCGTCAAAGACCTTCACATGAGGACTACCCCCAGGCCCGGCACCGGTCACGATTTCATTAAAACCATCTTGATTAAAATCGTATGCCGCCACACTTACCCCACCCCTGAAAGAAGGGTCATAGGCAAAGAAGGATTTTACCTCTGCAAAAGTCTGACCATTAAAAACTTTCACATGAGGGCCACCACCTGCCCCTGCACCTACTACAATTTCTGCAAAACCATCGTTATTTACATCCGCAGCAGCAACAAAAACACCACCTGTAAATGTTGGGTCAAATGCGAAGAAAGATCCTAATTCAGCTCCAGTTGCACCATTTATAACCCGAACATGCGGCCCACCGCCTGGTCCAGCACCCACTACGATATCTAAAATTCCATCATTGTTAAAATCTGCATGTGCCACAGTAACTTCGCCACTAAACCCAGGGAAAGATAGTACTGAGCCCTCTGTGATGTTAGTTCCCGCAGTTTGAATATTAGTATTGGTCCCATTAGCACCCCCAGCACCAAATCGAAGGCCATCACCTGGCGAGGTACCTGTCGCCAAAAAACTATTTGA
>RFZJ01000152.1 GCA_009920765.1 Planctomycetota bacterium | reverse complement strand
TGGTGGTCAGTTTTACGGTCGTAACAAACTCATTCTCAGGGGAACCACCTATATCACCCAAAATGGCGCCTACCTTAATAACATGAAAAATCAAGGCACCATCAAGCTGGAGTCCACCAGTGTTGACATTTCAGAAAATTTCACCAACCTGCCTTCCGCCATTATTGAAATTGCCGGAACAAATTCGCAGATTTCCACCAGTTACAGAGTGACTCTCAACAACCAGGGGACCATCAAGAAGACAGGTTCCGGTAATGCAGGAATTATTGTTGATAATTTCAATCAATCAAATGCAAACTTGGTTGTTGAGGGCGGGATATTAACCATATCTAGGTCTATTTTCCCTGGGAATGCTGATTGGAATAATGTCAGTTTTACCTTTTCCAACAATGCAATGATTGAAAATTATGCGTCAACCATAATAAGCGGACTTCTTTCAAGTAGCGGTCTGGGATCTCTAGTAGTTAAAAATAATTTGAGAGGTAATTCTCTTGCCCCAGCAATATTGAATTTTGGCCCCAACAATTTTGTTTTGGAAGGATTGCCTAATGGTTCATCCCTGAATCCAGATGCAAGCACGGGCATGACCAACATTGGTGAAATTCAAGTCTTGGCTGACTCTAATACAAGGATCAACTCCTCCAACTTCCTGAATACCGGCACAATCAAGCTTCAATCCAACTCCAGCCTTAGTTTTCCCAATAACATCCGCAATATTTCCACGACAAATTCCATCACCACACTTCTTGGAGGAAAATGGATTGCAAGTAATGGAGCTTCCTTTGTGGTGGATAACAATCCTTTCTTTCAAATCATCAAGGCGGATGTCACCCTTGCAGGCACGGGCAGTTTCTATTCCCTTTCCTCCGCAGCCCAAAACTATGGCAGCCTGACATTTGTGGATAAAAGCTACGGGCTGCCAAGCGGTTTTGAAAACCTTGGAACTTTAACCGTCCAGAATACAAGCAATCAAATTGCCGATTTGAAGACACTTACCGCAGGTCAATTCATTAACAAAGGTTTT
Organism: Planctomycetota bacterium; assembly: GCA_009920765.1. Taxonomy (GTDB): domain Bacteria; phylum Planctomycetota; class Planctomycetia; order Gemmatales; family Gemmataceae; genus UBA969. Next base: position 5,967 of record RFZJ01000152.1, on the reverse strand, counting down.
TTTATATTAGGCCCTAATACCAAATTAAATACGGGTACCTTCGAGCAATCCAGCGTTGGCTTTACAGAGTTGCAAATCAAGGGTTCGCCAGCCAGTGGACTTTACGGAAAGATTTCCTCCACTGGTACCTTTACAGAAAATGGTGAACTTGCCATCAATTTGCTGGACGGTTTTGGCCCCACTCTAGGGTATTCCTATCCGATTCTAAGCTATGCATCCAAAACCGGCACATTTTCAACGGTCAGTGGTTTGAACAGTGGCACGCTTGCGCTGTTCCGATTCGATCAGGGAGCCACTGGCTCCAGCTTGGTGGCACTTGCCTCAGCAACAGACCTGAAAGTTACTGCCATTTCTCAGACCTTTGGATCAGTCACAGCCAACAGTCAGCAAACCTTCACTTGGACAGTGCTGAACAATGGGGGACTCAACGCCGATTCCACCCTGCGCTGGAAGGACACGGTTTACCTTTCTTCCGATCGAGAGATTGACAATGAGGATTTTGTGCTTGGAACGGTGGAGCACATCGGTGGCCTTTCTACAGGCCAAACCTACACCCAATCACTGGTAGCGAATGTTCCGTACTTTGCCGGTGACATGCATGTGCTGGTTTGCACCGATATCCAGAAACGAATAGCTGATGTAAATAGGGCAAACAATGTCCTTTCCTCCGATTTGACGATATATACTACCTTGCCAGCCATTACGGTGGGAGCCCCACTTTCCAACCAGATACTGGATGCCCAGGGTTACAAGGTTTACAAGGTGACACTTTCCGGTAACGAGGATGTGAACTTTTCCGTGGAATTGGGCAGTAGTGGAAATGAAGGGGGCGAAATCTATGTCCGTCAGGGGGCTATACCATTTGCGGATTCTGGCAGGACGGATCAGGAATTTGCTTCGGGCGTGAAGCCCGGCTTGGTCATTCCCAACGCCAGCGCAGGAACCTGGTATGTGCTGGTACGGGGCAATGCTAACAGCACTTTCAACATTTCTGCAAGGATTGTTCCTTTTGGCATCCAGTCGGTTTCAAGCAGCAAGGGTGCCAATTCCGGTAAAAGCACAATTCTGATCACCGGCTCTGCGTTTGACTCAACAACCACCGTCCAGCTTACCAGCAATAATTCCGTGATTGCCCAGGGAACCGTTTATTTGGTTGATCGCAACCATATTTCCGTTGAATTTGACCTGACAGGAAAACCACTTGGTACTTATGACATCAAGGCAATCAAGGGTGGTTTGGTTTCCACCAAGGCCGGGGCATTTGAAGTTGTTTCAGGCAATCCTGGACGCATGGAACTTGAAACATTAGCACCACCTTACATTAGGTCGAATCGTGTGGTTCCATTAACCATCCGCTATTCCAACCCGGGCGACACCCAAACCGAGGCAAAGCTTATCAAGGTTCATTCCGACAATGGCAAATTCCGGTTGCCCGGTTCGGGAGACAATGCATGGTCAGAGTATGGTTTGGTTCTTTTTGCCTATAATCAGGATGGAAAGCCGAGTATTTTGCCAGCCGGATCAAGTTATGAAATCAAGCTGGAGTTCATGCCCATCAATAATGGCGACCATGTATTCTCAACAATTGTTACTGAGGATTACGATGACGCCCAAACAAAAGACTATTCGGAAATAAAAGCAAAATTAAAACCATTGGGCGTTTCCCAAACAGCTTGGAATTTGGTGGCGGACAATTTACAGGCAAGAATGGGGAATACCATAGGCAGTTGGAATAATATTTTTCGCCAGGATGCGGATTATTTTGCAAGTATTGGACAGAGGAACTTTCAATATTCAGACTTGTATAGTTATGAATTAAGGCTGGCAAGTAACAATGGATCCTTATTTACTCAGTACAAAGATGGTGCACTTGGTAAGGCTATGCCCGACCCGACCAAATTTGATATCGAGCATTTAGGGAATGATCTTTTCGCTGTTTATTTGACTTCGGAAAACCCCATCTTTTTGCAATTCACTGGTTATAAATATTCCGGTATCTACAAAGTAGGAATCAATTTCAGGGTGCTGGGCGATGATTCTCTGAAAGCTTTCTCAAACGAAGGGTATTATGTAGATTTTAATGGAATTTACACCCAACCTAACAAATATCTGTCTTTTTATAAAGTTCAAAATGGTACTGAAACCTTAATAAACACCATTAATATAAGTCAAGTATTTGGCATTGATGTTAACAATGCAACACCAAGGGGAAAAATTGCTGATATTCTTTCCATGGTTTCTGGAGATAATTTGGATTCTATTACTTTTTCAAGAGATACTAGTGGCCGAGTGATTACAATCGCCACCCACCAAGGTTATACCAGCAACTATCAATACAACTCGGCTGGAAAAATAATTTCTGAAACTGACTTTGCAGGGACAACTACAACCTACACATACGATAGCACCAACAATCACATCGCCAGCATCACTAATGATGCCGGTACCAGCAGTTTTAACTGGAACACAACGGAAGGAACAGTCCTTTCCAACTTGTTGGTGTCCCAAACTGATTCACTTGGATTTTCCAGGACCTATACAAGAGACTCGTTGGGTAGAATCACTTCGGAAAAGCTTTCTAGGGGTTTCCTTTCAAGAACGAGGGATTATCAATACTTGGAACCTTCAATATTAAAAATAATAGAACCGGATGGCAGAATTACCATCAATTATCTCGGCCTAGATGGGACAGTCGTAAAGTCCATCAGTGATTCCGGAAGTGTCCTAAATATTGCTACAGATGGTAATTCGGTAACAGAATATCTCAATGGTTCATTTGTCACTGAAAAAACTAGAAATTATCTCGATAATACGGTTTTATTTACCAACCCACTCCGTACCACTTTTACCTTTTCGTACAACGACAAAAATTTCCTTTCCTCACTCAAAGAGTTTAGCGGAGCGACCACCCAATTTATATATGGCAACAATGACTTTTTGAGTACCACCATCTTCCCAGATGGCTCCAAAGAGAGTTTCGTCACCAATGACTTAGAACAGGTTACCGCATTCACAGACCGCTCTGGAGGGACTACGCTTCTTAATTATGACAGCAACGGTCGCATATCTCAAAAAACATATGCTGATGGCACAGTAATAAATTACACTTATGATACCCAGGATAGATACAATACTATTTCAAGTAATGGCCAGACCATCACTTACACTTACTCAGGTGATAATGTTTCCAAGATTGATTATGGGTCGGGTAAATATGTTGAATACCAGTACAACACATTGGGACTTAGAACCCGCTTAAGCACCTCTAATGGCATGGTGCAAACCTATACTTATGATGATTTTCTGCGCCTTAGAGCGATAAGGGATGGAAGCGGTAATCTCCAGGCACAGTACACCTATAACAATAAAAACCTTGTATCCAGGACCGATCGTGGAAATGGTTCCTATTCTCTCTATACCTACAATTCTGACAATATCACCACGCGGATAGAACATTTTAAATCCGATGGCACCCTGCTAACGCGAATTGATTACCAGGTGGACAGTTTTGGAAGGATCACATCCCGAACCGTCACTGAGGGAAACAACTCTCCTCAGACCACCCATTATCTTTACACCGCTAACAATCAAATCAGTTTGGTAACCCTTCCTAATGGAAGCACCACGGAATATGTGTACGATGCCAATGGCAATCGGATTCGAACTTTAAGAAATGGATCTTTATACGAGCAATCCTCCTTTAACATCCTAAATCAGGAAGTATCTTCCCCACAGGAATCCTTCCTGTACGACTTAAATGGTTCAAGGATCAAAAAAACTGATCAAAATGGCATTACGGATTACTTGTACAATTCGCTGGGTCAACTTGTGGAAGTGCATTCCGGAAGCGATGTCTGGAAATATGAATACGACCCGTTTGGAAACCGCAAAGCAATTATCAAGAACGGCATAAGGACAGATTATATTGTTGATCCTTTTGGCAGCGAAAATGGATTGCCCAATGTCGTTTCCCAAACCACTGGTAGTTCCACCAGTCATTTTTATTATGGGAGTATTTTGGAATCCGAGTTTGATGGAACCAACACCTACAGTTTCAATTACGACTCCGTTGGCAATACGGTGTTGGTTTCCGATAACGGTCAAAATGTGGTTAATCGATACCAATACATGCCTTTTGGTGAAATCACCTCAAGCACCGGAACCAGACAGAATGCCTTCCAGTTTTCCGGTGCTCATGGCGTGCAAAATGACGGTAATGGTTTGGCCTATATGAGGGCTAGATATTACGACCCATCCAACGGGGTGTTTACCCAGGCAGACCCGATTGGCTTCAGGGGAAGTCCATCCAACCTTTATCTTTACGCGGCCAATAATCCATTAAGACTTGTGGACCCAACAGGGCTAACGCCATGCCCCCCTGATAACCATCAAAATGGTGCACCGCCCGACGCTAATTTTGTGGAACAAGTTGTATACTCACCCGAATACAATGTTTTTTCTGAAAACATTAGCTATGCAAATTATTTTGCTTCCTTAGCTTCATTTATTTCATACGGAATTGAAAAAGGGGCATTTGATAATATTAATCTTTTAAAAGGAATTAGAGCAACTCTAAGGATGGATAAAATTAACGACACAATTCAGGCCCTCAAAAATGAACGAGGTGTCCAAAGGGCTTTAGGTTTTACTCGAAATAGTGACTTAATAAAGTCCATCAATGCAGAGATGGGTTTACTTGGCAAGGAAAAAGGAGGTTTACAGTCACTGGTAGCCCGGTTTTCTCAAGCCGGACGAGCTTTCCAGAACATAGGCAAAATATGTGATAGTATTGGCAAGCTTTCATCTGTTAATGATCTTTATTCTGCTGCCAGAGATTGGAATAAAAATAATGCAGAGGGCGTTCCTTGGTATGCCAACAACAATCTACATAATGTTGGTGCGAATTTAAATAATTTGATGGGAATTTATGGGCCACCACCCCTTAAAGCAGTGTCAGCGCTTATTAACGCAGCGGACTATGCTACAAATCCTGAAGGCTTGAATGCTTTTGGTGGGGTTAATAATCTCACAGGAGGTTGGTTGTGGGGCACCCCTGAGCAAGATGTTCTGGTAAGAAGAGATGGTTTTGACCCGGATGAAATTGATAGACGCAAAAAGGAAAAAGACTGTGCCCATATTGAACAAGTCAATCCAAATGATCCCAACGATATTGTTGGCCCGGCAGGAATTGGACCCGGTAACTCCGTCGAACTTACCGACCTCTCCTACCGCATTCGTTTTGAAAACAAATCGAATGCCCTTGCACCCGCTGCGGAAGTCTTTGTGGACGAGGTGCTGGATACCGACCTGGATCTTTCCACCTTCCGATTCACTGGGGCTGGTTTTGGTTCCCAATCCATCTCCTTTGACACCCCCCTAAGATCTGTCTATGCCCGGGTCGATGACCGGGCCAACACCGGGTTGTTTGTTGATATCACCGGCAACTTGGACGTTACCACCAGAACCGTGCATTGGGTATTCCGCTCCATAGACCCTGCCACCCTGCAGGTGCCTGCGGATGCAAGAATCGGTTTTCTTCCCCCAAACACCACTTCCCCCCAAGGTGAAGGATATCTTACATACACGGTAAGGCCAAACGCCAACTCGGCGAATGGAACCTCGGTGACTGCGCTGGCAAGCATTATTTTTGATGGCCAGCAAACCATCAACACCCCAATTTATTCCAACACCATCGACACTGGGGCACCATCCAGCACCATGAATGCACTGGGGGCAACGCAAACAAGCACCACCTTCACCATTGCATGGACGGGCACCGATGATCCCGGGCAGTCAGGGATTGAAGCTTACGACATTTATGTATCTGACAATGGTGGGCCGTACAACATTTTCCTTGCAGATACCACGAACACTTCCACAAGCTTTACCGGGGTCAATGGCCATACCTACAGCTTTAAAAGCATTGCCTACGACAACCTTGGCTTTGTGCAGGCAATACCAGCCAGC
>RFZJ01000151.1 GCA_009920765.1 Planctomycetota bacterium | reverse complement strand
CCCGACTGCCCATACTTTTGAAACTTGAATGGCGAAGGGAATGCAGCGCCTGTTTTTCTTTCGGTTTTCGGGTTGTCAACCGGCAGGGCCTTGCCTGCGTATTTTTCTAAAGAGGGCTTGGGGTCGAAGGTGTCTACATGAGAGGGGCCGCCGTTCATGAACAAATGGATCACCCGCTTGGCCTTGGCTGCGAAGTGGGGTTTTCGCACTGCGAGAGGGTTGGTTTCGGATGCGTTGGCGGATTGCAACATACTGCCAAGGGCAATAGCGCCCATGCCCATCGCAGATCGTTCCAACATCATTCTTCGGTTCAACATTTAGGATGCCTTTTGTTAATCAATGAATTGGAATGCGTTACTTGCAAGCAGCACTTGCGCTAGTTGTTTAAACCCATCGGGGGTGGAAGCGGCTAGAAATTCGAGAGCTGATGTTACTTCTTCATTCGTGGGGGATCGTTGCAATGCAACCCGGTACATGGCTTGAACTTTTTCAGCGGGGTCATCGGTGTTTTTAAAGCGGAGCGAGAGTTTTGCGGCTTGCTCTTCCACAAAGGGAGAGTTCAAAAGGTAGAGCGCCTGCTGCGGAACACTGGTGATAAAGCGCTGCGGGCTATGGGTGTCGGGCAGTGCGAAATCGAAGGTGCGTAGAACGCCTGGCAGATTCTGCCTATCGATGAAGGCATAGAGCGCACGCTTGCTGCTGAAGGGCGGGGTAAACATTTCTACCGATCTTCCACCCACGGTGGGTTCAAGGGTGCCTGCCATTGCCAGCATGCTATCGTGCATGGTTTCGAAATCCAGCCTTCTGCGATTCATGCGGATTAGGAGAGAGTTTTCCGGATCGTTGTTTTGCAGTTCCTGCCTGGGTGAACTTGATTGCTTAAAGGTGGAGGATAGCAGCATCTGCCTGATCAGGTTTTTGGTGGACCAATGATCCTCCATGAGATTAGATGCGAGGAAATCAAGGAGTTCTGGGTGCGAGGGTGGATCGCTTCGAACCCCGAAGTCGCTGGGAGTTTTAACCAAAGGGTTGCCAAACACATGTGCCCAAACCCGATTGACCCAAACCCTAGATGTAAGGGTGTTATTTGGTGAGACAATGGCTTGGGCAGCTTCGAGCCTGCCACTGCCTTGCTTGAAAGGAGTGCGGTTTGCACCACTCACGACTTCAAGGAATTGTCTGGGCACTTGGGGGCCCCGGTTGCCTTGATTGCCCCTGATGAAAACCACGGGTTCAACAGGTGAGGGCTTGTCGAACAATACCATTCCCTTGGGGGGAGAGCCGGGGTGTTTGGCTTTGAGTTGTTTGATGCGGTTGTCGTAAGGTTTGATGGATTCGGAGAACTTTCGTGGTTCCTTGATTTTGATTTCTGCATTGTCTGTTTCGAACTTTTCTTTTTCTTTGATGAGCTTTGCAAGCTCTAATTGGAATTCTTGAGCTTCAGGCCCACTGCCTTCAAGCCCCAAATCGGGCAGGTCTTCGGGTTCCTGCGAACTTGCAAAAACGCCGTATAGGGAGTAGTAGTCTTTAGTGGGTATGGGATCATACTTGTGGTCATGGCATCGTGCGCAAGTTACGGTGAGGCCCATGGTGGTTCTGCATAATACATCGATACGATCATCGATGATGTCGTTTTGGTTGTTGATAAATCTTCTGCCAACGGTGAAGAATCCGAGTGCAGCGAGATCGGATTTGGAAGCACCTGATTTTGGGTTGTCTGCTGCGATTTGATAGGTCAGGAATTTGTCGTAGGGAAGATCGTTGTTAAAGGATTGAATCACCCAATCTCGAAAGGTGTATGCGTAAGGGTAGGTGCGATCAACGCCCACGCCAATATAGCCACGGTTATCAGCGTAGCGCGCAAGATCAAGCCAATGCCTGGCCCATCGTTCGCCAAAGTGTGGGGAATCCAAAAGCCTGTTGACCAACTTTGGGTAGGCTTTTGGGTCGGAATCATTTATGAACGATTCCACTTCCTGAGGGGTTGGTGGTAGCCCGATGAGAACAAAATAAAGTCTGCGGATGAGGGTTCGTTTATCTGCCTGGGGCGAAAGAGAAACTTTGTTCTGTTCGAGTTTGGCTTGGATGAACAAATCGATATCGTTGCTGGCGAGAGAAGGTTGAGCTATTTTAGGTGGTGTAGGTTTTTTGATCTCTTTAAAGGCCCAATGATCCTGGTTGGCGCCGGTGATGGAGTTTGGTTTCTTTTTTGAATCTGCAGGCCAGGGGGCACCTTTGTTTACCCATTCAGAAAAATCGCTGATTACCTGATCAGGAAGCTTGCCCTTGGGGGGCATCTTAAGCTCACCCTGATAATGCAATAATTTCAGGAGTTTACTTTCCAAAGGTTTCGTTGGGTTGAAAACAGGCCCGGAGTCGGAACCTTTGAAAAAATGTTCTTTGGTATCGAGGCGAAAACCTCCTTGTTGCTTGCTGCTACCATGGCATTTTTGGCAGTGCTCTATGAATACCGGGCGAATCTTGGCTTCAAAAAAATCGACGCCCGCAGTATCTGCATTCAGCAAAAGCAAAGTCAGTTGAAGTGCAAGCAGGGTGTTCATGGTGGTACATCAATATCGTCAAATCAGGTAATATAAGAGTAGTTCATTTATAGGAATTGAGGAAGCTTCCTTAACAAGAAACTACACTTATGATCATTTTAGGGTGTAAGCACCACTTTGCCCTGCGAAATCGTTGATTTTTAATGGCAAGGAGGTGTTTCCTGCCTGCCTGATCAAAGCACCAGATTAGTAGAAAAGCCATTTGTGGCCCACTAAAACTTCTCTGCCAAGTTTTCATACCACATTCTTGCTTATTGAATCAACTTAGGCCACAATACCCCTTTGATCGTTTTACCTTCTAACTAAGGGGCATGTAATGAAAGTTGGAATGAATCTGCTATTGTGGACAGCCTTTGTGACCAAAGAACATTTTCCCATCCTGGAAAAAATCAAGAAGACCGGTTACGATGGTGTTGAAATCCCTCTTTTCGATGGGGATGCTGAACACTACAAAACAATCAAAAAAGAACTCGACAACCTTGGCCTTGGTTGCACAACGGTTACCGTGGTGAATGCAGATACCAACCCAATCAGCCCTGATGCGGGTATTCGCAAGGCTGCCTTGGATCGTATCAAATGGGCGTTGGATATGACCAGCGTGATGGGTGGTGATTTATTGGCAGGGCCCTATCACTCTGCATTGGGGGTTTTTTCCGGCCAGCCACCAACCGCAGATGAACGAAAAAGAGCGGTTGAAGTTTTAACCCAGGCTGCTGATCATGCACAAAAAGTAAAAGTTAAAATCGCAATCGAGTATCTCAATCGATTCGAATGCTATTTTCTTACCAACGCCTTGGATGCAAAGAACCTGGTTCGGGAAATCAACCACCCCTACTTTGGCACCATGTACGACACCTTCCATGCAAACATCGAAGAGAAAAATATCTCCCAGGCAATTGCCTCGATGGAAGATACCTATGTTCATGTGCACATTAGTGAAAATGATCGCGGTACCCCGGGCAGCGGCCATGTGCATTGGGATGAAACTTTCAAGGCTCTTAGGAAAGCCAAGTACGATGGCTGGTTGACCATTGAGGCATTTGGGCGGGCGCTACCCGATTTGGCAGCTGCAACCAAGATTTGGCGTGACATGTTCCCATCGCCCGAAGATGTTTATGGCAATGGGTTTAAGTTCATCAAGCAGAAGTGGGATGCGCATAAGTAAATTGATTTTTGGGTATTTGGGTGAATCAGTCTTTTCCCAAATACCCGTTTTTATTAGATTTGATTTTATAAGGACTAATTTTGGGTGTTCCAAGGAGGGTTTTGTGGCCATCATTCGCCATGCTTTCATAGCATTATTTCTCGGTTTGGTTTCCACGAACGCGGTATCAGCCCAAGCTTGGGCCGATAAGATGTTCAAGGACGGCCTAGTCCACGATTTCGGTGTGGTGCCAAAAGGTGCCCAGCTTTTTCACCGGTTTACCATAACCAACATCTATGCAGTGAAAATGGAAATCGTAAACATCCGACCATGGATGCCCGAAGGTTTTCTGGATCTAAAACGGTGATTGTTTATGTCACCGTTGGCCCGGAGTATGTTTCTACCGCTGAAATCAGGGTTACAGGCAATAGCCGAAGCGATGTCGTTTTTAATCCCGGGCAAGTATCGTTTGGTGTAGTTTCCCAGGGCCAGAAAGCAGAACAAAGCCTTGAAGTTGAGTACGCAGGTACCCAGAATTGGCAAATTACCGAGGTCATTTCCAAAGATACGCCCTTGGAAGCCACCTTTAAGGAAAGTTATCGCAAGCCCGGGCAGATTGGATACCAGGTAAATGTTACCTTGAAGCCCGATGCCCCCTCGGGAAATCTGAAGGAGTTTATTCACTTAAAAACAAACGATCCCGGCACGCCTTTGCTTTCAGTTTTGGTGGAAGCCTCGATTCAATCCTCGATAAGTGTTTCTCCAGCTTTGCTTTCGCTGGGTACAATCAAACCAGAGGAAAGCCTGACCCGCAGGGTGGTTGTTCGTGCGAGCAAGCCGTTTAAAGTATTGGGAGTGGATGGCTTGGGGGAAGGAATCGAATTGGGAACCCAGCCTACCACCGAGCCCTCCATGGTTCAAACGGTAACCTTCAAGTGCGCAATCAAGCAAGAAGGTCAGTTCAAGAAACAGCTAAAGATCAAGACGGATCTTCAGGAAACACCTGTTTTGGTTACGATTGAAGGCACCACAGCGCCTTAATCCTTGTTTTACGCAGCTGATGTCGTTCTTGTCGTGGATTTTCTGGTTTCTTGAACGGCATCTCGGATACGAATAAAGGGCTCAGCCAGATCGATATCCAAACCATCAAAAAAGCTCGTGAAAAGTTCAGCTTCCTCGGTGGTTCCCGCCAAGTGTAACCCGATTCCCCTTGGGCCGGGGATAACATGGGTACCTTGGGGTACTGGGTCTTCGGCCTTTGCCAGGCAAACCACGGGGATATCAAGCTTTTTGCGTAATCCGAGAACCTCGGGAAGGTCTGTAACCACTAAATCAACGAGTTGTGAGCTTTTTTCAACCAATGTTTTGGCTATGACTTCTGAATAAATGAAAGGTTTTAGCCCTTCGCCATAAAGAATATGCTGAACTTTATTGGGTTGAACAGCGCTACTAATGCGAAATTCAATAGGCCTGGCCCAGCGATTAGTTACAAGGTAAGCGCCAAAAAAACCATTGGCATCCTGATTAATCGTCAGGAAACCATAATGAATGGAATGTTGGGGGTTGAGCAAATCCTTCGTCACAGTTACCTTTAGCCTCTCATCAAATGTTGCAAATCATTACAGGTGAATAGTTTCCCTGCATATAAATGAAGTTCGGATGAACGCGATTGGAACTTGAATCGTATGAAAACAGCATTGAAAAATAAATAATTGTGGGGTTTAACTCAGATTAAATCCCTTCATTCATTAAAGTTGATTGCTTGTTGGACTGGAATTTAACGATTAATCCGCCTAAATTGACATGGTAAGAATCAAAAGCTTTTTCTTTAGTATGGATTAAGCTCTTTGCATTGGTGGCTAGGAATGTTTTTTCACTAAACGGAATACAAAATAATGGCAAATGAAAACGAGACAGTGGCTGATGAAGCTCCCGCAAGCGGTCGATCCGCTGTTGAAATCATTAAAGAAAATAGCAGGTCTCTGCGAGGTTCGCTTAGCCTGGAATTAGCCAGTGCAGAAGATCATTTTTCCGATGATTCCAAGCAGTTGCTCAAGTTTCATGGTTCCTATCAGCAGGAAGATCGGGACGCCCGTAAAAATCGCAGGACGGAAGGTCTGGGCAAGCACTACATGTTCATGGTTCGGGGTCGGATTCCCGGCGGAAAAATGACCGCAAAGCAGTACCTCGCCCTTGATCAATTAGCCGAGTCCCATGCCAATGGCACAGTCCGCCTTACCAGCAGGCAGAGCATCCAGTTTCATGGAATTCTTAAAAATAACCTTAAAGGCGTGATTGCTGGCATCAATGAATGCATGCTTTCCACTTTGTCTGCCTGTGGCGATGTAAATCGTAATGTGATGGCTTGCCCGGCACCCATGAAAAACGACAAGGTGCATCAAACGCTTCAGGATGATGCATATGCCATTGCGATTCATTTGGCCCCTAAATCCACTGCTTACCATGAAATCTGGCTCAATGGAAAATCGCTGAATGAAAATGTGGCGGAAGAATTCGAACCTATTTATGGAAAGGTGTATCTACCCAGGAAGTTCAAGACCGGCCTTACCGCCCCCCATGATAATTGCATTGATGTTTACAGTCAGGATCTTGGTTTTGTCGCAGATATTAAAAACGGTGAAGTGGTTGGTTATGATATTTTGGTGGGCGGTGGCATGGGAAGGACCCATGGTAAGCCAACGACCTTCCCGCATTTATCCATTCCCATTTGTTATGTGCCCCGTGAAGATGTGCTTAAAGGCGCTGAAGCTGTGATCACCCTTTACCGGGATCATGGCAATAGGGCGGATCGTAAAAGGGCCCGTATCAAGTACCTGGTTGCAGATTGGGGCGTGGAGAAGTTCCGCGAAACCTTGAAGGGTTATCTGACCAAGCCTCTGGTGTTGCCAAAAAACATCCAGATCACGGGCTATGAAACCCACCTTGGCTGGCATGCGCAGGGCGATGGGAAATTCTTTTACGGGGTAAGCGTTGAGAATGGCCGTATCAAGGATGAGGGTGATTTTAAGCTGCGTACCGCCTTACGAACGATCATCACCAAGTTTGGTACGGAAGTAAGGCTGACTGCAATTCAGGATATTTTGATTTGTGATCTTCCTGAAAGTGCAAAGCATGAGATCGAGGCTATTTTGGCAAGCCATGGGGTCAGGAAACCCCAGGATCTTTCGAATGTTCAGAAGTACAGCCTTGCCTGTCCAGCGATTCCGACCTGTGGATTGGCGATCTCCGAGGCTGAAAGGGCTCTTCCGAGTGTCATTGATGAGATGGAGGTTGTCCTGAAGGAATTGGATTTAAGCAACGAAATCATTAATGTTCGAATGACAGGCTGCCCCAACGGCTGTGTCCGTCCCTATCAAAGCGAAATTGGATTTGTGGGTAGAAGTGGTGAGAAGTACATGGTGTTTGTTGGGGGGCATGTGAATGGAACCCGACTGAATTTCATGTTGAAGGATTTGGTATTAAAGTCGGATATCGTTCCGATGTTTCGCCATCTTTTTGTTGATTTCAAAGGAAAAAGACTGAAGGGCGAAACCTTTGGTGATTACTGTAATCGATTGGGCAAGGATTATTTGTTAACGCTTCTCCCTGCCAAGGCATCCTAAGAACGCGAGAGCTGCAATGAAA
>RFZJ01000016.1 GCA_009920765.1 Planctomycetota bacterium | reverse complement strand
CCATGGCGGTCGCTGAAGTAAGCCATCAGCGCCGTGCTGCACATCGAACTCAGAGAAAAAACGGTAGACAGCAATCCGGCAGTACGGTTGTCAATACCAAAGGATGCACGCAATGCGGGCAGGACCGGCCCCACGATGGCTGAATCGAGTGCCGCCATAAAGACGCCGACAAACAGCACCTGCACCAGGCGGCGTTGTGCTGTATCAACAGCAGGCAAGGGAGTAGGAGGTAGCGTCTGCTGGCTCATCAAAGTGACTGAATTAGGCGGATCATTTTTTCGCTGTTTGCACACAGACTTGTAGCGTACTCGAAGCCCGCAGCTGCGTCAGGCTATGTCAGTGCGTTGGTGCGCCTCAATTTGAGGCTCTAGTTTGTCTAGCTTTGCGCAGGAAGTTTAGCTGCCCTTAATTTACTCGATCAAACAACGATTTCGCGATGGGTCAAGCTTCAATGATTGATAAGCAGAGGCAAACCAAGGCGGGGGCAGGTAAACCTTTTGCAGTGGCGCCTAATATCATATCCGGATTCATAGACTCCAAAGGGTTTTCTTTTTGTTTGATTAATGGCCCTTTTTCTGGCAATGCGGCTTCAGGTTTTGTTTGTGTAAATGGTTGGTTTTCATCCGGAAGAGTAGGCACTCTTACGTATTTATAACATGATGGGCATTGAACTTGTAATCCACCTTTTCTTCGGGTGATACTTAGTTTGGAATCGCAGTACTTGCATTTGAAATGTATTGGCATTGTTTTTTCCTATTAAGAATAACTCTAAGATTGAAACATGCTAAAATTATTCTTGTTCATCAAGTGTTTATAATATCCTTATGTACATGATTGTAAAAAAGAATCTTTAAATTAGGCACGCTTAGGCGCAATGGATTTTCAAATGAATTTAGCTTTAAGGACACTTTCTCTTGTTTTGATCGGGTTGACACTTTGCTGCTCCGTTTTAGCCGATATTGTCATTTTAAAAGATGGTTTTGTTCTGCAAGGCATGGTTAAGCGTGAAAGTGTCACTGAATTCGATCCGGTCAGTAAGGAACCGGTTATTATTCCCAAAGGTTTTTACATGGTTGATGATGGGGTCAGACGTATTTACTTTAACCCCAATTTGGTTCGAACTCTTGATAAACGTGATCCCATTCAGGAAGAAAAGTGGATTCATAACAAGCCCATTTATATTCCCAATGGTAAAGGCCCCCCTCCTTTCTTAGCAGAGGTTGAATCTACCGATTGGGATTCCAAGTGGGAGCGCACATTTAAATATCGTAGTCCTGTTGGGTTGGTTGGTGTTTTTCAACATATTTCCAATCTTTCTTCCTATGCCATAAGGGTGGATGCAACCAGTAAGTTTGTATGGAGTTCCATGTACCTAACCCAGGAAATCGGCTCTAAAAAAGTGATTAGTTTGATTAAATCTCATCCTGATTTTCAAAACACGGATAAAGTCAAACCCGAGGAAATGGTGTCACGCAGGTTTAAATTGGTTGATTTTCTTGCGCAGGCTGGATGGTTTGAAGATAGTGAAAAAGAACTCAAATCTTTGGCCAACGATTTTCCTGAGCATAAAGAGCGTACGGATAAAGCCCGGGAAGTGATCGAATCCTTTAGAGGTAGGGAAAGACTGGAGAAAATTAAACGGATCATCGGGGCTGGACGACTCGCAGAAGCAAGAAAGCAATTGGATTCATTCCCCATTGCTGAGGCTAAGGATAAAATATTAACCGAAATTCAATCTTTGCAATCCAAACTTGAAAAAGCACAGGAACAATTTCTCTTGGCCCAAAAAAACCTTGTCTATCTATCTTCTGCTCTTTCAGAAAAAAAAGCGGATCCTATTCTTATTAAGGCTGTTGATAATCTCCAAAAAATCATCACGGAAGAATCCGTTGAAAGGCTTGATGCTTTCTTAAGCATTTCGAAGCAAAAAAACAACGACGGCCCTATGTTGACTCTGGCCGAATTGGAAAAAACAGCTTCTCTGGCAATAAGCGGATGGGTTATGGGTAATTCTTCTGCGGATCCCAATCCGATATCTGCTAAAAGGCTTTGGCAAACTCGAACTTTTATCATTGATTTCATCAAAGCGGATAATTCATTGGGTCGAAAAACTGCATTTGATTCATTTTTAAACAAATACCCTGCTGCTAAACCCGAAGAAGTAGGGCAGGTTTTATTGCAAACTATTTTGCCAATTGAAACCAACCCTTCTGGCAAAGTATTTGAAAAGGAGCTTAAGTCTGGCAAAAGCAGGGGATCAAAATATTCCATGCGATACCCTGCTGATGTCAACCCAAACAGGCTTTATCCGCTTTTGATTGTATTTCCTGGCACCAATGAAACTGTTGATTCAATGTTGGAAAAATGGGCGCCCCTGGCGGATGAGTATGGATTTATTCTGTTGGGTTATCATTGGCAAATTGGTGGTATTGGCTATGGCTTCTCTGACAAGGAACATTTTGCGATTCTTGATATTCTTAGGGATGCGCGATTAAATTCACCTGTTGATCCAGATAAAGTTTTTCTTTTCGGTTATGAACAAGGCGCTGCTGTTGCATTCGATGTTGGGTTGTCGCATCCGGATCAATTCGCAGGCATAATACCCATGTGCTCCACTGTTCTTGATTTGTTTATTGAAAAGTATTGGCGTAATGGGCAGTATCTCCCGTTTTATGTAGTGAATGGCGATCGAGCAGGTGATACCAATCTTAAAACCCGCCAAATTTTCACTAATTGGATGCCACGCGGTTATCCTTCTCTTTGGATCCAGTACAAAGGTCGTGGAATTGAATTTTTTCGTGGCGAATTACCTTTGATTTGTGATTGGATGCGAGGTAAATCTAGAGTTTTTCCCATGAATCAATTAGGCTCGGATGGTGGTGGTTCAATTTTGGGCAATGAATTTCAATCAAGCCGTTTTTGCGATAATCAATTCTATTGGATTGGTTCTGACACAATAAATGAAAACAAGCTTAATTATCCTCAAACTTGGAAGCCAAACCTGCAGCCTGCTAGTTTTTTTGCCAAGTCGGATGTTGCATCCAATATTATCACTATAAAAACCTATGGTATGAAAAACTATTACCTCTTGTTTGGTAAAAATTCCAAAGGTGAGTCACAGATTGATTTTGATAAACCTGTTTCGATAACTTCGAATTTAATTTCCAAGTGGAACGGTAAAGTCTCGCCTTCACTCGAAACACTGATGGAGACTTTTTTAGAAACCGGTGACAGGAAAAATCATGTTTATGCCAAGGTTCTGATCAAACCTTAAATAAAAAAGGGACTGTTATACAGTCCCCTTGGGGCAAATAAGTTTTGATTAAACTTTAGTTACAGACAAAATCGTGACGTCTTCGTTTGGAACATCTCCATGACCCATTTTGTTTCCCGTTTGCACATTTTCAATGGCGTCTAGGACTTCCATTCCGGACGTGACTTTGCCAAATACGCAATAACCGGCACCATCCCCGGCATTGGCCTTGTCTAGAAAACTATTGTCTTTGACATTAATAAAAAATTGACTCGAGGCGCTATCGGGATCTGGTGTACGCGCCATCGCAATTGTGCCTCGCAGGTTGGTAAGCCCATTGAAGGATTCATTTTTGATGTTTCCTTTGGTAGCTTTTTGTTTCATGCCAGGGTTAAACCCACCCCCCTGGATCATGAATTTTTTAATCACTCGATGAAAAATAGTACCATCGTAAAACTTGTCTTCCACATAGGACAAAAAATTCTTGACGGTAATGGGGGCAGCTTTTTCATTTAATTCAATGGTTAATTCACCCTTGGATGTTTTAACCTTAACGCTTGGATTAGCCATTATATTTCTCTTTCTTAATTAGGATTATTTAACACGAGTGATAGATTTGATGACAACATCTTTTGTTGGAACATCGCCGATTTGACCTTGAATGGACATTGTTTCAACTTTGCGGATTTTATCAACAACATCCATGCCATCAACAACTTTGCCAAAAACGCAGTATTTGGCTGGATCTAGTCTGGCGTTGTCCACCGTGTTGATAAAAAATTGGCTGGTTGCACTGTCAAGAACACTTGTGCGTGCCATTGCGATTGAACCGCGGGTGTTGGAAAGTCCATTGCCTGATTCGTTTTTGATGGGTGCTTTGGTTTTCTTTTGTTTCTTTTCGAAATCTGAAATCAGTTTGGCATCTTGGAGACCGGTTTCAAAACCGCCACCTTGTATCATGAAGTCCGCAATGACACGGTGAAAAATGGTTCCATCGTAAAACTTTTCGTCTACGTATGAAAGGAAGTTTTTTACGCTTATTGGTGCTGCAGAATCGTTAAGCTCAACCTTGATATCCCCAAGCGATGTTTGGATATTAACGACGGTTCGTTTTTCTTGGGCAAACGCACATGCGCTGAAAGAAACCGTTAAGGTTGCGACAATCGACATGGTTAGAAAGAAACGCATATCACATACTCCTGATTAATGGTTGATGAATGGAAAGATATTATCATTTTTCTAGATGGTTGTCTTCCATCAAATTGTAAAAGTTTAAAACGCCAACTTTTTTTTACAGATGGTTGTGTTTTTTACCATCCTTTCGCTAAACTTATCATAGATACTTTTCGCTTTTGGAGAAAAGCAATTTCATGCTGCCACTTGATACAATCGAAAAACCAGCCCCAGGCAAAAGGTTGCCTTCCTGGATGAAAAAACAGTTGCCGGCTGGCAATGAAAACTCTTTTACCCAATCTTTGCTTGATGAATTAAAACTTGAAACAGTTTGTGAAAATGCACGCTGCCCAAATAGGGCTGAATGCTATTCCCGGAAAACCGCCACTTTTATGGTGCTTGGGAATGTTTGTACACGCCCTTGTGGCTTTTGCTCGGTTCCCAAGGGGGAACCTCTTCATGTGGAAGATGATGAACCTGATCGCGTTGCAGAAGCTGCTTTACGATTAGGATTGCGTTTTGTTGTCATAACTTCTGTTACCAGGGATGATCTTCCCGATGGTGGTGCTGATCATTTTCGTAAATGTATTTTGGCGGTTAGAAAAAAGACAGGCGCCGCTGTGGAAGTTCTCACACCGGATTTTCAAGGTGATATGGCTGCTCTTGATATTGTGCTATCAGCAGAACCTGAAGTTTTTAATCACAATATGGAAACTGTTCCAAGGTTATATAAAAAGGCCCGGGGAAGGGCGATTTATGAACGAAGCCTTGCTGTGTTACAGCATTCAAAAATGACTAAACCGAATATTGTAACCAAATCAAGTATTATGCTTGGTATGGGTGAAACCAACGACGAATTATTGGAAGTTTTCGCTGATCTTAGAACCGTTGATTGCGATACTCTTACTTTGGGGCAATATCTTTCTCCTACTTTGAAACATATGCCAATTGCCCGCTTTGTTCCCCCCGAAGAATTTGATCACCTTGCTCTTCTTGCCCGATCTTTGGGCTTTAAGAAAGTTGTTGCAGGGCCGTTTGTTCGTTCCAGTTATCATGCGGATGAAATGGCTGAAGTTGACCTTCATCCTATCACTCCCCATTAATTCCAGAGATTAGTTTCCGATGCCTAAGGGACTGTTCGTCAGCATGGATGGATTGGATGGTTGTGGAAAATCCACCCAAGTCAAAAACCTTGCCGGTAAGCTTGGTGCTTTAGGAGTTAAAACAACCACATGCGTTGACCCTGGTGGGACCGAAGTTGGCAAGAAATTGCGTGAAATTCTTCTGCACAATAAAACCCATATTGCTACCAGGTGTGAGGCCCTTTTATTTATGGCCAGTAGGGCTCAACTTGTTGATCAGGTAATCTTGCCCGCACTCGAAAAGGGCGAAGTTGTTATTTCTGACAGGTATCTATTCGCCAATATCGTGTATCAAGGATATGCAGGTGGATTGGACATAGATCAACTTTGGCAGACGGGTTTGTTGTCCACTGGTGGCCTTGTTCCAGATATTACATTTCTTCTTGATCTTCCCGTTTCAGTTTCACGCTTAAGGGTGGGAAAGCCTTCCGATCGAATGGAGCAACGATCAGATGAATATTTTGAAAAAGTAAGACGAGGGTTTTTAAAAGAAGCTGGAACCGGAAGACAAAATGTTATTGTTATTGATGCGCTGCTTCCTGTAGATAATGTTGGAGAATTAATATTTGCAGAAGTGAATAAAACGCTTCAAATTCACAATTTTAACTAATTCGCCATTTGATAAGAAAGTTTTAAGTGTCCTGGAAAGATATTGTAGGCCACGAAAGCCAGATTAAATATTTGATCCAAGCCTGGAAAACAAACAGGCTTGGACAGGCTTATTTTTTTCATGGGCCGGATGGGATTGGTAAACGTACTCTTGCGATTGAGTTTGGAAAAGCTCTTTTGTGTCAATCTAACATTAATTTTGAAGCTTGTGGCGTTTGTGCTTCTTGTAAATTGGTCGAAGCTGAAAACCATCCTGATTTACAAATGAATAGTTGCCCCAAGGATGTTCATGAGTTTCCGCGTGAATTAATGAAAGAAATTTGCGAGGGCTTTTTTTTAAAGGCTTCCCGGGGTGGTGCAAAGGTGCTTGTGATTGATGATTGTGATCTTTTGAATGAAGAATCAGGTAATATTTTTTTGAAATCACTCGAAGAGCCACCGCCACATTCCATTATATTTTTAATTGGAACAAGCTTGGAGCGACAGCTAGAAACAATTCTTTCTCGCTGTCAAAAATTAGCTTTCCATGGGTTAAGTCAAAGTGAAGTTGCAAAGGTTTTCGCTGTAAAACAAATTGATGGTAGTTTTGATTTAAACAAAATTACAGACGCTTGTGGCGGATCTGTATCCCAGGCGATCATGCTTACCGACCCCGATTTCTCTCACTTGGAAGATTCTTTTCTCGCTGAAATTATAATGCCAGTACCTGATCCTGTTAAACTGGTGAAAATGGTGATGGATTTTATAGAGGGTGCGGGGAAAGAAACTTCTGCGCAGAGGAGCAGGGCTAGATGGTTGGTTCATGGTACGCTTTCATGGCTTCGTGGTCAGATATTATTGAAAAGCAATACGGGCGCTTTAATATCCCGACCCCGGTTCCAATTGCCCGCAGCAGTAGGTGTTGAAAAAATTCTGGCAATGTTGGAGGCTTGTTTTCAAGCGGAATATCAAATTCAAAGGAGGGTACAACTCAGTCTTACTATCCAGTGGTGGGTTGATGGTTTGATTTGGGCCGACTCAGTGACAGCTTTTGATTTCAATGTTGGTACTATCTGATCAAAATTCAATTAAAACTGCTGTTGATATCAGCCAAGATTTAAATAATTCCATATTAGTTTCCAACATTTGTTGGCAGTGTTTTAAGAACGAATTCTCTTCTGGGAAATCTGTGAGAAAAAAAGTTTCTTTTTGATTTTTTAAAGAAGATTGGACAATGAATGTTTGCTCTATCTGAAAATGCAAATCGTTTATGGTTCCCAAAATCGTTTGGCCTTTTTTAAGTGCTTCATGAAGGGGGAATGATTTTTCTAAGGGGATGGCATCTCCCATGATTTCCAGCCCGTAACGGACAAATTTGATCTTGAGACGGAATGCATGTAATTCTTTTTTGGAATAATCAATCGTGCTGATGGAGGTTTTGAAATCGTCAAGGATTTTCATGAGGCTTATTCTTGACCATTCGAAAAAACTGGTTGAAGTTGATTCATCTTTGGTTGTGTAAATTTTGGTTGCAGTTTTTAAAAGGCGGGATTCAAGTTTTTCGGCTTTTAGCCTGAGAAATAGCAGCGCTTTTTTTTCGAATCGGTTTCGAATGGCCCAGATAACGCCCTGTAAAAATAGGTCCTGCATTTCCGGAGTTGATTTGTTGTTGTAATTGTTGCAGGCGTTGTAAAAAACATCCCAGTTTCGTATCGGGCCAAAATGATCCATCAGATCTTTTGTTCGATCATGTGGTTTTCCTGCAATTTTTTTTGTGGCTACCTGCTTGAATAATTTGATTGCTGTAATTAGTTTTCTGCTTGCTACCCTTAATGAGTGCACTAGTTTGGGTGATAAATCGTTGTTGATGTTTTGCTTGTTTAATATTTTTGCTAGCGTATGAAGTCGAGTTGATAATATGTATTTAAAGCCATCATTAAGTGATGTTTCGTTTGTTATTTGAGGTTGCCAAGGATTGCTTTGCTCGTTGTTTGTCATGATTGAAAAAGGGGTATGATTGTTGACGTTTGTTCACTGGTTTTCATGAAATATTCGCAATCTATTTCGGTTTCCTCACGCATTAAAATAGATTTTATCAGGAGGGCGGTTGCAGGGGAAGTTTGTAATCCTTGGCGAAAATGTCCGGTTGCAAAATATAAGTTGTCTGATGATGGAGATTTACCTATTAATGGTGAATTTTTGCTGCAACCCGGCCGTAGTCCTGACCAATGATCTATAACTTTTGAATGTTCAAATTTTGGGATTAAATCGCAAGCAATTTTAAACAGATGTTCTTTTCCCTCTGCGGTGGTGCCCCCGTTAAATCCCACTTTTTCTTCTGTCGATCCCACTAATACCAAGCCTTCACCCCTTGGAACGATATAGTGTTTATCTTTTAGAATGATTTCTTTTAATGGGAGTGAGGAGTGTAATAAAAGAATTTGTCCCCTGACAGGGAAGATTTGCATTTCAATTTTTTCTTGAGCTAAAAAATCGCCTGACCAAGGTCCCGCAGTGATAATAAATTGGTCAGCACTAAAAATTCCGGTTTCAGATTCGAGACCTAAAACTCGACGCCCTTTTTTCATAACCCCTGTTATTTTGCAATCACTATAAATGCGAACGCCAAGTAGTTTACAGGCTTCTGTAAGGGCCTTTAAATGCCGTGGATTTCTAATCTGTGCCATTTCTGGGAAGTAGGTGGCTTTGAAATCTTTTGGACTAAGGTACGGGTTTGAAGATTTTAAATCGAAAGCATTAATTCTTTCAAAATGAATATTTTCTTTAGTCCAACCTAGTTCATTTGTTTCTTCATGATTAGAAGTCAATTCCAGGCCACCACATTTTGTGTAGCAATTGTTAATATTGGTGTATTCGTGGAGTTCCGCAGATAAAGAAGGGAAAATTGAAGAACTTTTTGCCCTTAGCCAATCTACCGGGTTGGCTGCCAGGTTTGGATTTCCGGGGGGAATAATACCAGCTCCTGCCCAAGATGCTTTTCGATAAGGTAAAAACTGGTCCACCAAGCTTACCTTTATCTTGTTTTTTGCAAGTTCATAGGCGGTATTCAAACCCATGACACCTGCGCCAACGATTAATACATCTTGTGATTCCATAATGGTTTTATAGGGAAATAAGGCCTATGTTTCCGAACGATTATTGTGTAAATTTCTAGGTTCCCTAAAATAATATTTTAAATTACACCGATAGGATGGAATCAGTGGCATTCGATTTGCATACTTTGGAACTTTTGCAGTTCCCTAAAATTCGAGAAATGACAGCTTCCTACTGCTTTACCTCTTTGGGTAAAGAACGTGCATTTCAAATGAACAGGATGGATAGCTTTGATATTTTAAGCGAAGAAATTCTCCTTGTAACTGAAATGGTTAAAAGTCTTTCATTGGGCCAGGCCCCGCCTTTTGCAGGATTATCTGATATCCGTTTATTGGTTAGGCGGGCATCGATCGGATCTCAACTCACCGCCGAGCAACTTTTGCAGATTTCTGATGCTCTTGTTTGTACTGGTCATATGTACCGTTTCCGGATGAGATTGCAGGAAAGTTTGATGGCTCTCTCTGATCTTTTAGCTCCGGTTGAGGATTTTAGTCTTACCGCAAAGATGATCCAAGGCTGCATTGATCCAAGAGGCCAAGTTTTGGATATGGCAAGCCCTGAACTTGGTGCGGTTCGCTTGAAAATTTCCGTAGTTGAAGAGGCAATTCAAGTTCAGATCAGGAAAGTTATAGCAGACCCTGAAATTAAAAAGATTTTGCGTTATCCCAATGCAACTTTCAGTGGCGATCATTGTGTCTTGCCGATTCCTGCTAATCATAGGATGAAAATTCAAGGAATTGTTCATCGTACCAGTAGTACGGGCGATACTCTTTATATTGAACCTGCGCGAGTTGCAAAACTTAGTTCTGAACGATCGATATTAAAAGCTGAAGAACTTCGGGAGATAGGGAAAATTTTAAGAAGGCTGAGTTCTGAAGTTGGAAAAATCTGCGTCCCGATTACTTCTTCTCTCGAGATTCTTGCCCATGTTGATCTCATTTATGGCAAGGCTAAATTTAGTAATGCTTTTTTGATGGTTCCCCCGATCATTGAAAAAGGCTCACTCCTTTTACTTAAACAAGCTCGACACCCCCTCGTGGAAGATTTGTTGAACAAACAAAGTGTTTTACAGGTTTCCTCTGATGAGCCTAAAAAAATTGTTCCAATTGATGTTACCTTGGGGAGTCATTACCGACTTTTGGTGATAACTGGCCCTAATACCGGTGGGAAGACGATCTCTTTGAAAACAGTCGGACTTTTGACTGTAATGGCGTTGTCAGGAATGCACATTCCGGCTTCCGATGGCTGCATAATTCCCAAGCTGGATAATGTTTTTGCAGACATCGGAGACGAGCAAAGCATTGAACAGTCCTTGAGCACTTTTAGTTCCCATATCTCCCGGATTTCAGAGATATTTAAAAAAGTTAGTGGAAAAAACCTTGTTCTTTTGGATGAAATGGGAGCGGGGACTGATCCAATAGAAGGGGCGGCGTTGGGTCGCGCAATTCTTGATGGACTGGGAGAAAAAAAATGTCTTGGCATGGTTACGACGCATCTTGGTGATCTAAAATCATATGCAATAGATCATGATTTTGCCCAAAACGCTGCGGTTGAATTCGATCTCGAAACTTTGCGTCCCACTTATAGATTGTTGACCGGGAGATTTGGCAAAAGTAATGCATTGCGGATTGCTAAGCGGCTTGATTTTCCCATTGAACTATTAAGAAAAGCCCATCGACATCTTAAGAAGAAACGAAAAGGAAGAAAGTTGTTGAAACTGCAGAATGAAAAGCAAGAAGTCTCTAATGAGCACAACTTGATTTTACAGGCTCAAGTCGAAGCCAGGCAGAAAGATATTTTAACTCAACAACAAGAAGTTGCAAAACAGCGCGAGATCGAAAAATCACAAATCTTGGCAAACTTCCGTTCACTATTAAAAGCTGGAGACATTGTGCTTGTACAAAGGTTTGATAAGGAAGGCCTTATTGTTCGTGTTGATCACAAAAAAGGACAGGCCAAAATCAATGTAGGTCTTGGTGAATGGGAAATTCCCATGGAAGAGATTTTTCCAATCATTCAAAATAATTAAAATTCATTGGCTGATCAGGAAACCAATTCTCAAGCTTTTCTTTCAATGATTGAGCTTTGTTCTTTTTGACTGAATGCAATGGGATTTAACAAATCAGGCTTAACTTTTGCTAGAAAACTTACCATTATTCCCACGGTTAAGCCCTCCGCAATTGCAAGGGGCAGGTGAATCATGCATGTTATAAAGATGATTGGTTCCAGATATGGAACTGAGCAAAATAGCATTGTTGTTGTGTGTAAAAATATGGTGAAGAGCACGCCGAATAAACCTATGAAAAAACCGAAGGCAAAAAGCATTCCATTTCTTGATCTGAATAAAGCCCAGGAAACAATCATTGATGCAATTGTAAATCCTAAGATTGATGCTGGAGATGCCAAAAATAAAAAGACACGATTGATGATTTCAGATTTTTCTTCATATTTAAATTGCCAAGCGAGCATGAGAATCCCTGCTGTAACGGAAAAAATACTGGTGATGATTAAGCAGAAGCAAATAGATAGTTTGGTAGCGGGTTTGCCAAGGATAAGTGGTTTTTGAATGATTTTTGCGATAAGGCCTATGAATAGTGCAGGGATGGTCATTATGCAAATATTGAGCCCAAGGGATAGAAAACCTCCATGGGCAAAAAGTAGGGATTGCAAAAACAAAGCCGGAGCTATGGCGAGAATTGCACGTTGACCAAGGATTATCCCAATAAGGCCGTTAAGAAGGAGATGGGTTTTAGGCCCGCCCGGGACTGGGATGGGAAATAAACTAGTCAGAAAAAATACAGCCGTCAGCAGTGATATTTTTGGGATTTCATCATTGGAAAGATTCCTGCTTCCCAAAAGAAGTAAAAGAAATGCGGTGCACCATCCCGCAATAATTCCTGGCCCTTGGATTAATCCATCGGGAAGGTGTACGCCAAAGATAGGTTCCAAAAAATACATTGTGGTGGATCAGGTGACTTTCGATGAATTGACAAAATGTCGAATAGTGCCTCGCTGCCTTATTGTGCAGGTTGATTTAATATTTACGAAATCTATTTTTGTATTAACTGTGTTCTGCCTTGATACTGTCTTGGGTAACACGATGAAGTTAGAATGAATTTGATGGTCAAAAATGTGGAAGTGCTCAATGCAGCAAGTTGTAAAAGATAGTGCTACTAAAAATGAAAGAAGCCGGTGCATTTCTTAGACCTCATTTAAACATCTAGATTAAATAAAGTGTAGTGGGGAATTACTCTAGGGTCATGTAATTAATTTTCAGATTTCATCCTGATAAAATGCCCGAGGTGTTCTTTGAAGAATTCGCTGAGTTTAGGCAGTATGAAGTCTTCAGGTTTTTCGAATTTTAAAACAATGACATCCATTTCGTTTCGATGTTCGATTAATTCTTGTTCAAAGCCAATACCCTTTGCCATATCCAGATTTACTTTTCCACTCGGCCCGGAAAGTTTTACTTCCAGAAATTCGTTTCCTTTGGTTTTGACCATCATCCAGCTATGGGCGATGCCTTTGACCCTAAAAGTAACACAATCGCGATTGTCCCATTGTACCTCGAGGTTTTTGCCTGATTTTCCAGCGCAATCGAGAATATCTTTCAAAATATTCCTGTCCCAATAAAGCTTTTTGCCAATAGGGAAACCTTTTTCCCCGAGATGCCATTTTTCTCCATGAAGTTTCCAAGGCATGAGATCCTCAGGTTTTAAAGCTAAGCGCTTTGTATGGTCGAGGTATGCGGTGGATGCAGTGTCAATAAAGCTTTTAAATTCATCGGTTTGGATTTCAGATAGACGATGGACCAGGATGGTGACTTGTTGCCAGGGGGATTTTTTTAAGTTCCCAACCCGAACTCTTGATTCATTGCCATATATTTCAAGCCCGGGGGTATTGTTTAAAGTAGGAATGCCAAGGCTGGAATTTAGCTCATCTTCATTGAAGGTGTTTTTAGGAACCCTGAAAACGAGGCGTAAGAGCCACTCGTGTCCAGTAAGAGCATGGCATAACCAAGTTGCGGGTTTTCCCTGGGCGCTGAACTCAACTACCCCTCGTTCGTTCCAATTCGTTGGCGCAAGAGCTTTTTTTGATTGCAGTAACTTGTCTAGAAACTCTAGTGCTTTTCCATCCCATCTGCAAGCTTTGCCATCGAGAGTAATACGGTTTATTGTGTGCCAGTTTTTACCATCGGCTTCCCAAGGCATTTTGACATCTGCCCCGAGATCTTTGATGTTGATTGTTTTTTCTCTGGCAGAAAGTTCTTTGAATGGAACATATGGGATGCGGTCAATTTTAGGGCCTGCTTTTAGGACTGGAAGTAAAGCAATTGCAGTATGAGATAATCCAAAGGTTTTTATAGGTGTATCAGAGATATGGAGTTTTTCCCAAACCCCGGTAACAATTGCTTCGGGTGTACCTTGAGCGACGACCATGCCGCCTTCCGGTCCTGCCTCTGGGCCAAGATCAATTATCCAATCAGAACTTTTTATAACATCGAGATTATGTTCAACTACGACTACGGTATTTCCCAAATCAACCAAACGATGTAGGACTTCCAGCAGTTTTCTAACATCATCAAAATGAAGTCCGGTGGTGGGTTCATCAAGAATGTAAATGGTTTTACCAGTATTGGGTCTTGCAAGTTCAGATGCAAGTTTAACTCGCTGTGCCTCCCCCCCAGAAAGGGTAGGGGCTGATTGTCCAAGTGCCATGTATCCTAGGCCGACATCATCCAAGGTCTGAAGTATCTGTCGTATCTTGGGTTGGTTTTCAAACAAGGCCAGAGCTTCGCTAATGCGCATTTCCAGCACATCTGCGATTGATTTTCCCTTGTATAAAACAGCCAATGTTTCTGGGTTGTAGCGTTTGCCTTTGCATATGTCGCATTCGAGCCAAACATCAGGAAGGAAATGCATTTCGATGCATTTTTGTCCATTGCCTTCGCAAGCATCGCACCTGCCGCCCGGTTTATTGAAGCTGAATCTTCGAGGTTGATAGCCCCTGATTTTAGATTCTGGAAGCTTGCTGAATAATTCCCGCAGGTGATCGAAAACACCAGTATAGGTAGCTGGGTTTGATTGTGGGGAATTCCCAAGCTGATCCTGATCGACATTGATCACTTTATCGACATTTTCCAAGCCCAAAATATCATCATGAGCGGTGGCCGGCATTCTGGCACGGTGCAATCTGCGGGCAAGAGTTTGATAAAGAACTTCGTTGATTAGCGAACTTTTTCCTGACCCGCTGACCCCTGTGACTGAGACCAAGGCGCCCAGGGGAATCCATACGTCGATGTTTTTCAGATTATTTTGTCTAGCCCCACGAATGCAAAGTGTTCCAGAAGGTTGGCATATTCCCGACTTGTTGAAAGATAATCTTCTTCTGGTTGGGACAGGAATGAATTTTTTGCTTGATAGGTATTGGCCAGTAAGGGAAGCAGCAGACTTAAGAACCTGCGCAGGAGTTCCACTCGAGGTTATAGCTCCCCCCATGCTGCCAGCTCCGGGTCCGAAATCAAGAAGATAATCAGCGGAACTAATGACTTCCCGGTCATGCTCTACCATGATCAGCGTGTTTCCCAGGTCGCGAAGTTTTTGTAAAGCTTTTAAAAGGCGTTGATTATCGCGGGGATGTAAACCAATGGTAGGTTCATCAAGAACGTAAAGAACTCCGGTGAGCCCGCTACCTACCTGGCTGGCTAGGCGGATTCTTTGCGATTCCCCACCCGAAAGAGTGGGCCCCGATCGATCCAGGGTCACATAATCCAGTCCAACATCAACAAGCAATTGCAGTCTCCCTACAATCTCTCGGACTAATTCGCCTGCAATTTTTTTTTGGGAGGCGGTAAGTGTCAGTCCTTTGAAATAACTCAACGCTAATCTTAGGGTTGAAGATTCTAACTCGCCGATTGTGAGTGATGGCAATCCTTTGCCGAAATGTAATTTACATGCGGAAGCATCATCGCGAAGTCTGGAACCCCTGCAAGTTCCACATGCGACATCGCTTACAAGACTATCGAGTTTGGCACGGTAAAAGGCGCTTACCCTGGAGGCTTCTTCAAGTGCGGGGAATAATCCTTTGTATTGAAAAAGCACCTTGGACTTGTTTTTAGATGGGGAAGGAACCGAGGCTTCAATCCAATCTTCGTTGAAACCATGAAAAACTAATCGTTGCTGTGTTGGAGTAAGTTGATCAAAAGGCGTATCAAGATTAAATCCACCTGTAGAAGCAATGGCTTGAGCAAAAGGGAGGAACCCATCATTTGCTTCAAGGTCGGGCCATGCAGAAAGTGCGCCTTTGCGTAAAGTCAGGGATGGGTTTCGTATAAGAAGGGCAGGGTTTGCGCCTTGTTGTTTTCCGAGCCCTTCACAAACCGGGCACCACCCCAAAGGGCTATTGAATGAAAAATGATGGGGATTGAGTGGTTCGAATCCCCGATTGCATTTGTTACAGGAAAAATGCTGGCTATATTTGTCTATCTTCCAGTTTTCTTCTGCAAATTGATCATCAACATGTGCTACATGAAGCATGCCTTTACCGAGATCCAAGCCCGATTCAACTGCATCACAAATTCTGGTGCGCATGCCCGATCTGATAACAAGCCTGTCTACAACGACTTCAACATTATGTTTTCTGCGATGGTCGATTTCAGGAATGTTTTCAAGGGTGTAAAGTTTGCCATCAATCCGAACTCGAAGGTAGCCAGCACTGCGGATTTCGTTGAAAATCTCTTCAAAAGAATCCTGCCCTTTCCTTTCGATGGGAGCCATCAGATAAATCTTCGAGCCCTCCTGCATGGATTCGATCTTCGCAATAATTTCGTCGGAGGTTTGGGTGCCTACGGGGATGTTGCATTTGGGACAATGGGGCTCCCCCAACCTGCAAAAAAGAATACGAAGATAATCATGGATTTCGGTGATCGTACCAATCGTTGAGCGGGGGCTTTTACTGTTGTTTTTCTGTTCGATGGCAATTGCAGGGGATAACCCTGTAACATGCTCAACCCTGGGTTTCTGCATTTGGCCGAGGAATTGTCTGGCATAAGCAGATAGAGATTCTATGTATCTTCGCTGTCCTTCGGCGTAAATGGTATCCATTGCGAGAGAACTTTTGCCTGATCCGCTGGGTCCGGAGCAAACCGTCATTTTATCTCTAGGAATTGAAACATTTACATTTTTAAGGTTGTGTTGCTGTGCGCCTGCGACCTCAATATATTTCAAAGGTTGTTGAGCGCCTTTTTTCTTTTGAGAGGATTTTCCAGGCTTAGGCCCTTTGATTTTAGGGTTAAGGTGTTCCTTTAGGGCGCTACCAGTATGCGAGATTTTACATTTTTGCAAGTCATCTGGGGTTCCAGCAAATAGGATTTCGCCACCGCCCTTACCCCCTTCAGGCCCCAAGTCGATAATCCAGTCTGCAGTTTTGATAACATCAAGATTGTGCTCGATTACAAGAACTGTATTTCCTGCATCAACAAATCCGTGAAGCACCTGCAGTAGCTTCCGAATGTCTTCGAAATGAAGCCCGGTGGTGGGTTCATCAAGAAGGTACAAAGTTTTGCCTGTGGATCTTTTGCAAAGTTCCTTGGCAAGTTTGATTCTTTGCGCTTCGCCCCCTGAAAGAGTAGGTGCAGGTTGCCCAAGTTTCATGTAATCAAGGCCTACATCATGCAGGGTTTTAAGCATACTGTGAATCTTGGGGATATTTTGGAAGTGCTCTACGGCTTGCTGGATGTCCATCTCGAGCACTTCTTGGATGTTCTTTTCCTTGAATCGAACCTGGAGGGTTTCCCTGTTGAATCGCCTGCTCTCGCAAACAGGGCAGGGGACCCAGACATCTGCAAGGAAATCCATTTCAAGCCGATTGCTGCCATTCCCTTCGCAAGCTTCGCATCTACCCCCAGGCCTATTGAAGCTAAAGCGGCCTTTCTGGTATCCCCGAATCTTTGCTTCGGGTAACTCTGCAAAAAGCGCCCTTATTTCATCAAATACCTTGATATAGGTTGCAGGATTGGACCGCGGAGTTCTACCAATTGAGGTTTGATCAATGTTGATGACTTTGTCAATGTGCTGGAAGCCTTTGATGGAATCATGTTCACCTGGTGGCATTTTTGATGAATGAAGCACCTCTTCAGAATCTTCCTGCGCTTCCACATCGGGATCTGCAATTGTGGTTTTGTTAAGAAGAGAAGAAAGCCCCCGCTTAAGAATATCGTTTACTAAAGAGCTTTTGCCTGAACCGCTTGCACCTGTAACGCAAATAAATTTGCCCAGAGGGAACTCTGCGTTAATGTTTTTAAGGTTGTGATGCCTTGCGCCGATGACGGTTATGGAATGCGAGTTGCCTTTACGTCTGGTAGGGGGACCATCAATGGTGATTTTGCCAGAAAGATATTTACCAGTAAGGCTGTTTTTGTTGGCAACAATCTCATCGTAGGATCCTGTAGCGACAATTTCACCTCCACGAATTCCCGGCCCAGGGCCGAAGTCGACAATAAAATCAGCAGCCCGCATGGTGTCTTCATCATGCTCAACCACGATTACGGTGTTGCCAAAATCGCGCAGGCGCTTAAGGCTTTCAATAAGTCGTTCGTTATCGCGTGGATGCAATCCAATGCTTGGTTCATCAAGGATATAGAGTACCCCTACTAATCCACAGCCTATTTGGCCAGCAAGTCTAATGCGCTGTGCTTCGCCACCAGAAAGAGTAGGGGCGGATCGTTCAAGAGAAAGATAATGAAGGCCTAGGTTTAAAAGAAAACCCACTCTTCCTCGAAGTTCCTTGAGGATTTCATCAGCAATAAGGGATTGGATGGGAGAGATTATTTTTGCAAGATCGCCACTTATTGGATCAAGCCATTCAGCTAGTTCGGAAACGGGAAGAGAGCAAAGATCTACCAGAGATTTGCCTGCGATTTTTACAAAGCGCGCCTGAGGGTTTAAGCGCTGCCCCTTGCATGCAGAACATTTCATGACCCGCATGTATTTTTCAAGTTGATATTTTCGGGGGCCAGCCGCAGTTTTCTTGAAGCTTGCCTGAAGTTGGGGAACAATTCCTTCCCAGGTGCCACCATGCTTCCAAACCCCGCCTCCGCGCATCTTCCACTCGTAAACGATATGGGTATCGCCACTACCAAAGAGAAGCCAATCTTGATGTTGTTTGGGCAAATCTTTCCAAGCAGCTTTGGGGTCGATTCCCAGGGTGTTGGCAACCCCCGCATAAATATGCCTGCGCCAGCGACCCATGGCTTGAATTTTTCCAAGAATTGCAATGGCACCTTGGCTAAAACTGAGGGAAGGATCAGGCACCATCAAATCAGGATCAAAATTGTAAGAAATACCCAGGCCATCACATTGCATGCACATGCCGTGAGGACTGTTGAAGCTGAAGAGTTGTGGGGAAGGGGGCTCTACACTTTTATTGCAATGCAAACAAGCGTAATGTGAGGAAAGTAAAATGTCATCGTGGGAGCCATCTTCTTTCTCGATCGCAATAATTAGGGAGCCTTTGGATTGTTGAAGAGCTTGTTCAACAGCTTCTGCGAGTCTGGAACGCAAATCATCATCAATTTTAAGCCTGTCGATGACTACTTCGATATCGTGCTTTATTTTCCGATCAAGTTTGATGTCTTCGCCCAGACGAAAGACTTTTTTATCTGCCCTGGCACGAACAAAGCCTTTGCGTTGCAGATCTTCGAAAAGATCTTTGTATTCGCCTTTTTGACCACGAATCAGGGGGGCAAGTACTAGAAATTTGGTGCCTTTGGGTAAGACTAAAATTTGGGCTAGGATTTGTTCTCTTGATTGGGCGGTGATGGGGTTGCCACAATCAGGACAATGTCCAAGTCCAATCCTTGCAAAAAGAACGCGAAGGTAATCGTGAATTTCGGTAATGGTGCCCACGGTACTTCTTGGATTTCTACCTGCGGATTTTTGCTGGATACTAATAGTAGGGGATAGGCCTGAAAGAAAATCGACATCAGGTTTCTGGAGTTGGCCTAAAAACTGCCTTGCATAGCTCGATAAGGATTCAACATAACGCCTTTGTCCCTCAGCGTAAAGCGTGTCAAAAGCAAGCGAACTTTTACCCGAGCCGCTGACCCCTGTAAAAACAATCAGTTGATTTCTTGGAAGAATTAAACTGATATCGCGCAGGTTGTGCTCGCGTGCCCCTCGAACCATAATCGATTGCGTATCTTCAGTTTTCATAATTCCCGTCAACCTTGGATGTTTAACGTAGTTAGGTTTTCTTGTTGCAGATAGAATTGATTATAAGAGAATCCATTGGGTTAATTCCCAATTCAGGGTTAACAATTGCCATAAATCCACGCAAACTGTGAAAGTGCATGCTATTTAAGTGGTCAAAAAAATGAAATTTAGTTGAGATTAAGGTACCTAAGAAAATTAGGTATAAAGCTTAATAAAGGGAACTTTTTACAACTAATTGCGTCTAATTAACTAGGGTTAAAGTGAATTCCTTAGATGATAACACTCTGATTCGGCTGGTGCTAGAAGGTAAGACTTCGGCCTTTGATGTTATCGTAAGGCGATATAACACAAAGGTTTATAGCTTGGCTTATAGGCTTTTGAACAGTGTTGAAGATGCTGAAGATGTGGCTCAAGATACCTTTTCACAAGCCTTCAAGGGATTGGGTAGTTTTCGGGGAAACTCAAAGTTTTATACATGGCTTTTTAGGATTACTTACAATCTTGCGATTAGTCAAAGACGAAAACGCAAGCCTGCCTTGTCCTTAAATAGTCAGACCGATAGTCAGGGCGAGATAACTTTGCCCTCAGATGATGCGGGGCCCATGAAAAACATGGAAGATGAAGAGGGTAAAACCTTGATGGATAAGGCCCTTGGGTTGCTTTCTCTGGATCACAGGGCAGGCTTGGTGTTAAAGGAGATAGAAGGCTTTTCTTATGAAGAGATTGCTTTGTCGCTTGGTGTCCCAGTGGGAACGGTGAGAAGCCGTTTACACAGAGCCAGGCTAGAATTGAGGGCGATCTTGGAAAAGTTAGATAAGGAAAGAGCTGATTTATGAAAAAACATGATTTGAAGTTGCTGACATCATATGTAGATGGTGAGCTTCATTCAAGCAAGCAGAATGAGTTGAATGAATTGTTGCAAAATTCTTCAGAGGCACGTGAATTCTTGCGTCTTTTGAAGCAAGATGCGTCAATGATTCGCAATCAAGTTCCAATGGAATGCAGTTTTGAGCTGACTCAAAAAATCCTTGCTAAAATCAAGGTTAGGCCAATTTCTCGAATTGCCCACTTGAACAAACGCGATGATTTGATGATGAGACCTTGGTTCGGGTTAGTTGCGGTGGCAACAATCCTTTCTGTTACCACTTTTATTTCCTATTATGCGATCAATGCTTTTCTAGCTATGCAGGAAAATGACCGGGGAAAAGGGTATTTGGCTTTTTCTCCCGACCAGAATCGTGAAACTAGCAATTACAAAGGGTCTGGCAATGCAGGAGTGATTGAAAATACTGAAAAGTCTGACCAGGTGGCAATCCGTGAAAAACAAAACCTGCTTCCAGTGTCTCCTGAATTAAACAAAGACAATGATAAATCGGTTAAGATCAGCCCGCTTCTAAGGCCAAACAACAATCCTTCTGTTGTTGGATCACAAGGTAAAGAATTACTTGCAGCACCAGCAAATGAAACCTTTAATTTAATCAAGGTTGATACGACTTTACCTTGGGTGCTGCGTAAAAAGGATGTTGATGGTGAAGTTTCTGGCAAGTTACTCTCAAAAGTTATCAGCCATGATGCTCGATTGAAAATAGAACTTTCTTGTAAAGATAATGCTTTGGCGTTTGGGCAGCTTAAAGCGAATCTTACCAAGATGGGATATTTTGTATATTCAGATGTAAGCACTTTAATGCGTTTAAAAAGTAAAAATGATAAGTCCCTCGTTAATTACATGATTTATCTTGATAGTGCAAGCGTCAATGATCTAGCGCAGTTGTTAGGTCAAGAAAAGCCATTGATTAGCAAGGATTC
The DNA here is from genome assembly GCA_009920765.1 of Planctomycetota bacterium. Taxonomy (GTDB): domain Bacteria; phylum Planctomycetota; class Planctomycetia; order Gemmatales; family Gemmataceae; genus UBA969. The sequence continues at coordinate 33,613 of RFZJ01000016.1, read as the reverse complement.
GCCTAAAGCGGCTCTAAATGGTTCTTTTTGGGAAGCTATGGTTGTTTCAAAATTAACTTCAAACGATCGTAAAACAATGAAAACGGTGTTGGGTTTCGAACCAATTGAACAAGGCGGTTCTTCTATGAGCGCAACTGCGAAACCTGCCAACGAATCCCCGGAAACAGTTAATGGTGCCCTTTTGCCTTCATCAAAAAAGAATAAGAATTCAGCTTTGGCAATTTCTTATCCAGCGACCCAAAACCTGGTAAGTAGCCCTGAAGTAAAGCAATATCTGGAAACTCTCAAATCCGCCAGTTTCAATGGCATTAAAGTGCTTGTTGTTTTAAGGACAGATAATTAAGGTATTGCGCTGGTGATTTTAGCTTGTGGATTATTGAAAAGTAGGGGAAGCACTTTTAAGTCTAGATAGGGTTGACCATAAGCCCCGTAGTGGCCTCCGTCATTCCCAATGGAAGCATCATCCGTTTTCCAGGCGTATTGCTTGAGTTTTGTTGCAACAAGTAATTCTTCATCCCGGTTTCTTGTAGCTGGTGTAAAACCATATCTCCCAGCAGCATTTTGGCATTTTCTGAGATCAGCAGTTTTTGTGAATTTTAAAATCGGGCCAAGAATAAAGGTGTCTTTATGGCTGTAAAAGACGTGGACACCATCTTTTACCGCTGAAATAGCAGGAATAATCGGGTAATCTTTGGATACCGAGGGTGCTAGAAGAATCAGTCTTTCAATGCTATTTTCATTAAGCAGGGAAACCCCGGCTAGTGCAACTGAAGTTCCTGCACTATGTGCGATAATGTTGATTTCAGTGTCTGGATTTCGTTTTTGTACCATTCTAATGGAACTAGCAAGTTTTTCTCCATTTTCGGAAATGTGCGCCAGATCAGTTTGATCTGCAACGATTCGTAAATACCCGTGAGACCAATGGAATCTATGTAATTCCATGTTTGGGGGTAAATGATTCAGCGATTTTTCCAAGACTTTTGCTACGGCTTGGAAATCGCCAGCGCCTTCGATAAGTATCAACAATTTCTTTTTAGCTGATGTGCCAAACGAAAATTGTGAACAAACTGCAGTTAGCCCAAGGGAGAGAAAAATTCGACGGCTAAGCATTGTTTATAAACCTCATGCAATGGTATCTGTTATTTAATCGCTTTTATTGGCTATTTACCTTAGTTTTAAAAGCAATCAAACCATTACAAATTTAGCTTCATCCCTTATGCATCACTAAAGGTTTAGCCATAATACCCAGATTTTGGAAGATGGGAATATTGGGGCAGCGATTAGTCTTTGTTTTTTTCAAACTGTTCCGTATTTTGATTCGTCTTAATCTTAGAACCAATCCCAATACTAATTTTATGGGTGCATTATGTTTAATAAATTTGCAATCTTTTTTGGTTTGGTAGTACTTTTAAACCCCTCATCGTTGTTGGCTAGGGGGCTTTTAATTCCAGAGGACAAAAGAATTGCACCTTTGATTCTTATTAAACAAATTGTGGATTTTAAGATTGAAGATCAAATTGCGGAAACCATGATTGAGCAGGTTTTTTACAATCATAGTGATCGACCTTTGGAGGCAACCTATATCTTTCCTGTTCCCAAAGGGGCCTCGGTGAACAAATTTACCATGTGGGTGGATGGCAAAGAAACAAAAGGGGAATTATTGGAAGCCAATAAAGCCCGCGAAATTTACACAAGCATTGTTCGAAGAATCCAGGATCCAGGATTACTTGAATATATGGATAACAACCTTATTAAAATGAGGGTTTTCCCAGTGCCTGCCCGTGGGAACCAGCGTGTTGCGGTTTCATATACTTCTGTCGTTCCCAAGGAAGCCGAACTTATGGAGTTTGTGTTTCCTTTAAAGGGTGAAATGAGGTCGAATCAGGTTGCACAGGATTTTTCGCTATCTGGAACCATTAAATCTCAGCATGGTATTTCCAGTACTTACAGTCCCACCCACGAAATAATTACGCAGCGTAAATCTGACAAGGAAGTCTCACTCAGTTTGAGCAAAGCCGGTTCACTAGGGGATAGAGACTTTCAGCTTTTTTATTCTTTTTCCGACAAAGCAGTTGGCATGAGTATGTTGACACATCGTCCCATTGCAACCGAAGATGGCTATTTTTCCCTAATGATCAATCCTTCGATGAAAGGAAATAAGGCAAAGCCGATGCCCCGTGATTTTGTTTTTGTCATGGATACTTCTGGAAGCATGCGTGGCCCAAAAATGGATCAGGCAAAAAAAGCACTGAGGTACTGCATCAATAGTCTTGGTGAAAATGATCGGTTTTCGATGCTTAATTTTGCCACCTCTGTAAGTTTGTTTAGAGATGAATTTGTTGCTGCAAATGAGGAATTCAAGAACACCGGAAGAAAATGGATTGATGCCCTGGATTCAACCGGTGGGACTGCGATTCGTGATGCCTTGCTTGCTGCCCTTGAAATTAAAGGGAATGATACATCCAGACCCCTTGTTATCATTTTTTTTACTGATGGAATGCCTACAATTGGTGAAACTAACCCTGAAAAAATAACCCGTGATGTTCTAGCCAAGATTAAACCCAATATCAGGATTTTTACTTTCGGCGTTGGCGATGATGTTAATGCAACCATGCTTGATATGCTTGCGGAAAAAACAAAAGCTGCAACCACTTATGTGCGACCTTCGGAAGATATCGAAATCAAATCCAGTGCCATGGTTTCGAAGATCAGCAATCCTGTGCTTGTCAACCTTAGCCTAAGCTTCTCACCTGATATTCAGGTTCTTGATATTTATCCAACCAGTTTACCCGACATTTTCGAGGGGAGCCAACTTATGGTGTTTGGAAAATATAAAGGGAAGGGCGGTGCAGCAATTAAATTGAGAGGCGATCTGGTTGACGAAAAGAAAGAATTTGTCTACGAGTACAACTTCCCTGAAAAGACATCCGATTCCAAAAGTTTTGTCGAACAATTGTGGGCTAGAAGAAAAGTTGGATTTCTACTTGACCAGATCCGGGCTAATGGCGAAAAAGGCGAACTCGTTGATGAGGTTACCAAGCTTGCTAAAAAATATGGAATAACCACTCCATACACAAGCTATTTGGTTGTTCCAGACCATGTTTCGTACCCTGTACACAGGCCTTTGCCAGGTTATCCCACCCCTAAACTTCCTCCTGTGCCGTTTGGTTTAATGCCTTCATCTGGCGGCGAAGGCAATCGTAAAGTACTTGATTTTGCGAGGGAAAATCAAAGCAAACCCGGTCAGCTTGCGGAGGGCAGGGCGTCTGTCGCTGAAAAAGCGTCTGAGTTCGCTGGGGCTGCAGGTGCACCTGGAGCCGAGCAATTAAAAAAAGCAATGGACGCTAAGGGGGCTCTCGATCGTGCAAAGGATGCTTTACGAAGGAATGATCAAAATGCTGTACAAGGAGGTAAACTGGGTGTGGATCTTTCGGTTCAAAATCAAAGCTTTAGGGATCAAACCACGGTGTCTGAAACAGCAATCAAGCGGATATCAGGAAGGAGCATGATTGAGGTGGGCGGGGTTTGGATTGATGAGGGTTTTCAGAAATCAATGCCAACAATGGTAATTCAAGCTCAAAGCGATGCGTATTTTCGGCTGCTGGAAAAGCAACCTGAGTTGAGAAAACTTTTTAGCCTTGGTAACTATTTGATTTGGGTGACACCGGGAAATACCGCATTGGTAATTGATACTCAGGAAGGCAAAAGTACGATTTCTGATGTGGAAATCGAGCAGATGTTTGCTCCAAACAAATAACGGGTATGATTGGAGATTCTGGAACTTTTGCTCATTGGGTAATTTTTCGTGGCCTAAATCTCTAGACTATGTTTAACATAGCGCTAGAGATTTTGTTTTTTTTAACATATTTGTGGAGATTGCCATGAGTGAGTACTTAATCGGAAATACGCGTAGATTGTTTGTCAAGCAAGCTTCTATGGCATTGCTGGGATCTGGTCTTGCTGCGCCCTCGATTTTGAAGGCACAAGATTTCTTGGGTAAGAAACAGGCTAGTCCGAAAATTATGCTGGGTGTTCAAACTTATACTTACAGAAACTTTGATCTTGAAACTGCTTTGAAAAAAATGAAGGAACTTGGCGTTACCCAGGCTGAGTTTTATCAAAAGCATATTCCCTCCACCAGCACGCCGGTGCAACTTAAGGCTATCTTGAACCTCTGTAATGAATATGGTGTCAAGCCTGTTGCTTTTGGAGTGCAAAAGTTCACGAAAGATCATGACGCTAACAAAAAAATGTTTGATTTTGGCAAAGCAGTTGGCATTACTGCTTTTAGCGCAGACCCTGATCCAGATAGTTTTGATAGCCTCGATAAACTTTGCGCTGAATATAAAATTGCAATCGCAATTCACCCTCATGGTCCTGCGGGCAAGGGGCAACTTCATCGATGGTATAGTGCTGAATTAATAATGGCTGGAGTGAAAGACCATCATCCATTGATTGGTTCGTGTTTAGATACCGGCCACCTTATTCGGTCGGCCCAATTGGGGAAAAATCTTGACCCTGCTACCGAAGTTCGAACGATGGGCAAGCGCAACTTTGGAATGCACCTTAAAGATCATGATAATAAAAAGCATACCGATGTTGTTTTTGGCAAGGGTGTTTTGGATGTTGATTCTGTTTTAAAGGCATTGAGCGATGTTGGATTTAATGGCATGATTAGCATTGAATACGAAGCTAATCCGCAGGATCCATCTCCAGATCTCAAGGCATGTATCGACATATTTAACACGGCTGTTAAAAAGATTTCTTGATAAATTATTTGGAAAGAGAATATGGCCTTTAACTTGCCTGTTGATCAGATTGAAGAACTTAGGAATACCAAGTACAACGCAACTGTTGTTGAATTAAAAAAAGTACACTCTGACTTGATGATTGTCCGGGTGAAACCTGATAAAGCCGTAAGGCCTCATCGTGCTGGTCAATATACTTTGCTTGGCTTGGGGTACTGGGAAGGAAGATATCCTGGTTGTCAGGAAGAAACCATTCCCGAAGAAGAGTTTACAAAACTTGCAAGGCGGGCTTATTCTCTTTCTAGTTCAATTATTGGGCCTGATGGTTCTTACATTAAGCCCGAAGAAAAAGGATGGAACGAATTTTATATTGTTTTGGTTCGGGAAACCGGACGTGAGGTTGCTCCTGCATTAACTCCCAGGTTATTTAATCTGGAGGTTGGTTCAAGATTGTTCATGGGTGAAAAAATAACCGGGCATTACAATCTTTCTCATGTAAAGCCTGACGATGATGTGATCTTTTTTTCTACCGGAACAGGTGAAGCACCCCATAATTACATGACTCTCGAATTGCTCCAAAATAACCATCAGGGGAAGATTATTTCAGCGTGTTGTGTGCGTTTGGGGAAAGATCTTGGGTATCGTGCCATTCACGATACCTTGATGAAAAAAAATCCTAATTATAAATATATCCCGCTAACAACTCGCGAAGGTGATCCTTCTAAAAAGCGCTATTTGCAGGATTTGGTTCGGTCAGGCGAAATTGAATCCATATGCGGTTCCAAACTTAATCCCGAAAAGACCCACGTTTATTTGTGCGGCAATCCTGCAATGATTGGCGCCCCATTCAAGCACCCCGAAACAGGGGTGCGAACTTACCCTAAACCCGAGGGCATCATAGAACTTTTAGAAGCTCGCGGTTTCAATGCAGATTTAGGCCATGGACATGCCCCAGGGAACATACACTTCGAAGAGTATTGGTCTTAGTGCTGGCTAAATTACGCCTGGTTGGGGTGTTCTTGTTTTCTGGAATATCTAAATATTGCATTTCCTAAAAATAATGAAATGGTAGTCCATGTTACCCCGGCAATCCATAAAAGCAAAGTGTAGACGTTTGCACCGCTAAGATCTTTGTTTAGTAAAATCCCCATCGCTAGTGGTATTACCAAAAAGCAAAAGGCGAGAATTTTTTTCTGTGATTCCAGCATTCTTGCAATACAAAAAGCCGGTAGGATGAGAATGCCAAAATGCGCTTTGCTGGACATTGGTGAAAGTAAAAGCATTGCACAAAGTATCATCGAAACTTCGAGTGCAATTTGTGCAGATCCAGGAGCGTTTAATTCATTGGGAATTCCTGGCAATCCCCAGCAAAATACAGTCATGGCAGTCCCGAAGAGTACCAAAGAAATAAGAACCATTTTCACCTTTGAAGATTGTGAATTGTCATTTTCAATGATGACAGAATATTTTCCCTCTTTTGTTTCGAGGTGGGTTTGGGTAAATCTTTTTGCTGAACCTGCAAGAGACTGGTTGTAAATAATTTCGCTACCCCAGGTACCTGGTACAAAATCCGGCTTTGTCATTGGAGCTAAAAAACGTTCGATAAAAATAATCGGCCTGGGTCTTCCTTCTTTTGGAAGGCCCAGAATAATGTCTGGGATGAAGTTGCAAAAAAGGAAGCCAACAACAAATGCCAAGGTCGCTTTCCATCGGAACCTGTAAATCAGGTAGGGAAGAAATAAAAGCGGTGTGAGTTTGCAGGCCGCCGCTATTCCTAGCAATAAACCCGCATTTGTATCTTTATTTTTTGATAGTTGCAGACATCCGTAGATGATTGTTCCTGCAATTATTACATCGAATTGCTGGTGCGAAAGGCAGTTTAGGAAATAGGTGGCAGCGCAGATCAAGCCGACGATAAAAGCTATCCATCCGAATTTGTTGGTAGATGGAAAAATAGCCTTACTTATTTTCCAGGCGCAATCGATGGCAAGATAAAGAAAAAAAATATTGATGGTTCCCCACGTTAGCCTGGAGAGCCATTGAGGGAGAGGGGTGAACGGGATGCAAATAAACGCCATCCAAGGTGGATACATGAAGACAGACCCCTCGTGATATATGTCTTCACCTTGGAGTAAAAGTTTGGCGTAAGTTTTGAAAACCAGATCAAACTCGGAGTTGGAGCGGAAAAATATCGGGGCAGCTGCAGCAATTAGCAAAATCATGCTGATACAAAAGAGCAATATTTTACTTTTTGGTAAATCTGCGCTTTGATTCGAATGGGTCGGTATAGTTGACATCGAAACCATCCGGTTTATTGGGTGCTTCTTTAAGTAAATTCAATTTTGATCTTGTATTCAAATACAATAATTAGAAAAATCTGGCAATAGGATGAACGCCATAAGTTGTTTGATGTTTTTGACTTGATAAGATATAAACTGTTAACGGTTTGAATCAGGAATCATGATTGTTTGAGGGGTCGATGGGTTCGCAAGCTAGATTACCTTTTGAAAAAGAAATATACGCACTTGAAGATCTTCTTTCATCATTGGAGATGAAGGAGGGGTCAGACATTTCAAACAGTGAAGAGATTCGTCGTATTCGTAAGGAAGTTGCCAGTCTTAAAAAAGTAAAATTTGGCAATCTAACTTCCTGGGAAACGGTTTTAGTTTCCCGCCATCCTGATCGACCACAAATGATGGATTATGTGGAAATGATTTTTGACGATTTTGTTGAACTTCATGGCGATCGTGCCTTTGGGGATGATCGGGCGCTTCGAACTGGATTTGCGAGAATTGGAGAACACCGTGTTCTTTTGGTTGGTCATCAAAAAGGCCATACCTTGCAGGAGCGCAGAGAATGCATGTATGGTTGCGCACATCCTGAAGGTTATAGGAAAGCTTTCAAGAATATGAAGCTGGCAGAAAAGTTTGGTCTGCCAATTATTTGCCTGATTGATACGCCGGGTGCTTTTCCTGGTATCGGCGCCGAAGAGCGAGGTCAGTCTTCTCTTATTGCCGCTAACATTCTTGAAATGTCCTGCCTTAAGACGCCGATAATATGCGTGGTCATTGGCGAAGGTGGTTCCGGGGGTGCTTTGGGAATAGGTGTGGGCGATAAGGTATGCATGCTTGAGTTCTCGTATTATTCTGTGATAAGTCCGGAAGGGTGTGCAGGTATTCTTTGGAAAGCTGCGACCGAGATTACCAAACCAATCGCCGCTGATGCTCTTAAGCTGACTTCGAAAGAGTTGTCAAAGATGGGGATAGTTGATGCCGTAATTCCAGAACCATTGGGTGGAGCGCATCGAGCTCCCAAAGAAATGTCGAACACATTGAAGTCGAATCTTCTTCGTTACCTTGGAGAATTGATGCAACTTCCCGTTGATGAGTTGCTTGAAAAGCGATACCAGAAATTTCGCAACATGGGTGTATTGTTGGAAGGCAATTCCCAAGAGCAATCTATGGGGTCTGCGTGAATCTCTGTCTTGCAAATCTGATTTGATAAAAGAATTCAAAGATATACCATGAATGAAACATAAGATCCGTTATCGGACGCTGGCGGAAGGCTGGATTTGCCGGGTTCTTGTAACAACAACGTCCGATAACGGCTGTTATGTTTCATTAAAGCGCTAAGGTGATTATTGCGGTTTTACCCTTTGTTACTAGCCTTTTTGAACGATTTCGTCGACATTATATTCTTGTTGGCCCAGAGCCCTCTTGTGGGTATATTGTGCGTTGAACAGCAATGGTTTTTCTGCCTTCCTTAGGATCCCCACAGCATGAATCCAAATAAAAATTCTGGCGATGATCACAAAGTTTTACGCGTTGGCATGATCGGTCTCGGGATGATTTTTGATGAAACTTACAAGCCTGTTTTTTTGGACTTGGCAAACTCGCCGCTTTACTCCCCTGCTACTGGCCCAGTCGATGTTCGGTGGACAGCGGCAGCAACCCGGACGGGTTCCAGGGGGCAAAATTACCTCCATCAATTGAAAAACATTATCCCGCCTTTTGAAAATTTTCATGGCGAAGATGCTCTTCAAAAATTGCTTGGATCCAATGTTGATTTGGTTTGTGTTGCTACGCCTGATGACAGGCATTTTGAAGCAGCGAAAATGGCACTCCTTGCAGGCAAGCATGTCATAATTGAGAAACCATCCGTTCTTACTCTTGAAGAATTAGAGCAACTTCAGGAGATTGCAGAGCAAAGGAAAGTCTTGGCTAAAGTTGTTTACCATAAGCTTGCTGATCCTGATCATAAAAAGTTGCGTACCCACTACGCTGATTCTGTTTTTCGACATGTTAATAATGGATACTGCTCTTTGCTCGAGCCCAAATCAATCAGTGGAAAACAATTTGCAGAATGGATAGTTGGGAGGAATCCGGGTACTTATGTTGCAGTTCATTATATCAAGTTGATTGATTTTACTTTTGGGCCTGCAAGCGTTCAGCCCGGCTGGGAATTGGTTCGTATTAATGCGACAGGCCAGAGGGGTTTGGTTGGAAACGCCGGTGGTTCAACTTGGGATTCCTGCCAGCTTCAGATCACATACAGGCACCCTGATGCTCGTGAGGCAACTTTTGATATTCATACTAGCTGGGTGATGCCCGATAATTTTCCTGGATATGTGGAACAAGAGGTTCAGTTTCGTTTTGATAATGCGATTTGGAATGCTCACCAAAGAAAACGTGGAGTAGAAATGGCGATTGAGGATCGCACTCCCAACGAGCTTAAGAACACTCCAAATTATCATTACAATGGTTCTTTTTTGGAGCCATGGGGTAAACGCAGTCAGCGCGGTTATGGTCTAGAGGTAATTCGTCGATTTTTTGAAGAGGTGGCTTTTGTGGAGTTTGCAGGCCCTTCTTTAAGCAGGCATGAAAGATTGCAATCGATGAAAAAACTTTCTTACAATGATCTTAGTGCGGATAGAAATACAGTTGCGATTGTTCAGGCGATGGAGGCCATTTTGTCTGAGCATGCTTTGGGGAATCCGGGAGCCCAAGTCTTGGTAAATGGTCCTCATGGTGGATTGGTACTGTATAGGCCGGGGAAATCTGAGCATTTGGTTTTGCATGCTCCGAAAGTCTAAGCCTTTAAGGTTCATTGATTACATCTGTACTTGCAGAGCAATTACCGCTATTCTGTAATGGTTGTTTTATTTGCTTCTTAAGGATAATTTTAATGACCAAAACCATTCATCACCCGGGTGAAAATAAATCGAATGAAGTTCGTGATCACTTGGTGAATATTGAGCCTAGATCTTTGCGTACTTACACCCCAAGTCAGGCAATTCTGGCGAAAAGTGCAGGTTCATTTCATTGGACTCCTGAAGGAAGAAAGCTATACGATTTCACTTCGGGTGTATTGGTTGCAAATCTTGGGCACAACCCTGTGCGTTGGACCAAAAGATTTTTTGAATTGATGGGTTGGAGTAATATTGCCGGAGCAAATGATGGTGATACTTATTTTTCCGCAATCACCATGACTTCCTACAATGCTGCAACGCCAATTGAAATTCAAGCAAGCGAGAAATTGCTCGCTTTCATGCGGATTCATCCTGTTGGTGCCAGGATGCAGCAGGTTCTATGGGCAGCTTCAGGTTCCGAAGGGATTCAGAAGGCATTATGGGCCGCAATGGCAAAAGATAAAAACCGGGACATGATCATCGCAACCCGATATGGGTTTCATGGCAAAAAAGGGTTATCGAATGCCATCACCGGTACCGAAAATGATAAGGAGCGCGACCCCAGAGTTAAATTTATTTCATTCCCCATGTGTGAATGCAATGATCTTTCCATGCGGGATAAACCTTTTGATTTTACACGTTATCAATTAGAGCTGGATGCGCTTTGGCATCAATATGGAAGAAAATTAGGTGTTTTGATTACCGAGCCTTATTTGGGTGGTGGCGGTTCTTATCATCCTCCCAAAGAATACCTTCAGATGTTGGTTCGCTTCTGCAGAGAAAAAGACATCGTATTTATTCTCGATGAAGTACAGGCAAACTTTGGCCGCACCGGACAAAACTTTGCCTACGAAACTTATGGAATTGAACCGGATATTGTTGTGTTGGGGAAAGGCTTGGGCAATGGTGTTCCAGTAGCTGCAGTAGTTGGCAGAAAAGATTTGTTTGATTGTTTGGACTATGGTGAAGCCTCGGATACCTGGAGTGCCAACCCGATTTGTTGTGCCGCAGTCATTGCCACACTCGAAGAATTTGAAAGTGGAAAAGTGCTTGAGCATTCTCGTAAAGTCTCCGCAATTATAGAGGAAGGATTGATTGCGCTAAAAGAATTGCCTTTTGTTGCCAATGTCCGTGGTGAAAAAGGTGGTATGGTTTGGGGTGTTGAGATGGCAGATTGGGGTGGAAAAAATTCGCATGAGTGGGCTTGCGCCATGGTTGAAGCTTGTTACCGGGGTGAACCCAATGGTGATGGTATTCATCTTCTTGGACCATTAGCCAGAAAGGTGGTTAGAATATCTCCCCCTCTAACTCTTTCGTTGGCAGAGGCTGCTGCATCGATGAAATTGTTGCATAAACTCCTTACTCCATTGGCTAAAATTAATAATGCCAATGTCGGGACTGCTATTGCTGGTGGACTTTAATTGGTTATCACGACCCCTATGGGATTTTCCTCATGCCCGTTGAACTGCTTCTTCATCCATTGGTTGGTAGTGCAGGTGTCCACTGGCTTGACCAGGTTCTTAATTCATTTGCAGCAAATTTCTCTGAGGGGTCTTTTTTTAATCAGGTTTTCAACCTCAGGGCGATGCTTGCCCTGGCCCTTGTCAGCTTAACTTGTGGTGCTGTAGGTTCCATGGTTGTTGGCAGTAGGATGGCCTTCTTTAGCGATGCTCTGGCGCACTGTGCTTTTGCTGGTGTAAGTTTGGGCTATGTTGTTTTTGAGCTTTTTATTCTTGGTGCACGGCCCAAGGAAGAATTTTGGGAATGGGTCACCCCAATCATGGTTGTTTTTGGAATCGCTGTTGGCGCTGCAATTGCCTATGTTCGGGGCCAGACTGGGTTGGCCAGCGATACCGTAATTGGTGTGTTTTTTGCTTTTTCCCTCGGCTTTGCTGCCATGCTTAAAAATATCATAAATGACCGTAGTGTTTTTAGTTTGGAAGATTTTCTCTTTGGTGACCCACTCTTTGTTAGTGCTTCAGAAATTTTATACATGGCTGGGCTGGCTGTTTTTACCTGGGTGTTTCTTTTCTTTTTTTATAACCGCATGGTTTTTAGCAGCTTTAATAGTAGTCTTGCCTTGTCGAGGCGTTACCCTGTTACGATTCTGTACTATCTGTTTGTCATTTTGTTGGCATTAATTGTAAATCTTTGTTTAAGGTATGTAGGGGTGCTTTTGATCAATGCACTTTTGATCGTTCCCGCAGCAACAGCCTTTAACCTTGGAAGAAATTTGCGTGAAGTTTTCTGGTTTACGGTATTGTTAAGTGTTTTTGTCTGCCTTGCAGGGCTGGGGGCCAGTTGGGAACTCCAGGTTCGTTCAGGCGTTAAATTTGGGGTTTCGGGCACTATCGTGATGCTGGGCGTAGGGTTGTTTTTTTTCTCGATGATCATCGGGAAATTAAAATCTGCCTCGTAATAATTTGATTTTAATTCAACCATCTCCTTGATTCCAGCTTCGATCTAATTGACAATATACGGAACGAGAATGGTTGGGAGGGTTCCCTACTCTATCAAAGACTGTTTTTAAAAAATGGGATGAACGAAACTGTGGATAGTTCTCAAGCACTCGATAAAATCAAAGATTTTATTTTGATTTTTACAAGCATCTTTTATGAAGCTCTGCCCTTCATAGTTATTGGATCATTGCTGGCAGGGCTTCTTGAAGAATTGCTGCCTCAAAAATTAATCGCCAAGCTTCTCCCTCGGAACAGGTTTTTTGCGATTTTGATTGGGGCACTTCTTGGTTTGATTTTTCCCATGTGTGAGTGCGGCATCATTCCGGTAATGCGCAGATTGTTACGCAAAGGCTTGCCTTTAAGTTGTTGCGTGGCTTATCTTCTTGCAGGCCCCATTATCAATCCCTTGGTTTTGCTTAGTACATATGTTGCTTTTGATGGCATGGAGAATGCAACTGAAAACGGGACACTGGCATTTCAAATGGGTGGACTGGCGATGGTCTTGACCCGTACAGGAATGGCTTATCTTGTTGCGGTTGGAACAAGCCTTATTGTTGATCGTCTTTATCAAAAACATGGTGACGACCTTCTTCTGCCTTTGGCAAAGCCCCCAGCTAAAAGTAAATTATCGCTTGATGTTGTTGAGGATGATGAGATTGCAGGTAATCTAAATATGAATTGGTTTGCCCGTGCATCTAGGATATCTGAAACCGCACTACATGACTTTATTGATATCACGGTTTTTCTTACAATTGGCGCATTACTTGCCGCTTTCACCCGTATTTGGCTTACTCACGAAGCGATTTCTGAACTTTCACGAAGTCATATAATTCTTGCCGTTATTTTGATGATGGTGCTTGCTGTTATCCTTTGTTTATGTAGTGAAGCAGACGCATTTGTCGCTGCCAGTTTTGTTACTTTAAGGCCCGCAGCTAAAGCTGGATTCCTCGTCCTGGGACCCATGCTCGATCTCAAACTTTACATGATGTACACAAGGGTGTTTAAACCCAGATTAATATGGACTATAATTGTATCAGTGGTAATTCAGGTTTTTGTTTACACCATGCTATTGCATGGTCTTTGGGAAAACTTAAGTCCAAAGTTTTTATTTCCCAAAACAGATCCTATAACTTCAACCTCCAGGTGAATTTGTGGCAAGTGAACATCATCACCATGATCATGCAACTGAATATTACATCGAGCAATTGATTGCAATCGGTATATCACTTTCGATCGCTTATGTTTGCATCATGCTATGGTGGCCCTTTCCTATTTATGGTGGCGATGGGCAGATTGTTTCTTATGGTCGGAAATTGTCGATCATCTTGCATCCTAAGTTTCATTTCTGGGTTTTGACAGGTAGCATTATTCTTCTGGGATTTGTATTGGTCCGGATAATCGCACTCTGGCTTGAATCGAGTAAATTAAAATCGATCCCTAAACACGAGCATGGCCCTGATTGCAATCACGATCATGGACATGGTTATGGTCATGGTCACGACCATGTTCATGGACCAGATTGTAACCACGAGCACGGGCACAATCATGAACCCATAAGCCATGAAAACTGTGGACATGATCATAGTCATGGTTCTGCACCTGTTAGGTTCATTGTACTACTGCTACCAATCGTTTTATTTTTTCTAAACGTTCCCAATGAAGTTTTCAGCAATGTCAAGGGTGTAGACCTTTCCCAATTTGGCGAAGTAGGTGCCGTTGCCGAAAAAGGAGTTGATTTTAACGTCGGTTTTTTGCAGTTGGAAATGGCTTCCATGACGCAGGAAAGTAGAAACCATTATGAAGGTAAAACTGTCAGGTTGATTGGTAAATATGTGGGTGAGGAAGAAAAGCGATTTTCACTCATTCGTTTTAAAATTAATTGCTGTGCTGCGGATGCGGTCCCACTTAATGCCGTGATGATGGTTGATCCTAATTCCCCTGAAAAGCTTGCATGGAAAAAATACGTTAATAAATGGGTCCAAGTTACAGGCCGGGTGCATTTTCTCAAACGAAAAGACAATGAACAATACATGACAGCCTTGGTTTTGTACCCCGATGCCGAACATAAACTGAATGATGATCTGGTTAAAGTTGTACCTCAGGATTCAAATCCTTATGCAAATTAGTGTTCAGTTAGAATTGTCTGCATAATTGAAATCTCAGCACTTTCGGAGTTTTTATGAACCTTAAGAAATTAGCATTCGTTTTGTTTTTTTGTTTTATTGCTTTAGCTGGGAGATTATTCTCTTGCCCTTTTTGCACCATGCAGGGGCAGACCCTGATTGGGGAGGTGAATCAAGCTAGCATGGTTCTTTTTGGAACTTTGAAAAATGCCAAGATTGGCAATGCCGATGGCGCCGATGGCAGTACCGATTTCGAAGTTGAAAAAGTTATCAAAGATCATGCAATACGTGGGGGCAAAAAAACATTAACTCTTCCGCGTTATGTGCCCCCAGATAAGGATGGAAAATATAAGTTCCTTCTCTTTTGTGAAGTTTATAAAGATAAACTTGACCCTTATCGGGGCGTTGCAGTTCCTCCTGAAAGTGAAATAGTATCTTATCTTCAAGGTGCCTTGGCACTTAAAGATAGCACCTTGCCAAAGAAACTTGGCTTTTACTTCAATTATCTGGAAAATACAGACACTGAAATTTCCAACGATGCTTATAAAGAATTCGGAAATGCCGGCTACAAGGAATTCGAACAGGCAGCAAAACTCTTTTCCCGGGAGAAAGTGATTTCTTGGCTGAAAAATTCCGCAACCCCATCCTTCAAAATGGGGCTATATGCTTCAATTCTTGGGCACTGTGGCAAACCCGAAGATGCGCAAATTCTTAAACAGTTGCTTGAAGATCCCGAGAAACAATCCGCCAGCGGAATTGATGGCGTGTTTGCAGCTTATGCCATGCTAAATCCCAAAGATGGATGGGAATATCTTGTGGCTGTGATGAAGAATCCCAAGAAGGAGTTTCTGTTTCGTTATGCTGGTCTGCGGGCTGTACGATTCTTTCTCGAGTTTGCCCCGGACCTTATTCCCAAGCAAAAGCTAATTGAAGCCATTGTCTTTTTGCTTGATCAAGAAGATATTTCCGACTTGGCAATTGAAGACTTGCGAAAATGGAAAATATGGGATCAGGCAGACAAGGTTTTGGCCTTGCAAGAAAAAGAAGCCTATAAGAAAATTCCGATTGTTCGCAGGGCTGTGCTGCGGTATGCATTGTCTTGCAAAGGAAACACGGCTGCGGAAGATTTTGTAAAAAAGCAAAGGCTTGCAGATGCTCAAGGGGTTATTGATGCTGAGGAATTGCTTAAATTAGAGCAACCAGTTCCCCCTGCTAAATAAGCCTTATGTAATTTTGAATTCTTTGTCCAAGGAAGGACGCTTTTGTTGCGAACTGCTTTACTCTTTGTTGCTGTTTTACTATTTGTTGTATTTGTAGCCGTAGAGACCCCGGCCTGCAGTATTTGTGCAGGGTATGGCCAGTCTCTTTCTCTTCGAGAACAGGCTTTAAAGTCAAACTCCAAGGTGGTCTTATTCGGGCTCATCACTAAGTCCAGCTTAGAACCAGATGGAAAAGGAAAAACCGATATCTCCGTTCAAAAAAGCTTTGTAGTTCCAAATGGATTTAAGCTTCAACCTTCAATTTCAGTCAATCAATACATGCCGTGCGATGCAAATTCCTATAACGGCATTTTATTGTTTGCGGATTATTTAAATGGGCAGTTGGATGTATTTCGTGGTGTTTCAATTCCATCTAAAGAAGTTTTTAATTATGCTTCTGGGGCTTTAGGTGCAATGCATCTTAAGGGCCCTGCTCTGCTTGACTTTTATCTGCCTTATCTTCAATCGAATTCGCGAGAAATATCGACTGATGCTTTTTTGGAATTTGCCAAGGCCTCGGATTCTACACTTGTTGAGTTTTCAAAAAAAATGAATCCTGCACTTTTGAAAAGCTGGATTCTTGACCCCAAAGTGCCGGAAGAGCGTTTGGGGTTGTATGCTTTTCTCCTTGGCGGATGTGGAAGCGATGCGGATATAAGTTTTTTGCTCGCGATGCTTAAGTTACAGGATTCCAGGGCGCAGTCAGTTTTTGATGGCGCCATGGTTGCCTTGATCCGTTTGCATCCCAATAAAGGTTGGAATGCCCTTGATGATTTTTTACGGGCGGATGATACGCCCTTGCAAACCAGACTTTCCTGTATGCGTTCCATCAAAGTTGCAAGCGAGATATTGCAAGACAAATCAGACAAGGGCGAAATTTATAAGGCATTGAACATTGCTATTAAACAAGGTGAACTTGCGGATCTTGCAATTGAAGAACTGCGAAAAATGAAGCATTGGGGGTTTACCCAAGAGATTTTAAGTATTTATGGAACCAAAGGATACACTGCCCCTTTAATGAAGCGGGCTTTTATTCGGTATGCTCTGACTGCGCCCAGGGATTCAGTAGTCGAAAAGTTTTTGGCTCAGTGCGAAGCCAATGAATCCCAGATGATTCTTGAAGTAAAAGAATCTCTAGGGCTGGTTCCATTGAAACCATGATATTTGAGTTTATTTCAATTTAAGCTCTGAAACCGTCGCACTGTAAATATCAAGTCCCCCCTGCCCTCCAGCCCTGTCGGATGCAAAATATAGTTTCAAGCCGTCCCTGCTAAGTGAAGGCGACTTTGCACCGATTTTACCAGTGGAATCTTTAAGATTGGAAACAGAAACCGGCTTCGACCAACCACCGGTTAAAGTTTTAGTACAGGAAAAAATTTCCAAGCGCCCATCATCTGAAATCCCCTCAAGAAACATCAGGTTTCCTAATGGATTGATGGTGGCGTGGTGAAACCCAACCGGGATATCTTTTAGGGGTTCGGGAGCATCAAAGTTACCTTCGGTACCACTACCTTTGACACGCTTGGCAACCATCTGCTGCCAGCCATCTTTTGTTTTTCTACTGAAGTAAAGTGTTAATTGATCCTTGGTAAGCCAGGGGTGCATTTCATCAGTTTCAGTATCTAGGGCAAGGAGAGGTTTTCCTGGGTTGAAGGCACGATCCTCCATGTCTTTGCCCGGTTGGTCCCTGAACGATCGGAACAGATCGAAGTTGTTGTTTAGCTTGTCTTTTTTAGTTGCGTAAATGATGGTTTGGGGGAATTTGCCTTCTTCGGTAAGAAAGCAACTGCGATCATCAGATTCGGTTTCCACGTAAGCGCCAATGGTTTCGGGGGTGCTCCATTTATTTGTTTTTTTCAAGAATTTGGAGTAGTAAATGGAATACTTGCCTTTTTCGTTTTTGCGGGAAAAATAAAATCTTGCAGGATAAAGTGTACTAAGTGAAGGCACTAAAAGTGGGTCATCTTCATCAAATTCCGTATTGACTGGCATGGGGGTCAACTTAAGAGGAACGTCAGCCCCTTCAGCGGTTATGGGCATGAATACTGTAATAAAAAACAAAATTATACAAATCAAACTACTAAAGCGAATCATTCAAGAGTCTCCAGAAATCAAACACATAAAGAACAATAATTCCTAATCGGGCCAACACAAATGATAACCCTTGGTATTGACTTGTATACGGTAGAGCGAAATACCAGCGGTAATATAAAGTATATTCCTGTCTTTTCCTGCAAAAATGCAATTAGAGGAGGTTTCTGGTGTATTGACAAAATCAATTATTTTCCCCATGGGATTAAAAACATAAACACCTGTTTCTTTTCCAGTTCCGGCGGTTGCAAAAATATTACCTTTTTCATCCACACACATCCCATCAATGCCCCTTGATTTTCCAAAATCATGAAGAACTTTTTTGTTGTTGAGTGTGCCATCATCAGCAATTGTAAAGCATACAAGTTGTTTGTTTCCCTGAGGGTTGTTCTCTGCAATGTAGATGGTTTTTCCATCTGGAGAAATAACAATGCCATTGGGCTTTTTGCATTCTTTGGTTGCAATCGATACTTTGCCAGTTTCTGAGATCATGAACACACTTTCGTGGTCTAGTTCACGGGGTTCATTTCCAACATAACGCGGGTCGGTGAAGTAGATGCGGTTTTTGGAATCAATTACAAGGTCATTTGGGCTATTGAATTTTTTATCTTCAAAGTTGTCTGCAATGACGGTGATTTTTCCGTCCTTTTCAGTTCTTGTGATTCTGCGATTACCTCCTGTGTTGGCGCCTTCAGCAGCAACAAGTCTTCCCATGGAATCAAAATCCAGTCCGTTTGATCTTCCGCTTGGATTACGAAATTCAGATGTCATCTTGGTGGCAGGATCGAACTTCATTATTCGATTTCCAATATCGGAAAAGTAAATACACTTGTCCTTTCCATAAGCTGGGCCCTCGGTGAATTCACCGCCAGTCCAGACTTTCTCCATCATCGTGTTTGGTGAAAACATCAGCCCTGACGAGAATGATTTTTCCTCGGCAAATGCTGCGGATGTAAAAAAGAAAATAATAAACGATGCTAATTTTCGCATGGTATACCTCGGCTTGGAGAAAAATCTTATGCCTTACAGTTCTGCTATGGTCTTATTAAATCAGAAAATATAAAAGTGGTCATTAAAAAACAATGAATGGCGGAAGTAATCTCATCAAGATAATAAGTGCTTAACGGCTTCGCATATTCTCTCAATGGAAGCCATCGCGCCAGTCCCAAGGTCGCCACATGCCAGAAGTTTTTCTTCAGGTTGTAAAATTCTCATGTTTTTTACTGAGAGATTGATGGTTTCGCAGGCGCGATCGGGATTATCAGGATTGGAATTAAGGGTGCCATTTTCCTCAGCTATGAGGTTCAAATGCCTTGCGGTTGCGGGTTTTTGCCACATTTGAGTATTCATTGCGGGCGCTAAAATTATAGGCGTTGAAATATCGCGGGCACGCCAGATTGAAGTCAGGCAATTATCAGCCAAACCCAGCGCCATTTTTCCAAGTGTATTTGCATCGAGTGGCGCAATCATAAACAGGTTCGCCCATTTTCTAAGTTCGATATGCAAAACCTTGTCTTCGCGAGAATACATTTTATTGGGCCATTCGTTGGCATCGGTAAAGATGGAATCTTTGCCACAAATCAATTCAAGTTTTGCGGGCGAAACAAAATACCCTGCGTGGTTGGTCATTACGATTTTAAGTTCGTGGTTTTCATTAAGCAATCGGTTTGCAAGTTCTTCTATTTTAATTGCGGCAACAGAGCCTGTAACGCCTAGTAGGATTTTTGCCATTGTTTTGCTTCCCAGATTTTCTCGATTGCATCGATAAGAATTACAGGTAGATTGTCCCGAGTAACGCATTGGTAACTGGAATTTATGGGGCCGATCCAAGCTTTGATCGCTGCATCTTCCACACGGTTTGCAACCATTAGGTCAGCGTTGGAGTGCTGTCTTGAAAGTTCAGCAAGGTGTAATAGCTTTTGTTCATCAATATTGGATTCGAGTTTAAATTTAACAAGAGTGCCCTTGAAATTCCATATGGTTCTAAATTGGTCGATCAGTTTGGGAAGAGGTTTTAGCCTAAGCCATAATTCCTGGTATCCCCCTGATAATTTTTCATTGCCGGATGTTGCAACCGGCGTGTTGAAGTCGGGGGTGTGGAATATCCCATGGCAACTGTAATCGCTTACTGCCGCAGTCATGATGATTGCATCGTAAATGTTTTTACAAGTTTCTTTTTCCAAAAGGGAAAGTAAGTCGTCGAAGGAATCAAACAAAATTGTCTCGATGTTTTTCTGGGTAATTGCAAGATGGGGATTGCTAGTTAAAAGACACACCTGGTGGCCACGCATTGCAGCTTCGACCCCGATGCTTTGGCCTGTCTTGCCTTTGGCCAGGTTGGTGATTTTGCGTGCGCTATCAATGGCAACAGATGTGGCACCAGCGGTGATAAGGAAGCGAGGCATAATGCAACGGTACCCTTCTTGGATCCTGCTATATGAAATATTTTACAAAATGCAGTGAGAATTGGCCCATGGAATTAGGAACCAGCAGGGATGCGTACTTTTTCTGCGGAAGGAAGATTGAGTTTCATGATGTGGTTTTGCAGATCAGATTCAGGAAGCTGAATGACTTCGATTAGTTTTTCACGCAGGCTACCAGGGCTGGGGTTTTCCCTGAGAGTTTGCATGAAGGCAAGCAATACCTTTTTGTTTTCTGGAGTTGAATGTAGTAAATAATGGACCCAAGCCCACGATTCGCGGTATTCCGCCCGATTCATTTTGCCCACTTCGTCCATGAGTTCAAGCCTGATTAGATCGGGCCTGAAATCATTGTTTAGATCTTTTCTTAAATGTTCAACATGCTGGCGGTTGATCCCTTTTTTGTCTGGAGACAATTCGTAATACTCTGCAAGGCCTTCATCGAGCCATAATGGGACATCTTTTAAAACGCTATGAAGCAAAGCGTGGGTGAGTTCATGTCTTAAATCCTGCTGAACGCGTTCGCCCCAGTATGTATAAATGAGCAGGTCTTCGGATCTTCCAACGCCTCGGGTCTGGGCGACGAAGAATGCTCTTCTTGAGGGGAGTTTGGGATATTTTGAAACCATGAACTTGTCGTACTTTTCCCGATCTTCAAATAGATAAACTTGGATCATGGTTGAGGATTCAGGGAGTTTTAAATCGCCATACACTTGATCACGGAGCTTGGCGAGTTCATCAAAAAGCGGAAGGTCCTTTTGGATTTCAAAATCGCTGAGAAACACGTACGGAGCAACGCGAATAAGGAATTTACCCGGTAAAATCGGGGTATTGGATGTGTTTGCTTTGCCACTTTCCTTTCCCGTTGTTTGATCGGGATTAAAATTAAAGGTGGAACAACCGCTTGAAATTAAAATAGAGATCAGAAGTAAGCTTAATAATCTTGCAAAAATCAACTTTACGAACCCTTTTCGCAAAAGAAAATCTCTCTCAACGGGCAGGAAGCATAAGCAGGAATTGAGTTTAACGCAAGGCGAGTCAGCCAGGAAATGCTATGCAAGGGGTCTGCCCGAACGCTGGTTTTTAGCTATCTTCAAGCCTGTGAGCCTACCTATTTTACGCCACCAGGTTTTCCATGCGAAAGGCCCTTCCATCCCCCATCTTAAGTATTGCCTTAAAAAACGCAGCTTCTCTGTATTGCTGATTTGTTTGGAATTAACAAAGCTTGAGTTTAATCTGGCCAGATTCTGGGCTTTTCTTTCATCAGAAAGACGAGTGTGGGTTCGCACCCCCACTAGATCAACCAGCCATATTTTGATGGTCCCCTCCTTTTCAGAAACCATGAGGTTGGGGGATTTTAAGTCGCGGTGCGAGACCGAAAGATCGTGCATTTTTCTGACCAAATGGGCGATTTTTTCTACAATGCTGCGTAATGCCTCAGTTTTTCTAGGTTCATCAAGTTGGTCGATTTTTATAAGATATCTTGGTAGATCAATTGCATCAGGTATTTCTTCAGTGATAATCACGCCGTGAACTTTTAATCCCATAAAATGCGTATGCCACATTGCAAGAGGCCTAGGCGTTGGCAGTTGTCTGATGAGCAAGGCATGACCCATGGTCCAAGATCTGGAAGTGCCATCTTGCCTGAATAGTGAAAGTAGGGGATCAAGCAGTTTAGTTGCAAATATTTTTTTGTAGATGATGTTTTTTTTGATTGCACCATCTTTTATCGTTAAGGCGATGACCTCAGAGCTTTTGGACTTTTTTAGGATCTTTAATTGTTTTGATCCCTCAGATTCTGCTTGAAGGTTGACAAGATCTATCAAGCATTCTTTGCCCAGGTCTGCAACATGATGGCCTTTGATGGTGTTATGACGAAACATTTTAAATCTACGGTTGTTCCCCATGCACCGCCTGTCGAAACTGTACCACAGTTTCAAATTGGCGTTTGATTCCAACGCCTTCATGATGACCACTTGTTTTTTTAGCCAGTATTTATCATGGAAAGGGAAGGTGTTGGCACCTTCAAATTCGCCCACCTCTTTGGTGTAATAATCCCAAAGGCGCATCCGATCGGTAAGGCTTGCGTGCAATGCTGCCCACCTGTCAAGCATGGCAAGATTTTCCAGCCTTATTTCCCAAGGCACGCGCATATTATGGATTCTCACGGGGTGTAAATCCAGCATGATGATTCTTGAAGGTTTTTGCTGTTGGATTTGCACCATCAGGTTGCCTGGGTGTAAATCTGTATGAACGACTCCTTTTCTGTGCAATGAGGCAAGAAAAATCGCAAGTGCCTTGATGAGTTCATGTCTATTATCCCATGATGCTTGCCAGTTTTGATTTTGCAGTGATTCCCAATAATCATTCAAAGGGATGGAGTTTTCCAGAGTATGGGTGATGATAAAACTATCGGGCAAAAAGCCTGAGGACGTACCAAAAGCCATGGGGACTGCGGTGGGAATCCCTAGAGATAGTAAACCCAGTGCCATCTGGAATTCGTTTTTTGCCTTGGTCGAGCGAAGGCACTCCCTGAAAAAAGCCCTTGGGCCTGAAATACGGTTGTGTTTTAAGTGAATATCCATGCCTGGCAGTTGAATTTGATACACAGATCTGTGCGATCCACTTTTTATGGTTTTTACTAAGTTTGAATTAAGCCATTGTGAAAAGCGAAGGCCCCCCTCGGAGAACAATTCTTCCCTGATGGTTTTGGAATCCGCCACCTCTGGTGCAAAAATCCATTTCACATTGGCCACTATGTCAGCAGTTGAGTTTGTCATCACCCTACCCTGCCTGAAGTTTTTGTTGACCAAGGTTATTCAGTAGTGAAATCCAGTTTTCTGCATTTGCATTGACGCTATAAAGCGAATCAACGATTTCTCGCCCACGTCTTCCCATGAGGTTTTGTTTTTCTTTGTTTTGGTAAATATGTGCTATTGCATTTGACCAATCTTCGTAGGTGTTAGCAAGGAAACCATTGTGGCCGTGCCTTATGATTTCATTATGCACTCCAACAGGGTTGGCAATTACGGGAAGGCCCGCAGCCATGTACTGCAAAAGTTTAAGGCCACACTTCCCCCTGCTCCAGCGATCATCAGGCATGAAGCAGATCCCAAGATCTGAATTGCTAATTTCTGCAACTTCAATGCTTTCCTGCCAATGCACAGGGGTAACCTTAAGATTTTCAAAGGACGGGAAAGAATCGCAAATTACTTTAAGGGAGAGATTGGGGAAAGTTCTCCCGAGTTGCTCTAAGATCGGACGAATGATTTCAAGCGATTGAAGCGTGCTTTTTGATCCAATCCAGACCATTTCCAAAGAATCGTTAAGGGGGGGAGAAGTCTTGGGGTGATATTTTGAAGTATCAATCACCGTTGGTATGACACAAATTTTCGATGTATTAGTGTGTTCGGCTGTGACGTTTGCCAAGAATTGATTGCCCGCAACCATAGCATCTGCGGCTTTCGATAGTGCGACAAATCTTGCAAGTTTGGAGGGGTCATCCATTCTTTTTTTTGAGTAGGAGTCGCGTAAAAAAATGGCATCATCGAAATCGAATATCAAATGTTTGCAGCTTCGCTTGATTAACCATGTAAGCCAGGAAGGTGGCAATTTGCGCTGTATTATCACGGTTTTGTTTTGAAGTTTTGCAGCGAGGCTTAATAATCCTACAAATGATTTAGGCCATGGGAGGTACTTCAGGGAATAGCCCGATTTTGCAAAATGCCCTTTGTATGCACTTAGGCGATACCGAGTGCAAACATGTTCTTCAGATTCCACCAGCGCAACGATTTCCAAAAAAGCCCTCCATGGCGATTGGGTTTAAAGTTTCCGTCTTTTGGACATTTCCCTGCTTATATCGCGCTTTGCTTCATTTTTCTTTTGGGCCTGTCGTTTATCCTGAAGTTTCTTACCCTTGCCTATTGCAATTTCAACCTTGGCTTTGCCTTTCTTGAAGTACATTTTGGTGGGGATCAAAGTTAAGCCGCGCTGCTCGGATTTTTCTGCAAATTTCGCAATCTCATTCCTGTGTAAAAGAAGTTTACGCGCACGCTTGGGTTCGTGATTTAGTTGGTTGGCCATTGTATATTCTGGAATATCGCAACCGTAAAGCCAGATTTCCCCGTTTAAAATACGCGCATAAGCTCCTTCCAGATTAGCCAGTCCAGATCGCAAGCTTTTTACTTCACTGCCTCGCAGCATGATTCCGCATTCCAAGCGCTCTTCCAATTCATATTGGAAGGAAGCCTTGCGGTTTTGGCATATATTAATGTATTCAGGGCTTTCTGATTTTTTGCTGTCAGCCATTGAATTCCCAAAGCCCCTAATTTGAAAACCTTGAAAACAGTATCTTAACAAGCACCTCTGTTTTTGGGAACGCTAGTATTCGGAATATCAAGACTTTGAAGGTAATTCGTAGGTTCTGCCACCTGAGGAAGCTGATTTCTGGTTGACGGAGAGTTGATAAAGCTGTTCCCCTGTTTTTGTGGGGTATTTTCCATTGATGCAAGCCTGGCAAAGATGAGAATCATCAAGCCCTATGCTTCTAGATATATCCTCATAGGGAAGATATCTTAAACTGTCTGCCCCGAGTTCTTTAGCCATCTCATTTTGTATCTGGGTGCTGATGGGGTTACCTTTAAGGAACTTGGGGGCAAACAATTCTTTGACAGTTGACATGTCGATACCATAAAAGCACGGCGCAATAATCGGTGGACATGCCACACGAACATGAATCTCCTTGGCTTGACCGCGGGTTTTCATGTCTGCAAGAAGCACCTTCATTGTGGTGCTTCTTACAATGGTGTCTTCGATAAGAAGAACTCTTTTGCCTGCGATGACCTCTTTCAAGGGCGTATATTTAAGCTGAACTCTTTCAGCCCGGTTTTGACCCTCGATGAAAGTACGGCCCACATAGCGATTGCGCATTAAACCTTCCACCGAGGCAAGGCCAAGTTCATGAGCCATTGCATCAGCAGCAGCCTTACCAGTATCGGGAACTGGAACTATCACGGTATCCCTGTCCAGGGGGACGATGTTTAAAAGTCGCTCCTGGGCAGCAAGTGATTGCCCAAGTGATGCCCGTGCAAGATAAACGCTGCGGTCATCCAGGTTGCTTGCGACATTTGCAAAGTAAATCCATTCAAAGAAACAGTGGGTGGTGTTGCGTTTGGGGGCAAACCTCGCCTGCCTCATTTTTCCATCCTGAATCACGATCATTTCGCCCGGTGGAAGCGAGCGAACATCTTTGAACCCGAGGTTTAGAAGCGCCACGCTTTCACTTGCTGCTGCAAACATCGGACCATCTTGGGCAACGCATAATGGTCTGAACCCGTTAGGGTCTCTCAACACCACCATATCGCCCATCGCATTTAAAAAAACGATGTTGTAGGCACCATCAAATTTGCTGCAAAGTTTTGAGAAAACTTCAACAAGATCAGGGGCTTTATCAACATGATTGCTTAATTCATGGCTGAGGTAATGCATGATCACCTCGGTATCGGTATCCCGGGTAAGGTGATAATCAGTCTGGCTTAAAAGTTCTTCACGAAGCTGTGTGTAGTTGGCAAGTTGGCCATTAAAGGCAAAACTAAACCATTTCCATCTGCAACCGTGATGCCTTTCAAAAGGTTGGGCGTAGCTTTTGTCATTGGCGCCACAGGTTGCATAACGGGTGTGGCCAATGGCGGCCATGCCTGCATATTCTTTCATCAAGGCTTCGTAGCGATCTTGATGGCTTAATCTAAAGGCTTCAATGACAGTGCCAATTTGTCTGTGGGTATCCAGTATTTTTTGCCTGCGCGGGTGGAAGGTGCTCATGCCCGCAGCCAACTGTCCCCGGTTTTGCAAATCCAATAACATCCTTGGCATTAATCTGGACACTTGATCCGGCCCAGCAAGGGGTACCAATTTCGAAGTTGGTAATTCTGGAAGATGATAGATCGCTGCTATGCCACACTCGTGTTGAAGTTCGTCCATAGAATTCTTTAGGCCTGCTTGCCAAACGGAGTTGTAATTTCATGACTGCGCCAATCATGTGTCCTTATTCTAGATTACGAAGTGCAGGCACTCAAAAGAATTAATTGTCATTATTATTTTTAGAAGTTTCTGGTAGTCTTTTCCTATCCCCTCCCCATCTACCTTGATTTGATCACTAATTTTCCCATGTTAAAATGGGAGTTATGGTTCTAAGTGGCTAATGGGACCATGGTTGCGTTATATTTGCTCGACTGAGTGACAGTTTTTTTCTCACTTTTAGCACTTTTTGTTCTGTTATTTGCCGATTCCTAATGGTATGGTTTAGTCATTGCTTACCTTGATGCTCCCCTTATTGGAGTCCCACCATGTTTCGAGTCGACGCTGGAAAATCCCAAAAAGGTTATTGTGATGGTGTCAACCGCCGTAGCTTTTTACAACTTGGAATCGCTGGCATGGCGTCCGCTGGCCTTTCTGACATTTACAAAGCAAAGGCTGCATCCAAGGCGGAGGGCTTTGCCTCAAAGGATACTTCAGTAATTCTTATCTGGCTCGATGGTGGCCCGGGCCACATGGACATGTATGATATGAAGCCCGATGCTCCAGCGGAATATCGTGGCCTATGGAATCCGATCCGGTCCAAGGTTCCCGGCTTTGACGTTACTGAACTTTATCCAAAACAAGCCAAGGTTACTGATAAATTTTCCATGGTTCGCTCGCTCTACCATAACACAGGCGATCACTTTGCGGGCGGGCATCGAATGCTTACCGCCAAGGATATGGGCGTAAGTGGTGCGAACAACATGCAGAAGTTTCCCGGTATTGGTGCTATTGCCAATCGCGAAGTTGGAGCCAGAAAAACTGGTATGCCTGGCTATGTAGGTTTGCCCTATGCTGCTAGTATTGGCTTGAATCCAGGCTATTTTGGTGGCCATATGCTAGGTGTTCAGCATGATCCGTTTGCTTCTGGTGGCGACCCCAATGCGGCCAACTTCCAAGTTAAAAATCTTCACCTCGCAACCGGCCTTTCCATTGACCGACTTGAAGACCGTAAAAGTCTTAGTTCAAGCTTTGATGCAATGACTAAAACTCTTGAAACTTCAAAAACTTTGGATGCAATGGACCGTTTCAACAGACAGGCATTTGAATTTGTTAGTGGTGCCTCTGCTAGGCAGGCTTTTGATATTTCTCGCGAAGATCCAAAGTTGCGTGATCGCTATGGAAGAAACACCTATGGCCAAAGTGCCCTTCTGGCACGCAGACTTGTGGAGGCTGGCTCCACCTTTGTAACAGTTCACCTCGGTGGCTGGGATCATCATTGGGACCTAAAAGCTGGTTATGAAACTTATCTGCCCAAGGTTGATGCCTTGGTCAGTTCATTGTTTATTGATCTTGAAGAACGTGGGTTGCTCGACTCAACCTTGGTTGTTCTTTGTGGTGAGTTTGGTAGAACACCTAAAATGAATGACGGTGGCAATGGTGGCCCAGCTGGAAGTAAAGGTACTCCAGGCCGTGACCATTGGGGCAATGCCATGTTTTGCCTTATGGGTGGCGGCGGCATCAAGGGCGGCCGTATCATCGGTTCCACCGACAAACTCGGTACTGCTCCCAATAGCCGCCCTGTTACCCCCAGTAATATTCACGCAACCATTTATCAGGTTCTTGGCATGGATCCGAAGCTTCACCTGCTTGATCCAAGTGGCAGGCCCATTCCTGTCTTGGATGATCCAGAACCGATTCACGAGTTATTTTAAGCTCCCACAATCAAAGCAAAAAGCCAGCCTATTGAAAGGCTGGCTTTTATTGTTTAATCGACCTGCATCAAAGAAGTTAAAGCAACTCAGAAATTGGATCGCCACCCGTAAGCATGGGCATCGGCCTGCCTTGATGGTCATTGAATGCAATGTTTTTGTAATCAACTCCGAGATGATTGAACATGGTGGCCCAGAGGTCGTTGGGGCTGAGTGGCCTATCCTTGGGGTGTTCACCCTTTTGGTTGGTAGAACCTACAATCTGGCCCATTTTCAGTCCACCACCTGAAACAAGAACGGACATTGCTTGTGGCCAATGATCACGCCCTGGTTGTTTCACTCCAGTTTGAGTGCCAACGGAATAGCTGATTCTAGGAGTACGGCCAAATTCACCAGTCACAATCAACAGAACTTTTTTATCAAGGCCACGATCGTAAAGATCGTTGATCAGTGAGGTGATAGCTTGGTCATACATGGGGAAACGCCAGCGGGCATCGTCAAAAATATGCCCATTCACTGCGTGAGAATCCCAGTTGTAAAGTACGCCTTTGGGCCATTGCTTGCCAGGCATATTCGGGCTTTCAAGCACCATGGTTACAAAACTGGATCCTGCCTCCACAAGCCTTCTTGCAAGCAGGCAGCGTTGGCCATAAGTATGCATGCCATACTTTTGGCGCACCGAATCTGGCTCTTTGTTTAAATCAAATGCAACTTGGGTGGTGTCATCAGAAAGTAGTTGCATTGCCCGGGCACGAATGGCCTTCATTTCAGAGGATGCGTTGTTCCCATCGATGCTGGTGAGCAAATCCATTCGCTCTTTCACCTGCAACAGTTTCTTTTCCTCGATTCCCAGATTTTGAATTTTAAATGTTGGGCTGCTTGGATCGCCCGGCACCATAAAAGGATGGCTACTTCGCTCTAAATACGCAGAACCGAAGCTAAAGGTATCGATGCCCTGCCTGCCACCATCCATGCCTGCGATGTAGTTGGGGATTTTTGCGATAAAGTTTTCGCGAACCTTGGCGAACATCGATCCAACCATTGGATAATCGTTGACGAATCCAACAGGAGACATGGGGTCGCGGCCTGTAAGGAATTTTTTATGCCCACCACCATGATCTGAGAAATTATGGGCAATCGAGCGGATAATACTGAAGCGTTTTGCAGTTTGAGCGTGCAGGGGCAGTAGTTCGCAAACATCCAACCCAGGAACCGTTGAGCGAATTGGCTTAAAATCGCCCTTGTATTCGGAGGGGGCATCAGGCTTCATGTCATAAGTTTCCATGTGCGGAGGGCCGCCAGGAAGCCAGATGAAAATTACTTGGGTTTCGGGAGTTTGCTTGCCTAGATTTTTTTCCTGGGCTCTAGCAGAATGCAGGTTGTTTAGAAGCAACCCCCCTAAGCCAGCAGTTCCAATTTTTATAAATTGCCTGCGAGATTGAGGACCGATACATTTTCTAAGTTCTGATTGGTTCATGGTATGCATCCAACTCATGCGGTGGGTAACACTTCTCAGCATTATATCTTACTTCGTCTAAAAGCCCTAGTCAAACCTAGAAATAATAGTCTTTTTGCAAAATTTGCAATTAATTTCGCTTCAAAGCTTTCCAAGACTCATACCCCAACCCCTTTTCCACATAAAGAATCACTTTATTCCCCCGGATATTCGGCCTTAATTTTTTGACCAAATCTATATTGCCTTTAGATACTATCAATTGCGAGGTTTCCTCCATCACGATGATGCCGAATTCGTGCAATTTTTCGACGCTTATAATGCCCCGTATTTCCCCGTAGCCACTCTGGTGAAACACCACTCTCCCATGTTCTCCACTTGCAGCCAACCCAACCGCCGCCAGCGCCCCAACAACACCATGATCTCTTCCTGCAAGGGACCATAACAAACAGCCCGAGGCTCTGGCTTTTTCGATGGCTTCTGCAGGATAGACCCACTCTCCCGTGGTGCGCCAGCCATGTGAAATCAATGATTTCGCCTGATCTTCATTAGCTAGGCAAAGCCCTGGGTCGCTCCCCGCAACGAAATGGCTCAAAAGAAACTCCTTACAGAAGCCTGCAAGTGTTGGAAAATCGATGAAGTTATTGCATTCAAGTTGCATCGATGCAGAGCCATTCTTAGAGGTGTAAGGGACACTGGAATCGTACCACAGCTGATGTCTTAGGATTGCCTGGGTTTTAATTCCCAGTTCTTGGAGTTTGACAGCTAAGGCCATGGCTATTTGATTGGTGCCTGGACTTCCCAAAATATCAGTGTCATCAAGCCCAAGAAAAATTCGCATAGGTAAATCGCCTGGATGTTGATACCAATCAATCATGCCCTAATAGACTTGTGTTTTGTCTATATTTGTTGCAAAATTGCCCTGTTGTTGTTCTATGGGATGAGAGTTGATCCATGTTGAAAATACCAAAAACTGCGGGTGGATGGCGGGCGATTTTTTATAGCTTTCGCATGGCCAATAAAGTTGGCTGGATGCGACTCTGGAAAGCAATGACCACCAAAAATGCCTGTAAAACATGCGCTCTCGGTATGGGCGGGCAAGCGGGTGGCATGCGTAACGAAGCGGGGCATTGGCCAGAGGTTTGCAAAAAATCCTTTCAAGCCATGGTCGCGGATATGCAGAAAGGCATTACCCCGGAATTCTTTGCCAAATACTCCATCAAGGAACTTCAGGCACTTTCATCCCGCGAACTCGAATGGTGTGGCAGACTTGTACACCCTCTTTATGCAGGCCCTGGGGATACCCATTACCGTATCGTGGACTGGGATTTTGCCTTTAATCGTATCGTAAAACAGATGAAGGATCATCCGCCTGAACAGCATTTCTTTTATGCCTCCGGAAGATCCTCCAATGAGGCGGGATTCCTTGTCAACAACTGTTCGTTTTACTGCCATCAGGCAAGTGGTTCGGGGTTGACTGCGTCATTGGGGACAGGCACCGCAACTGTAGATCTGCAGGATTTAGACAAGACAGATCTCTTTTTTCTTATCGGGGGTAACCCTGCCTCTAATCACCCCAGGCTTATGCGCACCTTGATGCAAATCCGCAGGCGAGGTGGCAAAGTAATCGTTATTAATCCTGTCAAAGAAATCGGATTGGTTAATTTTAGTGTTCCAAGTGATATGCTAAGTCTATTTTTTGGTACCAATATCGCAAGCCATTACCTGCAACCTCACATCGGGGGCGATCTTGCTCTGCTTTATGGCATCGCCAAACTTTTGATAGAAAAAGATCAAGTTGATGGATCCTTTCTCGAAGCATCCACCGAAGGGCTTCAAGCATTCAAAACCATGATTGGCGAGCTTTCCTGGGAAACCATCGAAAAAGATTCGGGTATTTCCCAAGCCCAAATCCAAGAGGTCGCAGATGTCTATGCCAAGGCCAAGAATGTAGTCTTTGGCTGGACCATGGGTATCACCCATCACCTCAACGGAACCAGTAATGTTCGTGCCATTGTCAACCTTGCCCTCCTTCGTGGCATGGTGGGCAAGCCTTCTTCAGGATTATTACCCATCCGCGGACATTCCAATGTTCAGGGAATCGGGTCTATGGGCGTAGTGCCCAATTTAAAAGAGAAATTTTTAAATAATCTGGAAGGTTATTTGAAAACCACCCTGCCCCGCTCGCCCGGATTAGATACCATGGCTTGTATGCAGGCTACCTATGATGGCAATATGAAAGCCGCTTTTTGTCTGGGTGGCAATCTTTTTGGAAGTAACCCAGACTCTAATTTCGCTGCTGATTCTCTTGCTAAACTTGACCTTATCACCTACCTCAACACCACGCTGAATACAGGTCATGCCTGGGGATTGGCCAAGGAAACCTTGATTCTTCCGGTGTTGGCCAGGGATGAAGAACCCCAACTTACAACGCAGGAATCGATGTTTAATTTTGTGCGTGTAAGCGATGGCGGCCCTGCACGATATAGTGGCCTTAAAAGTGAAGTTGAAATCCTTGCAACTCTTGGAAGCCGGGTTGTGGGTGATTTGCCCAACCTCGATTGGCGTGCTTTAAGAATGCATCGCACCATTCGCGAGATGATTAGTCAAATTGTTCCAGGTTACGAGGATATTGCCAAAACGGATACCAGCAAAGCTGAGTTTCCTGTTAAAGGCCGTATCTTTCATGAAGGCCATTTTCCGACATCCACTGGCAAGGCTCTCTTTTCAACCGATCCGCTTACCTCCCAAGATGTACCTGAGGGGCTGTTGCGCCTTATGACGGTAAGAAGCGAAGGCCAGTTCAATACCGTCGTGTACGAAGAGCAAGACATTTATCGTGGGCAGGAGCGCAGGGATGTCATTCTTTTAAATCCTGAGGACATCAAAAGCTTTGGTTTCAAAGAAGATGATGAAGTCAATGTTAGTAGTGCCACTGCAAATATGGGGCCTATAAAAGTGAGACCTTTTGATATCAGGCGGGGGAATGCCCTGATGTATTTTCCCGAGGCAAACATATTGGTTTCGAAAGACATTGATCCTGTATCGCGTACTCCCTCCTTTAAAAATGTATTTGTAAAAGTAAGCAGATATAAAGCAGAAGCTGGCAAAACCCCTCTAGCTGTTGTTTGAAATCCCATTCGTGGTATTCATTGTTCGTTTCTTTTCCCCCCAGTTCCCAACCCTCCAGGAAGAAGGCTTGGAGTTTGGGGAAAAAGCAAAAAAAAGAGAGAGAGAAAAGCTCAAATTAGTAAGGATGGTTAAATAGCTTTATGCATGGGCAAAGAGGATACCCAGGCCGCTGGCTTCCTCCAATGAGAGTTCTGCCTTTGAATAACCCGCTTCTTTAGCCATGCGCAGGTATTCCCTGCCTTCTTCGGGGATATCTGCTTCGATCATGTGTGCTTTTACAATTTTGCATGATTCGGGGCATTTGCCTTCAGATTTATTTTCCATGTAGTTGTAGCAGAGGTTGAGCCAATCTTCGCGGGATTGGCCATCTAGGCGCATGCCATCGATGATTGCGAGGAAGCCGCCTGGGTTAAGTTTTTTGCGGGCGTTTTCAATGCAGCGTCTTTTGTCTTCGGTTTTAAGATGATGGAGGGAGTAGCTTAAAAGAATGAGGTCGAAAGATTCTCCTGGTTCTTCAAGATAAAGGGTGAAGTCGAGTGGGATGAGGTTTTTTTTACCAAGAAAATGTTTAAGGTTGGTGAAGCTAAGTTTGAGGACTTCAGCTGCGATATCAACTCCGACATAGGATTTTGCGGGATGGATTTTCAGTAGTTTGCCTGCTGGTTCGCAATCGCCACAGGCAAGATCCAGAAAAGAGTAATCTTTGGGGAGATGGGCTTGGATATGGGTTGCGAGTTGCTGGAAAAGGGTTTTGTGGTTTAAGAGATCAAGGTTCAGGAAGTCGCGGTAGGCGTTCCAGCGGGAGTCGAAGAAGTTGCCAATGACTTGAGATTTTTGTCCGCTGGCCATGATTAATCCTGTATTTAAAGGGCTTTTGATATTTAAGGACTGAGTTACAAGGTAAATTATAGGGATGTTGAAGATGTCAGTGCTGAAAAATGAAAGGTTGAAGAAACGCTTGAGGGCTTTAAGGATGAAGATAGGGGGCGAGCAGGGAATAATACAATTAAATG
>RFZJ01000150.1 GCA_009920765.1 Planctomycetota bacterium | reverse complement strand
TAATGGAGCGGAAACAAAACTAAGGGTGTAATTGCCAGCAGTCCCAGTTAACCCGACATTGGTAAATCTCACAATGCCATTGTTTGCCATGGCGCTCGATGTGCCAATGATACTTGCGCCAGAGGTAACCTGCATAGAGACCAAAGTGGTGCTGTCGGAGGTGACCACCTGACCATTTGCATCTAGAATTTGCAGAACAGGTTGTGTGCTGAAGGCATTTCCGATTACCGCTCCAGCGGCTGGTGTGGAAAGATTCAGGTGGGTTGCCACTCCGGGATTCAGGTAAATTGGCTGAGTAGCTGGCGTCAACCCGCTAGATGTAAATGTCAGCGTGTAATTGGTATTCGGCAACCCATCAATTCCAGCATTGGTAAAGGTAACGGTACCATTCACCGCAGTTTGGGTGATGGTTCCAATGGTGGTTGCGCCGGTGCTGACATTCATGGTTATCGAGGTAGTATTATCTGTGGTCACAGTTTGCCCAGCAGAATTTTGAATGAGCAGTACGGGTTGAACGACAAATGGTCTGGCATCAGATGCACCAGAAGCTTGAGCGGAAAATCCAATTTTTGAAGGAACCAGAGGGCTGATCACAATTGGCTGGGTAACGGATGTGAGGCCATTGGATGAGAATGTCAGGGTGTAGGTAATTCCTGTCGCACCACTGATTCCAACATTCCCAAAGGTGGCCACACCATTGGAACCTGTTGCCGTTGATACTCCAATTACTTGTGCACCGTTTGAAACCGTCATGGTTACAATTGCGCTGGATGGCACAACCGAACCTGCATTATTCTGAATGGAAATGACAGGCTGGATGGTAAAGGCCTGGCCATTGGTAGAACCACTTGCAGGGGTGACAATTCCCAACTTGGTTGGATTATCATTTGGCGTAAGCTGGATTGATTGCTGTGTGGATGTCAATCCATTTGCTGCATAGGTGAGGGTATAGTTTGCACCAGACACTCCATCAATTCCTACATTTGTAAAGGTAACTACTCCGTTCACTGCTGTTTTGGTAAAGGTACCAATTAAAGCGCCACTATTATTGACAGATATCGTTACCTGGGTGAAATTATCTGAAGTTACAATCTGCCCGAAATGATCCAGAATACGAAGGACTGGTTGTGTAGTAAAAGCAGTGTTATCAACCGCACCAGCAGCAGCCGTAAATAGGCTTATCTGGGTAGGCGCACCAGGATTGATTGTAATGCTCTGGGTGGCAGGTGTTAGCGAACCGGAACTGAATGTGAGGGTATAAGGAATCCCGCTAGTGCCAGAAATGCCTGCATTGGTGAAGTTCACCACTCCGTTGACCGCCCGCAATGTAACAGTCCCAACTGTGGTTGCTCCGCCACTAACCGACATGGATATCAGACTGGTATTATCATTGCTTACAAGGTGCCCCTGAGAATCCAAAATCGTAATGATCGGCTGAGTGGTAAATGCCTGTCCACTGCTGGCCCCAATCGCCTGCTGGGAAAAACCAAGCTGAGTAGCGGTATTTGCCGAAAGGGTGATTAATTGCGAAGTTGTCTGGAAATTGGGCGAAGTAAAGGTCAAGGTGTATTGGCTACCGGGTGTTCCATCAATCCCTACAGTGGCAAAGGTGGCTTGGCCATTCACGGCAGTAGCTGTAACTGTGCCAACCGTAGTTGCCCCCGTACTTACCGCCATGGTTACCACGCTTGTACTATCGCTTTGTATTCTCTGGCCGGAGGCATCTAGGAATGTGATGACTGGTTGTGTGGCAAAGGCTTGCCCATCCACTGCCCCGGCAGCCGGGGTGGCCAGGGTTATCTTTTTGGTGCCCACTGTGGCAATCTGGGTTTGAGTGCTTGCAACTCCATTACTGGTTACCGTGGCAAGCAGGTTGCCAAGCGCAGGTTGCGAGGAAAACTGGAAAGTCAACTGGGTTGATGTTGCCGCAGTCACTACGCCAGCCCCTGAAGATAATACCACACTGTTCTTGGTCTTGTCTGAATCAAATCCAACACCATTGATGGTAATCGTAGTAGAGGTTTGCTGATCTATCACCAAGGTGTTTTGGGTAATGACTGGCTGAACAGAATTGATGACGGCGGCCTGACTGGAAACGCCGTTGGAAACCACTGTTGCTGTAAGATTGCCAGCGGTCGGGGCAGTAACAAGTGTCACTGTCAATTTAGTAGTTGTAGCACCTGTCACTGTTCCAGAACCACTGGATAGTGCTACTGTATTATTACCGGGTGTGGTGCTAAACCCAGTTCCATAAATATACATAGTGGAAGCGTTGGCTGGTAAAAGGGCGGAACTAGGGGTAATCACTGGTACGGCATTTACCGTGGCAACCTGCGTAGGCCCTGCTCGCTCGCCATTAACGGTTACCGTTGCTGTAAGTATGCCGGGGTCCAACAAACCTGCACTGGGATTCAAAGTTGCGATCAACTGGCTGCTGCTAATCACTTGAACGGAAGTAAGAGATCCCGAGCTAAGTTCTAGATGATTGCTTGCGCCACTTGAAGTATCAAAGCCAGAACCAAAAATGGTAAGGCTGGTAGCATTTGCTGCAATTGTACTAATGGATTGCGTGATAGTTGGTACGGTTGATGTAACAACAGTTGCAACCTGGGCACGATTACTTATTACACCATCCGTTTCGACCTGTGCAAAAAGAGCACCAGAAATGCTAATCGCTGAGCTAAAACTTACCGTTATTTGGGTTGGCGAATTCACCACCACGGACGCATAAGGCACAGCGGCGCTGCCGGAATCTGTCAGAGTTAAAACATTGGTTCCCGTTGGGTCAAAATTGGTGCCGTTAATCACCAAGGTCGATGCATTTTGGGAAAGATTGCCTGTATTGGTAGTAACGGTGGGGGCAGGTAATGTACTGGAGGCCACATAGGCAACCTGAACCGTGTCACTCAATGTGTTGCTAACACTTACCGTGGCATACAACTGCCCGGCTGGAATATTCTGAAGGGTGTTTGGAGCTATGGTTATGGTCAACTGGTTATTACCATTTGCAACAACATTCGTCACAGCATTTGCAATCGCACCCGCCTGAGAATAAAGCGTTACGGTGTTGTTCGCACTGGTGGGGCTGAAGTTGGAACCGGTTATCACCAACCTTGTTGCACTTGGCGAAAGATTGCCAATACTAAATTTGATATCCGGCCCACCCGCAACCACATCAGCAACCTGAACTGGGTTTCCACTAGATACCCCATTCACCACGACCGAGGCATTTAACGCCCCTGGGGTGGTGATACCATCTACAATCGCTACAAGTTGAGTAGATGAATCTGCAGTTACAGAAACAACTGTTCCCTGACTCAGAGTGACCAAATTACTGCCATTAGTGTCAAAATTAGTTCCGTTGATAATGATCCGGGTAGGGTTAAGGGAAATTTTCTGGGTGCTACTTGTGATAGTAGGCGTTGAAGCCGAACTTGCTATGGTTGCCACTTTGGTTAGCGAACTGGATACTCCCTGCGTGGTAACTACTGCGTAGATATCGCCCACAGGCAAGGAGCCTGCAAGATTCACCGTCATGGCGGTAGTACCGTTTATGGTGACATCCTGCACACCTGTTCCATTATTCATTGAACCCTGCGCAGTACTGAAAAAGCTGTTTATAAAGCTAAAAAGAGGAGTGGTGGTGGAATTACCCAAATACAACTGCACAAAGGTGTTTCCTACAGATCCGGTAGAACTTACAGCAGTGCCAAAATTAGATCCATTAATGCTAAGCGAGTATCCATCATTGGAAATCGGATTTGGGGATGACCCGGTGTAGGGTGTTATGGTCGGCTGAGTTTGGTTTATTGTTGGTGCAATATTAAACAATAAAAATCCATTTGTACCACCCTGAGAAGGATTTTGTAATGTGGCATTAATCTGGATGCCGCTCGGAGCAAGAGTTTGAATAGAGCCATTAAGGGTTACCAAAATAATATTTGGTGTTAAACAAACCGAGGTGTAATTGCTTGAACTAATGCTTGAAAAACCAATTCCTGGAACAAGATATTGCAAGCTGCTTACGCTGGTTGGAGCATTTTGATTTAGCGAAGGAGGTACAAATCCCTGTCCATAAATAATGAATTGCGTGCCATTAATCGCTATAGCTGGATTCGAATTGATTTCTCCGACACTACTGTTTAATGAAGCGACCTGCACATATCCACTTGGGTAATGACTAGGAGTCTGATCGGTAGTATTGGCCGCGCTTCCAACACCATTCACAAAAACACGGGCAAACAGATTGGTGGGCCGAGTTCCAGAAAATGTTACAAGCAAAGAATTGTCATTTAGTACTTGGGTACTGGTAACCGTAATATTCTGGAATGCATCATTTTTTAAATCAACTGTTACTGCTGAACCGGAAAAAGGTTGAAAACCGCTGCCGGTGATTAGCACCGTATAAGTTGGGCCGGCGTTCGTCAGATAAGTGGTGTTATTCTGGTTAAAGTTAATCGTTGGGGGCGCATTAGCGGCAACAATAGTTCCAACTGGGGTGGGTCCAAAAATCGTTTGCCCATTCACCACTAATTTTGCATTCAAATCACCTGCAGCAGCATTGGAAAGATTAAGCCCGGAAATTTCCATGGTAGTGGAATAGTTTCCATTTCCTATGCTGCTATAGGGAATGACATCACCATGACTGTCTGTCAAAATCAACTGGGCTTCGTTAGTCACATTCGTGGCATTGATGAAATATCTATAACCGCCGAAAGGTACTGTACCGGAATTCCCCGTGCCAAAATTGGTACCATTAATATAAAGCGTACTGGAATTTTGCGCCAGATTTCCCGTGCTTTGTGTAATAGTAGGATTGGAGCGGATATTGGCATAACCATTCGAAGTAATTTGCGTACCGCCATTAACTGCCAAGTTTAAATTGATTGTTCCAGAGAGCGGAAGAGGGCTGTTCAGGTTGGCCGCCAACTCATTCAATGTTGTTGAGTTTAGAATGGTTGTACTGATTGAACCCACAGTCAATAGATTGTCGTTGAATGTGATGGCATTAAACCCGGTACCGGGAATGATGAGTGAACTCGTAGCCTGATAAACATCGTAAGGAATTGGTACGCCACCGCTTTGGGTGGAAGGTGGGCTTATAGATGTCACCGAAATGGTGACATTCTGGTAAGCGATATGCCCCTGAATATCAATTGCACGGAAGGTTATCGAAAAATCGCCACCCGGTGAAGAAGCAGAAACAGTACCAGTTATCTTTCCGGTCTGATTATCAAAAATCAGGCCAGTGGGCAGTTGACCATTAATCAACTCAAGCTGAACCCCACCCGATCCCCCGGTCGTTGTAATGGTTGCCAATGGACTGCCAGAGTTATAGGTAGTTCCCAAAACAGGTAGCAAAGTTCCCGGATTGGTAATAGCAAGGGCAGTATAACTGCTGTTTAGCTGCACATTCATTGATAAGCTGGCAGTGGCAGTTTCCGTAACCCCTGTCACCTGATTCGTTACCTGAACCGTATAGCTAAATGGGCTACCTGAGGAAGTAGTTGGCGTGCCTTGAATGACACCCCAAGGTGTTAGGGTGAGGCCAGGGGGCAGGCTGGAACCATTCGCCAAGGAATAAGTCAATTCTCCCCAAGGATATTCTGGAACCTGTATTGGATTTTGGTTCGTCTGAAGCTTTTGATAATAAGGAATGCCTACATAAGCAGTGGGTGTTGATGGTACATTAATGCTTAAAGCAGGCAAAATATTAGTGTTCAATATAAATTGAATGGTGTTTGGGGTTGGTGTAGCAGAATCCTTTATTTCAAAAGTTATACTTGTCTGGCCAGAGCCAAGAGTCAAAGGATTGACGGTTGTAAGCGTAAAAACGTTATTAAGAGAATTAATTGGGGTATTTGTATTTATCGGAAACTGCGTATAAAGGACTTGCCCTGCGCCAATACTAGTAGTTGGTGTAAGAGTATACGGCCCAGTACCACCTGAAACTGATATGGTTCGTGTATAAGATTGGCTGGCTGAACCAGCAGCTATCCCTAGGGAAACCGGCTCAAGCGTTAGATAACTTGGCCCTGAAATAGGAACTGTTAACCCAGAAATTGTTAGGGACTGGGATGCAGGCTGCGAACTATTAACCGTCAGCATAAACGAACGGGATATGGGCGCAAAGGGCGAATTATCTTCTTTACCGCTTACCTGAATCGTAAAGGTGGAGGTGGCCGCTGTAGCGGTGAGGGTTCCGCTTATGATGCCTGTATTGGGGTTTAATGTTAAACCTACCGGTAACGAACCACTGGTTATGGAATAACTAAGATTACTTACATTGCCACTGACTTGAATTTGCTGGGAATAGGACTGGCTTTGAGTTGCATCTGCCAGAAGTTGGGTAATAAACTCTGGCCCAGATACCAACCCCATATGCACGCCAATGCTAGGGGGGAAATTTCCAGTGCTGAAAAATGCATTGGTGGAAAGACCGCCCTGATCAGCATAGGCAAAACCATAAGAAAGCCCATTGATACTGACACCATTTACAGGATCTACCGAACTATTGGTTTGGGTAAAATAGGAATACCAATTCGAAGTACTGTTTGCTGCATAATACTGAAACGGGGGGTGAGTGCTGGGATTTGATGAAGCAGCACCGATATCGGTGAAAGTCAGGGTATTTCCACTTACATTTTGCAGTAATTGCATAGCCCCAATATCCGGGGTAGTTCCCCGGTAAATATTAAAACTCAAGCTTGGTGGAACAGGATTAGGATTTTGTGTCCAATTGATGGTGGCAACCTGCCCTGGTAGCAAAGTGGCTGGCACCACCAAACTGGGCGTGGATTCTCCAAGCACATTAATGGCAGTAACAGCATAATAATAAGTTATCTCATTCGTTATCTGACTTGATCCCGAGGCAGAAACATTTGGATTTCCAGAAATGGCCGGGAAACTGGCCCAGTTATCTGGCTGAATACTAAAATTCGAAGCTATTCCACGGTTGAAAGCAGCGGCAATTGAATCTTCAATGGAACCAAGATAGGTTCCCAGAGCAGAGGTCGCACCAGATATATCTGGATCGGTTGCGTTCGATGCAAATACGGAATCACAACCAAACACCATCTGTGAAGGTGATTCATAGAGGTTTCCTATTCCTTGAGTACCGTTTACATCTGTCAAGGAAAGCCATGATGGCATTTTTGGCAATGGATTGTTATTGATAGTTACATAACGGGTGTTGGTTTGAAAAAATGGGGCATAAACATTCAGTACATCACCAGCATGAATGGTACTGCCATCTCCATTTTGCGCTGTCAATTGCAAAGCCATGTAAGTGGAATTACTTGTGTTCCAAGACCCAGCAGGAGCGTATAGCACCGTGTTTCCAACCCATTCGACATTCGACCGGGTAAGCGCAAAAGAATTTGGAGTAAGGTAATGGCTAACCTTAAAGCGTTAGATATATTCGATATCTAAGGCGCGCC
>RFZJ01000149.1 GCA_009920765.1 Planctomycetota bacterium | reverse complement strand
TCTGGCGCTCCGGTGACGAGGAGCCTGGCAACGCCGCCGTAAATTTGGGCGTGCGGTGGCTTTCCCACCATCTGGCTCACGATACCGCTGACGATGAGGCTGCCGTGCGAGTCCGAACATACTCCGGTGGGAATCGCCTCGGACGGCAACCCGTTGCTGAACGACACGACCGCCTTCCCGTCGACGTCGAACGCGGGATCGGCCTGGCCCGCGGCGGTGAGACGCACGACGCCGAACTCGGTCCCGGCGTTGCCCAGAGCGACGGAACCGGCCACCACGATCCTGCCGTGCGGATCGATCATCATGCCGCCGCAGGTGTCGTCGTCGGTGCCGCCCAGGTCGAACCCGATGCTCAGTTTGCCGTCGCCGTCGAACGTCTGGTCGAGCAGTCCATTGGCCGTGAGTCGGCAGACGGCGATGTCCTTGCCGTGGGCGTAGACCTTGTGGCGGTACTGCGAATGGGGGTCTCCCTCTAAATCAACTAGCGGCCCGAGGGTCAGCACATCTGCCGCAAGCAGCTTGGACAGCACGACGGGGGGCTCTAGCGGCTCCATGACGCCCCACGTGTTGGCAAGCAGGACGCACGAGACCCACAAGGGCAGCACAGCATCGAGGCCGCCCTTGCCGACATACATGAACTCGTCGACGTCAAGGAAGGCAAACCGCTGCGACTGCCCTCGGTAGCGACGGTGGCAAGTGTTCATTGCAGTCGTCTGGGCAAAGTGGGACGATGAAAACCAAAATCGCAATTATTTTAAAATCGTCTTTTAATAAAAGCCTAGTTACAACCAAGTAAATAATTGTTTAGACTAAAAATTAATTTAAGTCAAACACAGTCTTTTCAAATAATTCTCTCGTGTAGTTTAAGATTTTCATAACATCTAGAATAATTTTATTGGCTTTCAAATTTTCTTTCACCAAAACTCTCACAAACTTATGCCTAATTAACATATTGGACAGCCAAGGATTATGAAAGCTTACTTCTATTGAAAATTGAAGGCCACTGTAATTGTCCGCCCGTTTATATTTCAAGCGAGGATCGGCTTGATGATTTCGCCGCTAACATCAGTCAATCGCATATCACGACCCATGAAACGATAAGTAAGTTTTTTATGATCAAGTCCAAGAAGATGAAGGATTGTGGCATGTAGGTCCGGCACGGAAACCTTATTCTCCACTGCATGGTAACCAAACTCATCAGTAGCACCATGGATGGTTCCACCTCGAACTCCACCACCAGCAAGCCACATTGTAAAGCCTCGGGCATGATGGTCTCTCCCCTTCCCCGCCTCAGCGGTCGGGGTGCGCCCAAATTCACCGCCCCAAATGACCAGCGTAGAATCGAGCAAACCTCGATTTTTTAAATCAGTCAGCAATCCAGCTATCGGCCTGTCAGTCTCCGCACAATGAAGATCATGGTTTTTCTTCAAGTCGTCATGGGCATCCCAGGCTTTGGGGCCCTCATTCCCGCCACTATAAAGCTGGATAAATCGGACTCCCCGTTCAACAAGACGACGGGCAAGCAGGCAATTCCTACCAAAATGATGTGAAATTTTATTGTCGAGTCCATAAAGATTTTTAACCTCCTCAGATTCTCCAACTAGATCCACCGCCTCGGTAGCATGGGTTTGCATGCGGAAGGCAAGTTCATAGGAAGCAATTCGTGCACTAAGTGCAGAATCCGCAGGATTGGCAACGGCATGACCTTCATTCCATTGCCTTAGTAAATCGAGTCTCGCACGCTGACGACCGCGGGTTACTCCCGCAGGGGGCGAAAGATATGCGATTGGTTCACCACCGGAACGAAATGGTACTCCCTGATACGCTGCTGGCATAAATCCATTCGACCAGTTCATTGCACCGTTGATCGGTGCACCTTGGTAATCCAGCATAACTACATACCCGGGAAGATTTTCACCTTCAGTACCAAGGCCATATGTTAGCCAAGAACCCAAACTGGGGCGCCCTGCAAGAATCGAACCGCTGTTCATTTGGAAAATCGCAGGCCCGTGATTGTTACTCTCACAATGCATGCTACGTATAATACAGAGTTTGTCGGCATGTTTAGCTAATTCCGGAAATGTTTCAGAGATTTCAATTCCTGACTGCCCATGTTTGGCAAACTTATAAGGACTTTTCATGGCAATGTTCTTGGTTTTGCCACTCATAAAAACATCGTCCTGCTTGAAAACCGGAATCGCCTGCCCATCATATTTTGCAAGCGTAGGTTTCGGGTCGAAAAGATCTATATGACTAGGGCCACCGTACATGAATAAAAAAATCACCGAACGAACCTTGGCGGGGTAATGAGGAACCGATGAAGCCAGGGGATTTGATGAGCGATCAATAGCGTATCCATCCTGACTTAGAAGGCTGGCAAGTGCAAGTGATCCAAAACCCGCACCAGTATGGCTGAGCCATTCCCGTCGTGTAAACATTCACTTCGCCTTTCAATCGATGAATACAAACTCATTGGTGTTAAACAAAACATGACATAAATCGACAATTGCGTCAAACTCAGGCGTTTTGCTTTTGGATTCACGATATGCCA
This sequence comes from Planctomycetota bacterium, assembly GCA_009920765.1. Lineage (GTDB taxonomy): Bacteria > Planctomycetota > Planctomycetia > Gemmatales > Gemmataceae > UBA969. The sequence continues at coordinate 5,250 of RFZJ01000149.1, read as the reverse complement.
AAATCCGCTGATCCATAAAGGTGCGGGCTTGATGCACGCGATCACTGGAAGGAAAACGACCAAGTGCCCTGTAACAGGACTGTTGAATCAAAATATCCAGGTCTGAGCCATGCTTTTTAAGCAATGATTCGGCGAATCGCCTAGCCTGATCATCCACAAATTCATCATTCATAAGTAGCAAGGCCTGAGTTGGAACAATGCTGGCCAATCGACAATCACAAACATCAGTTGTGTTCGGAGCGTCAAAAAGATCAAGTAAAGGAAAAAGAAGTTGTCGTTTGGAATAAATATAAACACTCCGCCGCCAATGCTCGGGCCCTTCCCTGGCGATCAAAGGCCATTTGTTTCGCTGACTGGCTGGCAACAATTCGGAACGAATCCGGGGCTTTACACCTGGTCCACCCATCCCCAAATTAATCGAATCAGAAATAGAAAGAATGCTATCACGGATCGCCTCAGCTTCAAGCCGGCGTTTGTTTTGGCGCCAATGAAGATGATTCTCAGGGTCTATCACAGCACATTCCGCAACATGACTCGAAGACTGCTGGTAAGTGGCACTCAACATAATGTATTTATGGAAGTTTTTCCACTGACCGCCATTATTGACCAAGCAGGTGGCAAGGTGGTCGAGTAGATCCGGATTGGAAGATAGGGCACCGCTACGACCGAAATTACCAGAAGTTTCCACAAGTCCACGACCAAAATGATGCTGCCAAAATCGATTAGCCAGAACCCTGTAAGTCAGAGGGTTCTCGGGCGAAGCAATCCAATCTGCCAGTGCAAGGCGGCGTTTTGACGATTTTGTATTTTTAGCAACGTCGGGGATCGGCCAATCCTTCCAAGTCAAAACCGAAGGAACTGCCGCTTTGACAATAGGACCGGGATTATTAAGGTCCCCCCTCCAGAGAATATGGGTTGGCTTCGGCTGGGCCATGGAGTCAATGAGAGCCATGATGCCGCGCTCAGGGTCCTTGAGTTTGCCTTTTTCGATGGTATTGCCTGCCAGAGGCAAATCTTTCTTGGAAGTTCCATTAAAGATTGCGAGAACCTGATAGTAATCTTTCTGCGAAATCGGATCATACTTATGATCATGGCAACGTGCGCAACCAAGCGTCAAACCTAAGAAAGTGGTGAAAGTGGTGTTAATAACCCCATCAAGCTCATCAAGGCGATATTTTTCAATGTCTTGGGGGGTCTTACCCATGTTGTCATCATTCGATGGACCATTACGACCGAAACCCGTGGCAATAAGTTGTTCATCCCCTGCATTTTCAATTTCATCGCCGGCAAGTTGTTCACGAATAAATTGGGCAAACGGTTTATCTTCATTAATGCTCTTAATTACATAATCCCTATAACGCCATGCATTTGGTCGGGGGACATCATTATGGAAGCCACCACTGTCAGCATAACGTGTAAGATCAAGCCAATGTCTCCCCCAACGCTCACCGTAAGCGGGAGAAGCCAAAAGTTCATCGATTACTTTTTCAAAGGAATTGACCGAAGTATCATTCAGGAATTTTTGGATGGCATAGGGACTAGGTGGTAGGCCGGTAAGGTCAAAATAAGCCCTCCGAATCAATGTAGTTTTATCAGCGATCGGAGAAGGTTTAAGTCCTTTGGCATCAAGGCTGGCCAGTACAAAAGCATCGAGGGGCTGATAACCCCAAGGATTTTGATCGACCCCAGGGACTGCTGGGGCTTCAAGTTTTTTAAAAGCCCAGTGATCCTTCCCAGAAGACTTGTTTTTCAAAGCAGAAGGATTGAGACCATCAACCCATTTACTTAATATTTCGATTTCATCTTTCGACAACTGTCCCTTAGGCGGCATGTGTGGCGAACGCCCCGGCATGATCATCTGAATCAACAAACTTTCAGCTGATCGCCCCGGCACCAGAACCTGCCCAGTAATACCTCCTTCCAAAATTTTTTCAATGGAGGAAAGATCCAATCCACCTCGAATTTTTCCAGCGGAAGAATGGCACGAAACACAATTCTTTAAAAGAACCTGGCTGGCTTTGGAAAATGAATCAGACAATTGGGTAGACGCATGAGCACGGATTACAAAAAAATGCGATGTAACAAATGAAATTATCAACAGAAAAAACTTAAAAAGATTCACGCCTAAACCCCTATCTTATTAAACGAATCAGTATTAATTTTAAAGATTCGGGTAAACCCGGTCAATTACATTAGTATAAGTGGGGCATTACTGAATAATAATTCTGAAATAATCCTAGATAACAATTAAATCCCAGTCAAAAAGTCATCTCTAGCTGAATTATCTACCCAAAACAAAGCTTAAAACCATCGAACCCATAAAAGCACTACTTTACATTGCTAGATTTTGGCATGACAGTTTCCTGATAAAAAATTTCCTGCCATTTGCCATCACGGAGAACATAAAGAGAGGAACTCTGCAAATCATCAAACTTGATCTTCTTGCCTTTGTGATTACCGCTGTAATTTAACTTGTAAAATATAAAACAAACGCCGGGTTTAACCTGCAGCAGTGAAGTTTTACCCATGGAATAAGATTCGAGATCCCAATCTTTAAGGTTCTTTATAAAGTCATCTTTAAGCACTTCAGAACCATCTGCCATAAACCCCCGGGCATCATCAGCCATGTAAGTCTTAAAAAACTCCTCGTTCTTAGCTTTCATAGCAACCCATGAGTCTTTTTCCATTTTCGTCAACAATACAAGTAAGTCTTTATCAGAATCCCCCTGCTGAGAAAAAAGTTCGAAGGAAAGAAAAAGACAAACAAACAAAACTGCGAGAAAAGTTCTCATAAGAAAATCCTTATCAAGCAAAGTGTAAATAGATAAACATAAATAATCTAAATCAAACAAAAACAACAAGATAATTATTCATATACTTTGGATAATTTACCAGAAATGATTCATATCTTGAAAACAAAACACAAATAATCATCAACCGATAACATGAAAACTTTTCATACAATTGCTGACAAGCTAATAACTGCTATTATGAAGCGTTGACAAAGCATTACAATACTTACTTAAGAAAATCAGGGCAAATGACTTCAATTGCAATAATAGTTTTTTTTGCCACTTGCGTGCTTATCCTGACCCACTCGATCTTAATTTTAAACATTGCGCAAACCTTTTGGCATTGGAAACCCAAAACCTTAAATAACAATGAATGCCCAAAAGTAGTTGTTTGCCTAAATTTAAGAGGATTAGATCCCTTTTTAGCAACGGCACTGCCAGCGTTACTTAATCAAGATTATCCGAATTATGATATTATCATCGTAGTAGATCATCAAAACGACCCGGTCTATGCATTTGCTGAAGACATAATCCGGTCCAGCAATAAAAACAATGTAAAAATAAGTGTATTACTAAACCGCAGAAAAACCTGCAGCTTAGTAAATAGTGCATTAATGCAAACTATACAAAACAATTTGAATGATTACGAAGTGGTTGCAATGATTGACGCGGACGCAGTGCCACACGAAACCTGGTTGCGAGAATTAGTAGCACCATTAGAAAACGAAAAAATTGGAGCGGTAACCGGGCAACGCTGGTACTTCCCAAGTCATGCCAATATGGGCGACCTAATCCGTTATATCTGGAACATTCCTGCAGTACTCCAGATGATATTTTTCAAAATCCCATGGGGTGGATCTTTGGCCATTCGAATGGATGTCTTACGAAAATGCAATGTTCTTGATTTTTACGATAAGGCATTAGTTCAAGATGTCCCACTTTTTGATATTCTAAAAAAACACGAATATTCAATTCATTTTGCACCTTCAATCATCATGATTAATCGAGAATCTGTAACCTTACCTTCGCTGATTCCATGGATTCAAAGGCAATTACTCTGGGCGATACTTTACCATTCATCATGGTGGAAAATTGTATTGCATGGCATTTTGGTAACCTTAGTTCCATTTGCCATATTAATATTAATTGCAACCGGACTAGTGTTTGACGAACCTTCGATTACATTGCTGGCATTTATAAGCCTAGGTAGTTACAGTTTGATTACATTGTGCCAATTGTTTTTACTAGAACATCTTGTCAGGAGAATTGTAAAAAAACGAAATGAATGTACCGGATGGCTGACTCCGCTAAAACTTGCTGCCTTTATTCCCGCCCTGATTCTTACCCAGATGATTTACCCCAAGGCATTATTATTTGCCCTATTTTCTCGAAACATTGAATGGCGAGGCATTCACTACCAAATTGATGCACCGTTTAAAGTCAAGATGCTGAATTACGCACCCTACATTGCTAAAGAACAAATAAACAAAAACAACTCACTCTAATACACCTGAATCTAAATAATGTACCTATCGCTTTTAGATTAATCCTAAAACGATTTCTTCCATATCGCCATCAAGTACAATAAGATGTAAATCTGATGAATTATAAAAAACAAGGGATGTATTCATGAGCAATAATCCAAATGAACCGGTTCCCCACATTCATTGGCCACCAACTATCAGACCACGAAGACTAAGGACTTATCCTTGGATCCGGAGTATGGTTTCCGAACATCGCGTGACAGTAAGCGACCTTATATGGCCTGTATTCATCCAAGAAGGAATTAACGCCAGAACTCCCATAGCATCCATGCCTGGTGTTGAAAGGTTATCGATCGATTTATTGATACTGGCCGTAAAAGAAGCGCGCGATCTTGGTATTCCAGCAATCGCTTTATTTCCTGCAACTCCGGCTAACTTAAAAACGCCCGAAGGTGAAGAAGCATTTAATCCTGAAAACTTGGTTTGCAGAACCATCCGGGCAATTAAAGCGGCGGTGCCAGATATAGGTATTATATGCGATGTCGCCCTAGATCCTTACACCTCGCATGGTCAAGATGGATTGGTTCGCAACGCCATTGTAGTAAATGATGAAACCGTAGAAGTATTGTGCAAACAATCAGTTGTGCAAGCTCGGGCAGGATGCGATGTAATAGCTCCATCAGACATGATGGATGGCAGGATTGGTGCAATACGCAAAACACTTGATGCCGCTGGGTTTTCTCATGTTGCAATTCTTAGTTATGCTGCAAAATATGCATCTGCTTTTTATGGTCCTTTTCGCGATGCAGTAGGTTCTGCAAATAACCTTGGGAAAAGCGACAAGAAAACATACCAAATGGACCCTTCAAATTCTAGCGAAGCACTCCGTGAGGTTGCTCTCGATATTGCTGAAGGTTCAGATATGGTGATGGTTAAACCGGGCATGCCATACCTCGATGTAGTGGCACGAGTTA
>RFZJ01000148.1 GCA_009920765.1 Planctomycetota bacterium | reverse complement strand
CTGAATTAAAGCCGGGTGCCTTCTCACTTTCAGTTTTATTTGACCCAAAACTTACTTCTTGGCTGGTGGAACTTTTGGAGGTGTTTCTTTAGGCGGATTAAGATTCGGCGTGATATCAAAGATCCTTGCAAAACCGCCATATGATGGTATCGCAATCGCCTTGCCATTCGGGGCAATTGAAATATCTCTAGCATTATCTGCAAGCTTTATCGCTGCAAATTCGTTGGCCTGATCAGGTTTCCAGAACCAAAGCATACCCCCATTACCACCCGCAGTGCCTGCAACAAAACCAGCAGGATGCCAGGCGACGCCCCACATCGTGCCCTGAAACTTCTCTTTTGAGGTAAGTTCCTTGGTGATCTTTCCCGTAGCCCAATCAACCAGCAAGATGATTGGATTACCAACACCTGCAAATGCATTCGTTACATTGGTAATTCCTGCAAGGGCCAACACGGTTCCATCGGTTGAAAACGCCATCGATCGGGCACCACCAATATCCGCACCAAAACCAGAATCATACTTATGCAGTGCTTTCGCCTCAATCTCCCGGATTTTCTTTCCAGTAAGATCCCAGATTCGAACCATACCTTTTAAATCAACCGAGACTATCTCTTTACCTGAAGGATGAAACCCCACCTGATAGACATGGTTTTCATGGGCCTGCCATGAATGAACTGGCTTCAATTCGGGAATTGACCAAATCGCAATTCTGCCATCATTGCCACAACTAACAAGCTTCTGCCCAGCAGGATCAACACTTAGCGCCCTTATCCAACCCTGATGCGCAAGAACCTGCCTAAGAGGAATGGGTTCTGCTGATTCATAATTCCATGAAATGATCTGACCATCATATCCGCCACTGAACAACAACTTTTCCTTGGGAGCAAACACCATCGCACGAACCCAACTCGAATGCCCCGCCATATCCGTCTTCTTTGCAGTTTCTATTTCCCAGCGCTGCAAGGTATTGTCCTGCCCTGAGGTAAACAAAAACTTTCCCGCTGGTTCATACCTGCATGCAAGCAACGCGGTGGTATGCTTAAACTCCTTCGCCTGTCTTGCAGCAGCAGGATCCAACCCCGGAAAAACAGGAGGTGGTGAAGGTTTCACCACCTCGGGAGTTTTAGGAGCTTCCTTCTTGGCATCTTTGTCGTTTTGCATCACAGCAATATTTCCTCGATGGGCGAAGCCTTCGGATCTGCCATGGGCAATGGCCTCTGGTCCACATAAAAGTTCTTCTTCGAATCAAACCCCAATGCCTTCAAATAAGTATGGAACAAATGCCCGCCATTCACTTCCCGATCCACCACTGCGGTTCCTGTCGCATTTGTTTTACCAACCACTGCTCCCTTTTGAATTCCACAACCTCCCATCGCAACCGACCAGGCAGTACCCCAATGATCACGGCCATAGTTACGATTGATCGTAGGTGTACGGCCAAACTCACTCATCACCACAACCAAGGTACTATCCAACAAGCCACGAACATCCAAATCTTCCAAAAGGGTTGCAAAAGTTCGATCAAACTCGCCCAACTGCTCAATATGAAAATCAAAGTTTTCATGGTGCGTATCGTAGTTCGTATGGCTCACTTTCACAAAAGTTGCACCGCCCTCAAGCAATCTACGCGACAACAAACAATGCCTTCCAAAGTCATGCTTGCCATACCTGTCCGCAAGCTTCCCAGATTCTGAAGTGATATCAAACAATCCGCGCTTCTCCATCAACATACGTGCTTGATCATAAGTCTGGGTGTATGCTTCGGTCATCGCAGATTTCCTACGTGCATAAAACCGCTCATTCGCATTCTGCCTAAGCAGGTGGCGCTGCATTTCCGCTTCAGAATTAATTGCCCCGGGCTTCTCCAAGTTGGCGGGGGCTTTCCCATCGCTTATACTCACCGAGCCAAACCGGGGCCCAAGATATGCTGCATCCTTTGAATTCTGCGCACCTGCCCCATTGGGCGTGATGTTCAAATAACCGGGCAGTGGGTTCTTGTCTTCCGTAAGCAACTTTGAACATACCGAACCTAAATGCGGGTATTCATTCGCAGGCTCCTGCCTACGCCCGGTATGCATGATGTACGAACCCTTGCCATGATCATTTTCCTTGGTGTTGATACCCCGCACCAACGCCAGCTTATGCATCCAACTTGCAGTGTAAGGAAGAAGCTCGCTGATATGGATGCCAGGCACCGATGTTGGAATTGCCCTAAAAGGCCCGCCAGTCACCACGCCGGGCTTCGGATCCCAGGTTTCCAACTGGCTTACGCCACCAGCTAGAAATACAACAAGCACTCTTTTTTGCTGAACTGTAAGCCCCTTCGCAGCCAAAGGGTTAGCCAAGGCTCCAAGGCCCAAGCCTCCAATGCCTCCCAAAAATGCCCTGCGCGATACTCCGTGGTCAACCGTCTTACACGCATAATTACAATTCATTGGTCATTCTCCTGCTTCAGTAAATCAAACCTGAAATCGAAATTCTATCGAGGTCATTAACGCCCACACCAAATCTCTTATTATCGCAGATTTATCCGCATCTTTTTTGCCAAGCAACATCTCCACTTCTTTCTTTTCGTCTTCCGTGGGCAGCCTGGTCAACACCCCAAGATACAACTCTTCCGCAAACAACTTGGCATCCTTTATTTCAGATAACCTGAACGAAAGCGAACCTTTTCTTGGCGAAAGCAATCCCTGCAACTGGGCGTTGTTGGAAAGGTAAAGTGCCTGCTCCACCCTGGCTTCATAACCGGGCGCCTGTCCGGCTGGGGTTGCCAGCGCATTAATGATAGGCGTCGCCTGGGGTGCCAACTTTGCCTGCAACGCAGCTTCCTCCACCTTCGCACCAAGTATCACCCGCTCTGCATCAGTAAAACCCGAAGCCTGCAAAATTGCATAAGCGAATTGCTCTTCAGACAATGGCCTGATCGCACCTACCAAATACTGTTCTGGCTTGGGCTCTTCCAAACCCTTAGGCACCTGGCTAGATCTCTGATAGACTTTACTTTTCGCGATCTGACCTAATATTTCTTTATGATTGAACTTTGCATTCACAAATTCTTTTGCGAGTAAATCAAGCAATTCAGGATGCGATGCAGGGTTGTCGCCATGCCCCAGATCCAACGGATGAACAAGGCCCCTACCCATCATATGGGCCCAAAGGCGGTTGGCACCATTACGGGCAAAGGGAGCAAAATCCCCCCGGGCCAACTCATTCGCCAATTGTGATCTTCTACTAAACTTGGGTATCCCCCGCACTTCTTTCGTGGGCGCAACTTCGTACTCTTTACCTTTCTCCATCTTGGGTTCCACAATTGCTGCACGCATGAACAATTTAGGCCCGCTGGATTTAGTCACCTTCGCAGGATCAAACACGGATTGAAAACTAGCATCCCCCTCGCCTTTTTCCGCAAACACCGATTGCTTGGTCTTCGCATCAGTAAACAAATAACTTCGATTGAAAAATGCAAACAACCCGTAATACAAATCCTGCTTATAATCCTCAACCCTTGGATGATCATGGCATTGCGCACATTGCCAGTTCACTCCCAAAAACAACCTGCTTATGTCCCGGGTTATCAAATGGGGCTCGCCTTCCCTATCCAGATAAAACTTGGCTGCAGGCCTGGTCTTCGCATCCACTCCGTCCGCTGAAAGTATCTCTTTCACCATCACATCGTAAGGTTTATTCGCAAGCAATGACTCACGCAAATATTGTTTCCAACTAGCCGATGGCACATGTTTGTCGCCCCTGCGTTCCATCCAGGTAACATCCAACACCATTGCGAAGTACCAGGCGTGGGCTGGACTGGCTAGCAATGCATCAACCAGTTCCGACCTCTTGTTTACATTCGTGCTTTTTGCAAAATCTCGAGATTGCTCTACCGTGGGTATCGTACCTGTAAGGTCAAGGGTCACCCTGCGTATGAATTCCAGATCGGAACAAATAGGAGCAGCTTTCTTTTCATAATCGGCAATAGGCTTGGCAATCTCTACATCAATTTTCTGGCTTAGGGGTTGACCTGATGACCACCCTGCTGCAAGAAACATTGATACAAATGAGCAAACGAAGCTGATTTTGTTGGTCGCAGTAAGAACCATAGAAAAACCTTTTCAGCGCAGGTGGGAAAACCATTCAACGAGGAAGGTTCATATATTTTGAACTTTGAATACAGGCTTGTCAATTCTCTTTTGTAATTCGGGCAGCAAAATCAAGATTATTATTCATTTATTCGGGTTTAGTTGCCAATATTAAGGGCGTTTCTTTCCTCCAGATTGTTTTTATTGGGGATCTTAACAACAAAACTGGACAGCAGGACTTTTCCATGGATAATAATAATTGGGTAGATAATGCCCATTGAATTTGGTTTCGGGAGTGTTTGCACAACTGGTGTTGGCCATGGTCTTCAAAACCATCGGGGGGTTTGAACAAAGCTCCCAGTGGGTTCAATTCCCATACATTCCCGCTTTACATTATCCTTAGAATCGCCCCCTCTTGGGGATCTGCCAATTGGAAGAGCTTACTTAAAACCAAACACATCCATCAAGGCTGAAGGCAACGCTTGCTTTTCCAGTTTTTTGATAAACCTTCAAATATTAATCCGAAGGTGTTGGAAGATAGCAGGATCCAAAGATTAATCACGAAATTCAACAAGTATAAAACACATTTAGATTTGGGTTAGTGAATGTCTTTAAAGATCATAAGTTGCGTTTTATGAGCCTGTTTGTTTTTGATCGATAAGAAATATAAAGACAGCCCCCTCAAGCGAAGTGGATGGGATTAAAAGCAGTAATGCAGAAGAATAATGCCCATCAGCTTTACAACCAGTAGGTCGAGGAAGAAAGAATCAAGGAGGGTAGGCGCTGCGTGGATTTCACGGTGGAAAGGCTGAGACAGAAGTTTGGGCAAATCCTGGGAGCAGGATTTTGGTTGCTGAAGATAAATGAAATTGATGCAGCTTTTTCGTGATCAAAAATGAAAAGAACAGTTTGTTGTTCAAACCTACCAAAGTTCTGTGGGGCAATTTTCGTGGGCCTTTTTTACTCCGTATTAAATCAGGGCACACCCGAGCCATTCAGGAACCAGGCACGGGTCTTTTTCCGCCATTTCTCACTGGTTTCCCAGGCGACCTCCTGAAGAAAAGATGCATCATCTGCAGCAATGGAGATCTTGTTATTGGGCGTGAGGATAGCAGAGGGAAGGCCTTTTGGGTCTGATCGATGGATCACTGAATAAAAAACAAGGGCAGTGAGATAGCCGCCAGCTTCATTGGCATGGTTGCCATCGGGAAGGTGCAACTCTAGTGAAGGCCTTTTCTCACGGGCGATTTTCCAGGCCTCGCCGACCGGACTGATTTCTCCGGTTCCCTCATCCCCTTGGATGGCCTTGACGGCATCGATGCTGGCATTGGTAAGGTTAAACTGTGGGCATATAAAACCCGAAGTTCTTTCAAACAACTGATAAACCATGGGTATGGCATTGAATTCCTTGCCAAGCATTCCAAATCGTTCGTTATATTCGAGATAGGAAGAAAGAAGGGCGCAGGGCCATTGGCTCTGGTCTTGCAAAACCACGAAGTCAAACCAATCAGTGCCCTTACCAGTTTGGCCGGTTTCCCCGTTCCTGATCACTTCACGGGCCAGACCTGTTTTCCAGTGCCCTTCCAAAGTTTGACCGCCTACCACCACGCAGGTTGATCGGATCTCCGCCTTGCGACCCTGTCGGGACAACTCGGCCAACGCATCGGGAATATCGAGGCCACCGTTCACCGTGTGGCTGTTGCCAATGAACAAAATGCGATAGGGAATCCGCCTAGGCGGGGGTTCGTCAAGTTGTCTCTGGCGTTTCCAGTTAAGCCTTTCAACGCGGTCGGCAGATTGCCTGGCCGACTGGATTGCGGGAAACATCAACCCAATGAGCAAAGCAATTATTCCCATGACAACAATGATTTCCAAAAGGGTGAAAGCCCTTTTGGAAGCATGTTGCCGAAGCTCAAGCCGCACGATATCGCCCCCGGCTACTTATGAACATCGGATTTATTTCCCGGTAAATTTTGATGCGTTTTCCATGAAGGCGGGAAGAATCTTTTTTCCTTCATCAGTTCGCCAGCCTGCATTTTGAACCATGAATACAAAGACAAGCCCTTTTTCAAAATCAATCGTCATGTTGGTGCTATATGCCCCGCCATGGCCGGCTGTTTTTCCATTGGTGGCAAAACCCACCCCATAACCGGTGGTAATGGATTCCCCCGTCTGCTTGGATGTCATGACCTTCACGGCTTTTTCGGACAGTATTTTTTTGCCATCCAGGGTGCCACCGTTAAGCACCATTCGTGCAAACTGGCCTACATCCCTTGCAGTTGAAAAGAATCCCCCTGCAGGCATGGGTTGGCGTGAGGCATCATCCAACGGGTACTTAAGCGAACTAATCTGCGTTTCTTCAATATCAGACTTGTCACGATTACCTTTATAAGACTTGGCGATTCTGCTGATCTGCCCGGCGTTGGGCACTGAAAAAGTGTCTTTCATTCCAAGGGGATCAAAGATCCTACTTTTCATGAACTCCTCGTAGGGCTTGCCAGAAACGACCTCAATAATCCGGCCCGCAGTATTAATACCACAATTGGAATACAGGTACTTGGTGTCTGGTTCAAAATCGAGGGGCATCATTGCATAAGTTTGCACACGTGTGGCCAGGGGATGCAAATCCAAGGTGGGATTTTCAATGGGCGACTTGAACGGCAGGCCGCTTGTATGATTAAGGATATTCCTGATCGTAATCGGGTGATTGGGCTTTTTAAGCACCACCTGGTTCGCATCCCTGCTTGCAACAACCATCTGCCCCTTGAACTCGGGCAGGTACTTTTCCACGGGATCATCCAGGCTGACTTTTCCCTCATCTACAAGGATCATCATGGCACAACCAGTGATTGGTTTGCTCATCGAGGCAATCCAGAAAAGATTGTCTTCACTCATGGGAACCTTATTACCTACATTGCTGTATCCCACAGTTTCCAAACTTAGAACCTTTTCCTTGTCTGCAACCAAGGTCACCGCACCCGCCAAAACTTTGGAATCAACAAAGGGCTTGAGGCTTTTTGCGACCGTAGTCTCGCCGCCTTGCAAACAACCAACCCAGATGATGAAAGCCACCATCAGGCAGCTATAAAAAGCATTAACCAAAGATTTGAACAAAAACATGTAAACATCTCCACGAAAGATTTTAAACGAACGAAGCAAGCGGGCTAAAGACATTACCAAAAGATAGCATACGGGATTATTCATCGCAACAACGCAGGAAACCCCATGAACTTCAGATAATTTAACTGTTGAAAGTCATGCTCAAAGGCTACGGTCCATGCAGCCTTTTACCTGTAATAATCACTTTTAAATCACAAATAGATCCACATACTCATTCACGGGCATGGCTTCCAATGCTTTCTGATCAAGCGATACTTTGAGAATTTGTTGCTGCTGCCTCGTGGGGAACTGCCTTGCCAAATTGATTTTAAACTTTTCTTCCAAAAGCGGTATCCCCTCGGCACGCCTTCGGGCATGACCAATAGGGTATTCAACAATAACTTCGTCAAGTTTGCTGCCATCGTTGAATTCGATGGTAAGTGCGTTGGCGATCGAGCGCTTGTTTGGGTCGTGGTAATCCTTGGTAAAAGCAGGATCTTCAGTGCAGATGATTTTGTCGCGTAGAGTGTCGATCCGGGGGTCTACTGCAATGTTATCTTCATAATCTGCTGCGGTTAAACGGCCAAAGATCAGAGGCACTGCAACCATGTATTGAATACAGTGATCGCGATCTGCA
>RFZJ01000147.1 GCA_009920765.1 Planctomycetota bacterium | reverse complement strand
GGTTCAATTCCTGAATATCGTTCCTGTTGTAGAGATCCCAGTATTTTTTTGGTGCATTGAACGGTGCATGGGGTTTCCAAAATCCCACTGCGAGGAAAAATGGCTTGTCTTTGACTTGACCAAGAACTTTGATAGCTTCCTCAGCAATTTGGCCATCGTAATAGGCATTGTCTGGAACATCCCTGCATTCGCATTTGGGGGCCTTGGCGTGGTTTTCCGGAAGTAGGCCTTCTATTTTGGGGAGATCATCTGCATGGTTTGCATAATGCAGGAATTCCGGAGCGCTCCATGAAGCGGGGTCGCCTTTTACTGGTGTGTGCCAATTGTGAAAAATCTTCCCCACGCATCTTGTGTCGTAGCCTTGCTCTTTAAACCATTGTGGCAACGTTTTCACAGCGGGGTTGCTGTCGCGAAAGTGTTTTGAATTGTTCCAATGTTTAAGGGTGTCAGGCCTTAGTCCTGTCAGAAGGGAGGATCGGGAGGGATTGCACAATGCCTGCTGGCAGTAACATTTTTCAAACTGCCTGCCTGACATTGAGAGTTGGGTTAGGTTTGGGCTTTTTACTTTCACTCCGTAGGATTCCAAATCAGTTCGAAGATCATCCGCCATGATAAAAAGAACATTTGGCTTGGAAGTTTGCGCGGGAGTTTCACCAGGTAATACTGCGATAAGAAAAAATAGAAGAGTTGGATTGATCATGAAGGTTCCTGTTCGATGGCGTAGAAGACATCCCCGGGCATAACAATCAATGTGCGGGGAAAAACCATCCATCCCTCATCATTTGTTGCACCCGTGAACAGGATATCATCGTTGGTGGCTTTTGGGGAGGGGGTTTTGCAAATGATGATGTTGGTATGGGGTTTTAATTCTGGGAGATGAATCTTTTCTATTTTACGCTGCTCTGAAAAAGCGTATTTGAAAAATGGGTCATGGTGTAGTTTCATCAAGGGGGCATACTCTTGGCGTTTAAAATTAATCAATTCTTAATCATATCTTAGCATTATAAATTTTAATTATTCATTCATCTTCAAGAATATTTTTGAATTTGCTGTTAGTTGTAAAAACCACTTTCGTCAAACTTTGTAGCTCACCTGATTTTTACTTCCAACTTCAGGCCTGCCAGAGTTTATTGCGTCCACTTTTTTGATTGCAGATTGATCTAAAACCCATTGAAACCTTGGGAGGGTGATCTCATGGCCTTTAATATCAAAAGTGTGTTTAAGGTTGCTGGTAACAGAAAAAATCGGAAGTATACAAATCCTTTTTTAGAACTGTTGGAGGAAAGGTTGGAGTGTGCAACCCGGGTGTGGGATGGCAGTGAAATTCCAAATGGAACCGATGTCCCTCCGGTTTTTGGCGATCCAACATTTAGCTCGTTTCTAAATACATTGGCTAACAACTGGAGCACTTCAAGTGGGCAACCCGGATTGCCTCAAAATGGTGATAGCCTGATCTTTCCCAATCTTTCAAATAATCCTGCAGTACTGGTCACCCCCGTTGCTGGCGTTTTTGGCAATCTTTCCCGTCCTGATCCAAACGGTGGTGCCTTACCAATTCCAATTTCGGTTAATGTCATCAATGATCTTTCCCTTGATTCAAATGGTAAAATGGCTTCGTATCTTCCGGGGGGTGTGCAGTCCCTTGATTTTGTAAACAGTGTCGATTTGTTTGGATCTGGATATTACATCTTTGCCAGGGATTATCCTCAGTTTGGACCTGCAACTGCAACGACTTCTCCAGGACCTACCCTTGGGTTTTATCCAACTGGAGGTGCCACTGCAAATCCGTTGAATGTTCAAACCCAAATCAATGCGGTTTACGCAGGCAACTCTGCATCTTTCCCGGATAGCACTAATTCCAACTGGGTTTATATGCCTGTTAAGATAGGCCAGAATAATTCCGATTTTGTTTTCAATGTTGGTAATGAAGGGTCTTGGTTGATTTTTTCCAACCGTATTGATGGCGATGTTGATGCTAATTACACCAGCATTTCTAATGTGAATAATAACAAGATAATCAAGAAGGGTTCTGGTGTTCTTGTGTTTGATGGCAAGAACTCTTATCAGGGTGTAACTTCGATTGAAAATGGGGTTTTGGTTGTTTCCCATGATCAAGGTTTGGGTAATCCCACTGTTAATGCCAATGTTGAAGTCAACGGCGGAACTTTGCGCTTGAGTTCCTCGGATTATTCTCAAAACGCCATTGGGAATATTTATAATGGCGGTGCCCAAATCTCGAATCGTAACCTGATTCTCTTGGGGGGAGATGGTTTTGTACCAAGTCTTGGCACAGTTGGCATCAATGTTGGGATTCCCCAAGGTTCCCTCGATGGCATGACTGCTTTGTCATCGGTTCCCAACCAGTGGAATGGCACGGTCACCTTGGTGGCCAATCCCACGGCTGTTCAGATTCCCGGCGCACCCAATCCCAATGGTGATGCCAGTGTTGGCCAGCAGTTTGGAAGTACGATGGAAATCAATGGTGCTATTAGTGGTTCTGCTGGCTTAAGAAAGTGGGGCATGGGAACTGTAGAACTTACCCAGGCTAATACTTTTACGGGCGATGTCACTGTTTTTAATGGGTTTTTAAACGTCCAAAACAATGCGGCGCTTGGTACTCCTCCTCAAAGTTCTTCATTAAAACAAATCGTAGTCAGCCAAGTTCCCGTTAATCTTCTGGACCCTAATATTCCAACGCCTCAGTTTGGGGCTTTCACCATTGGTGATTCTAATGTTGGAGGCCAGTCCTTTGTTTTTGGTGCAGGCTATCAGTTGGTAATTCAAGGAGGCAACGGGCCTGATCAGAATCCGGGGCTTCCTTTTACCAATTCTCAAAGATTGGAGGGGCTTGGGGCATTTCAGATTATTTCTCCTTCCAGTAATCCAAACTCAGGGGATTGGCAAGGGAATGTGGTTATTCAAGATAATGCTTCGATTGGTGGCACACCCGGGGGAACACTTAAAATATCAGGCAGTGTTTCGCTTTCTGCTGCTGATACTTTGGAGAAAAGAGGGTCTAATACCTTGGTATTATCGGCTTCTAATTCCAACCTGCTAGGTAATGTTTTGGTAAGTTCAGGGAATTTGAAGCTAACCAATAGTGCTTCAATTGAAAAAGCCGCTTCAATAAATGTTACTCAAACTTCTGCCTCGCCTCCCGGGCTTTCTGGTGCAGGGTCTCTTCAAATTGAAGGCACCGGTCTTAACTTTACAAATAATATCACGGTTGGAAGCACTGGTTTTACCGGGCTGGGCGGCCTGCAAAGCATTGGTGTTAACTCCTGGTCGGGTGGGATCACCATTGATCAAACCTCTTCTTTTGGTGCCGCTGCAGGCAGCGAGTTACAGATACTAGGTAACATCACCCAGTCTGCGAACGCAACAACTTTGAACTCCCAGTTGATTAAAATAGGTGCGGGTACGGTTAAAATTAACGGCCCAACAACACTTGCTCTTCCTGTTTCTGTACAAGAGGGCACTTTGCTTTTGCAGAATTCCAGTTCCCTTGGTTCTACTCCTGCTGGTGCAATTACTGTATCCACTTCAGGAGCTTCCGGCCCTGCCACTCTTGCCTTGCAGGGGAATATATCCATCTCCAACAGATCTCTAAACCTTGATGGTAATGGTGTTGGTAACCTGGGGGCGCTCCGTAGCGTTTCGGGCAATAACTCATGGGCAGGAAATATCACCCTGGCTGGCACTTCGCTTAGTGCGGGGATTGGTGTTGATCAAGGTACACTTGCTGTGTCCGGAAAAATTGATGGTGGTTCAACCACGCTTCGCAAAGAAGGTGCAGGCACTCTTCTTATTACCGGCTCCAATAATTCGCAAGCGGCTTCGGTTGTTAATGGTGGTACCCTGATTCAGATCGGCTCTGATAATGTTCCCGTTACTGTTCAAAATGCGTCTACCCTGATGGGGTCTGGGAAAACAGGTTCTCTTACAGTTAATGCGGGGCAAACAGCTTTTTTGGCACCCGGGCTCTCTCCTAATTCAACCTCGATTCTATCCACTGGTTCTCTTGATATCAGAAGCAATGCCGCCATACTTAACATTGATTTGAATGGATTGGGGGCTTCTTCGCCCGTAGCTGGTTCAGATTATGATCAATTCAAAGTTCAGGGTGCTGTTTCCCTTTCGGGTGGCCCCGTGCTTAATCTTTTACTCAACTTTTCCCCTAATGTTATCGGCACCAAATATACCATCATCAATAACGATGGCGCTGATGCTGTTGTGGGCACATTCTCCGGGCTTGCTGAAGGTGCACTTGTTACATCGAATAATTTTTCCTACAGGATCTCTTATGTGGGTGGTGATGGTAATGATGTTACTTTAACCGCAGTGGGAGTAATTACTACAACCACGATTTCTTCCTCGGATTCTGACAACGCTTCTATCTATGGCCAAGCCATCACCTATACTGCATCGGTAAATGGTTTGGGCGGGCCGATATCTTCAGGCACGGTTCAATTTTTTGATAATGGCTCTGCGCTTGGTTCTTCTGTTGCTGTTGTGGGGGGAAGTGCAAGTGTCAATGTTTCCACCTTGGGGGTTGCTAATTCACCTCATGTCATTACTGCCTCCTACACGGGGGTAGGGGTTATTGCTTCCAGTAATTCGACCACACCAATTGTTCATACTGTCACTAGGGCATCAACTTCTGTTACGGTTTCGAGTCCGGTGACTGTTTATGGAACCAACTTGCCTTTGACATTTACCGCAGTTGTGACCCCGCAGTTTTCTGGAGGATCTGCCACTGGGCAGGTCTTGTTTGATATTGATGGCGTTCTACAACCGCTGCAAACCATCGATACTTCGTCAACAAATGTTGCCACTGGCGCGAGGGTTGCAACCTATACAACTTCTTTTTCTACGATTGGAACCCACCTTATAAGGGCTCAATTCATCGGAGATTCCAATTACCTGGCTTCTTCTTTTTCAACTGTTTATTCTCAGTCCATTCTTACTACGCATGCTACTACTTCGCAGATTGTTTCATCCCAAAACCCTGCCAGCAGGTTCTCCCCAATCACCTTCACCACCACGGTTGAATCGGTCAATCCTGCTGATGGAATTCCG
This sequence comes from Planctomycetota bacterium, assembly GCA_009920765.1. GTDB lineage: Bacteria > Planctomycetota > Planctomycetia > Gemmatales > Gemmataceae > UBA969. The sequence goes on along the minus strand of RFZJ01000147.1, from coordinate 2,751 downwards.
ATAGGCAATGTGGTTTTCCTGGATAATGGTGTTGCTATTAGTGGTCAGATTCCTTTGGTCAATGGAGCGGCTTCTTTTCAAACCAGTAATCTGCCTGGGGGCAGGAGAACAATAACTGCCCAGTACCTGGGCGCTCCAGATGTTTCCAGCACTTTCTTTTATTCCACTGCAACTTCCAGCCTTGTTCAATCGGTTGGGGCTTCCAATAATCTCATCATCGTAGGTGCCAATGCCGGAGGTGGGCCGCAGGTTAACGTTTACGACAAGATTTCTAATAATCAGGTTAGCTTTTATGCCTTTGACACGGCGTTTCGTGGCGGGGTTCGTGTTGCAGGTGGCGATATCAATGCAGATGGTATCGAAGATATTGTCGTTGCAGCGGGGCCTGGCGGTGGACCCAATGTTAAAGTTTATGATGGTGTAAGCTATTCTGAAATTCGCAACTTCTTTGCCTACGCCCCGCAGTTTTCAAGTGGTATTTTTGTCGCATGTGGTGATGTTAATGGCGATGGGTATGCAGATATTATTACAGGTGCAGGTGCAGGGGGTGGGCCTCATGTTCAAGTATTTAGTGGCTTGGACAACTCGATTATTGCCAGTTATTTTGCTTATAGCACCGCTTTTACTGGTGGTATCTCGGTCGCTTCTGGTGATCTTAATGCTGACGGTTTTTCTGATGTCATCACCGGTGCTGGGCCGGGGGGCGGGCCTCATGTTCTAGGGCTTAGTGGTCAGGCCCTCGTCCTGGGGCAACAAGTTGCATTGGCTAATTTCTTTGCTTTTGATCCAGGCGTTACCAGAGGCATTTTTGTCGCCTCGGGTGATTTTGATAATAATGGCTCTGCGGATATCATGGTTGCTGCTGGCCCGGGCGGTGGGCCACATGTTAAAGTTTTTAACTCCTTTGGCACTGCAACTCTTGATTCTTTCTTTGCTTACCCAGTGGGCTTTTCTGGTGGTGTTACCGTTGCCGCTGTTGATATTAATGGTAATGGAACCGTTGATGTTGTCACTGCGCCTTATACCAATGCACCATCGGAAATCAGAGTCTTTGATCACCTATTTGGGGCCATTGATGATTTCTTTGCATTCCCTGTTGGCTTTACCGGAGGTGCCTTTGTTGGTTAAAATCAATTTCCTTTTGCTCTGATTCTCTTGATTCTTAACTCTCAATCCTACATGATGTCCATGTTCCCAAACGTTTAGTAATAAGGATTGAGTCATGAAGATAAGATTGTTGATTTGCCTATGGATGTTTCTTTGCATCGAATCTTCCTTTGCAATCGCAGAAGAATGGCCCCAATGGCTTGGGCCTAATAGAAATTCTGTTTGGACTGAAAAAGGCATCATCAGGCAGTTCCCCAAGGACGGGCCTAAAGTGCTTTGGAAGAGCAAGGTCTCGGGTGGTTTTTCTGGCCCCGCTGTTGCTGGTAATAAGGTTTTTGTCCCAGACTTTGTTGTTAAATCTGGCGATAGCACCAACGATTTTAACAAGCGTGATGAACGCTCGGGCAGTGAAAGGCTTCTTTGTTTTGATGCCAAATCCGGCGAACTTCTTTGGAAATATGAATATCCCGTCGTTTATAAAATCTCCTATGCATCAGGCCCACGGGTGACACCTTCTGTTGTTGATGGTAAAGTTTATGGTTTGGGCGCTGAAGGCAATTTCTTCTGCCTGGATGTAAATACTGGTAAACCTCTTTGGACCAAAGATTTCAAAAAAGATTACAATGCGCCCACCCCTCTTTGGGGCTTTTGTGGCCATCCATTAATTAAAGGTGATTTGGTTTATTGCCTGGTTGGTGGCGAAGGTAGTGTTGCTGTCGCCTTCAATAAAGATACTGGCAAAGAAGTTTGGAAGGCACTTTCTGCTTCTGAATCGGGCTATTGCCCACCCACTTTGATAAATGCTGCTGGCGTTGATCAACTTCTAATCTGGGATGCGGACAAACTTAACAGCCTTAATCTTGCCTCTGGTAAGGTTTATTGGTCGCTTCCTTTAAAGCCTAATTATGGGATGTCGGTTTCCGCCCCGGTCAAGGATGGCGATTTTCTTTATGCAGGGGGCATTGGCAGCATTGGTGCTGGGTTCAAGCTTTCTTCCGATAAACCTGGTGCTTCCTTACTCTGGCAGGGCACCCGTGAATCTGCTCTTTATCCTTGTAATAGCACGCCTTTTGCAGAAAATGGTGTTGTTTATGGCACGGATTGTCATCAAGGTTGGCTTGGTGCCTTCAAGATGCTATCTGGCGAAAGGCTTTGGACTGATTTTAAGCCTACCACTGGTAAGCGTACCACCCATGGCACTGCTTTTTTGGTAAAAAATGATGATTATTTTTATCTCGCTTCCGAGACAGGGGAATTGATTTGTGCCAAGGTTTCTCCCAAGGGGTATGAAGAAATCAGCAGGGCGAATCTTCTTAAACCCACTAATTCCGCATTTAATCGTGATGTGCTTTGGTCGCATCCTGCCTTTGCAAACAAGTGTATTTACTGGCGCAATGATGCAGAGCTTATTTGTGTTTCCCTTGCGGAATAAAGATGTGCTAATTTCATATTCAAGTTTGATTGCATCTTTCACCAGATGAAACTTCCCTGAGTGATTCTTAGCAGCATAAGAATGGGGCTTAAAAATCCTGTTGAGTCAAATGCTTGATAGTAACCAATCGGATAAGGTTGAATCATCACAGGTGGATAAGGCTGGATCATTACAGGGTAGTTCAGGCATTCGTTGGGAATAGTTATGATAGA
>RFZJ01000146.1 GCA_009920765.1 Planctomycetota bacterium | reverse complement strand
TAGGACGGTCTGCCGAAACGATTTATTTTATTTTGGAAATCTTATTCCGTGGTGACAAAGATTTCCTTGTCACTCTCGGCAAGTTCAACCACACTCTTGGCGAACTCTTCCATCACACGACTATCGAAGTTGCCGGAAGCACGGTCTTCTTTCACCGCTTCACGTTTCCAATAAGGGAGCTTGCTGAGGAGAAATGTGGCAGCAAGTTCGTATCTCTGAGTGTCTTTGGTTTTTGTGTTATCCATAGTGTTATTCCTCACGGTTCACGTTCTTGAACTTCTCGTGACGACGATAACCCTTCTTGGATTGGACGACACGGGAGACTGGGTTTAACTCACCCCACGTCTTTCTGACCGACTTATACGCTTTGGTGACTTTCATGGTCAAAAGTGTATAATAAATAAATTCGTCAGTCAAGCCTTATCGATCCCAACTCTCAACCGACGGGTTGAAATCTTCCTCAGGCTTTTCGTCTTTCCAAGACTTCTTTTGGTTTCCCTTTTTCTTGGAGTTGTAACGGCCCTTGAATTTGTCAGGACGTTCTTTATATGATTTTCCCATAACTCTAATAAATAGTAGTTGACTTCTACAAAATGTCAATCTCTGAAGAACCGATTTTATCAAATTCTTTCTTCATCACACATTCCTTGACGAATTCTGATTTGCACCAAATACACCGAACTTTTCCATCGAAGTCGAGAAAGCTCATGTGCATCCAATTCCAATTATGGATCAATCGGTTACAACAGTCACACGACTCCAAAAGACCAGAATCGTCCATATCCATCTCTTTCTGGTTCCACGCGTTCATTGTTTGAATACATTAAACCGAGAACGATAAAAAGTCAATCCCTTATCACCGAGTTGGCCAAGGAATGTCACGGAAATCCGCGTGCGGACCACATTTTCTTCGTTCATTACCCGAATTTCCAGTGACTTCCTTTAATTCACGGGCAAGGCTACGGAGCCTCCGGGCTTTGTCCGCATGCGGTTGATATTCACCCATCGGACCATTGTCAATGACGCACCCATCAAGGTCGTCAGCCATATCGAGCAATTCCAAACGTATCTCGTTGATGTTCATGCAGTTTCAAGGGATATACCAACACGGATCTCCATAGTTAGAGATGTATTCACGGGTGTCGTGACCGTCGATAACACCCTTCTCTTCCAGAGCCTTGATCCACTTCATAACACGTTCCATCTGAACGTCATCCTTGAAGTAGATGAGTGAGGCGATTTTGTATTCGGGATCTTCGTTCATAAGTTAAATTCCGGCAAGGGTTTCCAGCGAACCGTAATCCGTCACACCGTCATCCTTAAAGTGGAGATCCCGTTCAATCTTCAAACCGAAAGGACCCTTAATAGATTCCACTTCCTCACGAGAGAACAAACCGCCCCACTCAACACACTGCATTCCCAAATCTCCCCACCCATACAAAATTCCATCTTCCTCACCAGTCACCAACCACGTGCAGTTGGACCAGGGGGTGAACAACTTGAAGACCGGACGTTTGTGATCGTAACCACACTTCGACAATTTCTCGTTGATTTCTTTAGTGAATAGCTTCATTGTGGATACAGTATGAACCCATTTTATAGAAAGTCAAGCCCTCTCTGGTGGAGTCAAATCGGAAAAGATTCCCGTCATAAGGTCAGCAACGTGACCGGAGTTGGTCTGACATTCAAACGTGTAAATGTAACGTGCTGCCGGACTTCCACAGATTCTACAAGTGACCGCGTTCTTCACAATCGGATCGATTCCCCTTGATTGCCGGTCAGTAAGAGGAACGAGTTGAGTGTCGAATTTACGTTGCTGGTCTTCTGGGGTCATATTTCAAAGGGATTTAATCTCCAACTGAATGCCTCTCCGTTTTGCAATCAGAAGCTGTTCAGCATATTTGAGGACTTCCAATCCGACACAACATCCAGTCAAATCCACCTTGAATCCGGACCCATCTTGATACTGTGTCATATGGAGTTGATACAACGCTGTTTCCGATGAAATTCCCCAGTTCGGAGAATTTGTCGTGAACTGTGTTAGTGGGATGGAAAGTTGCGTTATCGCCTTATCCACTTGTTTAAGTTGTTCCGCGAGTTGTAAAGCCTTGTTCAGGTTTTCGATTTTCATACAAAAAAAGTCAGAAATTTACAGAATCTCCACCACAGACCAAAAATCGGGGGTGACGAAAGCAACCGAACCATCTCCAAATTGAATCTCTCGGGCCAAAAGAGGTTCTGAAGCGTCGCAAATGTCAATGTCAGTTTCATCGTCTTGGAGGAAGGTAACGGTTTCGTAATCTGGTTGGTCAGTCTCCTGATCGAAATCAACCACGATTTGCAATTCAACGTCTTGTTTGAACTTGATTTTCATTGTGGAAATAGTTTATCTGGTTATTACAGAAAGTCAATCCTTCTTCTTCAAAAGTATAAGAATTTCCTTCACACGTTTAAATAGTTTATACTATTTTTATCGAGAGTCAAGAGAGTCTTTTAAGAAATCAATACAGCTCTGTCGAGATTTTCCCCTAAACACCTCTATATTGGACACTCGTAACGACCAAAAAGAATGGGATGCTGGTTTAGCAAGAACCACATCAAAGTAAAACCGTGAACTCCTAACACAAAGATCGTAGTTATAGGGCTCTATATCGTGTTGTCGTTGAAGGAATTGGACGGCCGAACTCAGTTCCGAGGTTTCTATCAGCTTGAGAAGGTCGGTCTTCATTGTGCGATCAGTATAGAGGGTTTTTATAAAAAGTCAAGCCACTTTCTTCAACGCGGCCTTGATTTGTGCAAGTGAATACTTAACTCCATCAATCTCAATAGTTTGTGAAGAATTAAGCACATCCTGTTCAGTCACAAGTTTGCCGTTGAGATACCAATACTTGTTTCCGTCGGTATATTCAACCGCAGGTCCATCTTCACGGTGACGTTTGTCGTTGATCCACCATTCCTTGCTTCCGTTGTCAGATTCAACCGCAGGTCCATCTTCACGGTGCTGTTTGCCGTTGAGATACCAACTCTTGTATCCGTCGGTATATTCAACCGCAGGTCCATCTTCACGGTGACGTTTGTCGTTGATCCACCATTCCTTGCTTCCGTTGGCATATTCAACTGCAGGTCCATCTTCACGGTGCTGTTTGCCGTTGAGATACCAATACTTGTTTCCTTTGTTATCAACTTTTACGGTGGAAGTTTTCATCGTGAAAACAGTATGAACGTGTTTTATAGAAAGTCAAGCCTCAATCCTTAAAACTACCCTCAAACTTCTAGTCTCCATGATTCAACGTGTAGAGAGCGGACCACATCGAAACCCGGCCGTTCCCCTGACCGCACAGAGCCTTTGCCTGCTCGATCTGATTCTTCACAAGTGAATCGTCAACCTTATCCCACCCCATTGAACGACATTGAAACCACTCGTCATTCAACCGAACGAAGTCGTTGACCGACAAAGACCTGCACTTACGGTCAAGGAAGATCTGACATTCTGACCCGCTTCCGTGGTTAAACCACCCGAACATGAGTTCCAGAACTTGAGAACGGGTCATCTCAAGATTGAGATTCATCAAGATGCTGTCGGAACTATCACCCTTCTGAGGAATCAGAACTTCGATTTCGTATTTCATTGTGTGGACAGTATGAACCGAAAATTAAAAGAAGTCAACACCAAATCTTACCGTCGTTCGATATAGACAACTGTGCCCGTCTGGGTATTTATATATTGTCTTGAACTGACTTTATAGTGGTTTGTCTCCACCACGGTTATGAATGAACTAAGATTGGTCCACAGCCGGCCAGCGTGGACAGTTTCCTCGTATTTACCGATAACGGTGCCGTGGATAGGTTTATCGGGAGAACATCCGACAGCCAATGTGACAAGACAGATGCAAAACAGTTTCTTCATAGAGGACAGTTTAGACCTATTTTATAGAAAGTCAAGCCTTCCCGATGTTCGCCGTCAACATTCCCTTGTAAAGTGTCACAGCCTTGGAACCAATCGCCTTCCGAACTTCCTTGGAATCAACGACTTCCCCCTCACCTTCACGGAGCACGTCCTCGGTCATGTTCTTAATCAACTGGGGTATCGTCGCCATGGAGTGTCCAGGCATCTTATCCAAGACGTGCCGGAGACGTTCGTTTGTAACCCATTCATTTGCAACCTCATCCGCCTTGGAAAGAACCGCCAACTGAGCAGGATCAACCAAGATGTTCCGAGGCGAAGCAGTCTCACGGAACTCGTCTCGTTTGTGTTTGACAATCAACCGCTTACCGTTATTCAACGTGACTTCAAACGGAGGGCGGAGAACCACACCTTCGCGGTGCTTGTCTTCCAAAACACCATTTCGCTTACCTTGAGTGCTTGGTGCATCACGTTCAGCATCCAACTCCACGAAATGTTTGATGCCGTCCTTTTCCACGACGTTAAGAGTGGACACCTTCTTGTAATATACAAATTCCAACCCGAGGCTAAGAACCACCTTTTCAGCCGAAGGCACGTCTAACCACGAGTCGCCTATCTTAACATCAAATGCCACGAATTTTAATTCTTTTCCGTAGGTGGCAGACATTCCCTGTTCCTTGCCGCCATAACCTTCACCAAAGACGGTGATGTCCTTGTCAACGGGAAGAGAAAGGGTCTTGAATCGAGCAATTAAATCATCCTCGTTGAAAAGAGCGACGAAAGAAGCGTGTTTCGTTCCACCCGAGAAGTAACTGATGGAATTATCCGAAGGACGGAACCGGATATGGGTGGAAGTTCCGTGAATCTTCTCCAGCGCGTAGAGTTCTTTGAAGGCAAGAATCGTCTGTGCTTCGGGACGATAGAGGTTGTCGATATGCAGGTAGCCGATATGCTTCTTCTTTCTCTTTAAGTGTTGTTCAACTGTGAAGATGATACTACATTTTTATCATCCGTCAATCAAACAATGTCATTTGACCGAAAATCTTTCCGAGGATCTTAAAACCGACTCAACTAACAAGATGCAAACCGCTTACACCAACATCAGAACCATACTTACCGTGTTTTTCTGAAAATGTGTTGAAGTTCAACAAATCTCCGTTCTTGTTCAACGTCTCACACGTCTTGAGGAAAGGTTTAATCAAACTATCCCAATTCTTTACCGTCAACCAAGGAATGTGATAATCCAAATGAAGGGCGGGATTTTGACGTGGGCGGAAATGTAACCACAATCCCTTCCGGTTATCCATATAAAAGAACGGACAACCATCCCAATCGAATGAACTATCGTATTGATTTTTTGGAAACCAAAGCAAACACTGTTCAGTAGAGTAGGACATAAAGTGGGCGTTGGTTTTCCAACCTTGTCTCTTTAGACGGTCAATCACCCACTTTTGTTTAGTCGTTGGAATCATCGAGGATAATTGGAACGGAGAACCGACAGAACCTTAGCGAACTTCTTTGGAACGTGACCGTGACGAGAAGAACAGCGAGTGTGACCAGCGATTTGGTCGTAAGTCCGACCGTCATTCGGACAACGATACATGGTATAGACACGACAACCGTTATTCGAGAGAGCTTTACGAAAACGACGATAAGCTACACGACCTTGTTCGTCATTCTTGAACATCGCGAGGGTTTGAGAAATATTGACCTTCCGTTTATGTCTGACGGTCAAACTACCATCACCGTTGTCGAAGTAGGTCGCCGAGGATGTTTCGTGGTATATCGGTTGATTCATTGTGGGATTATCATAGACCGATTTTAGAATAAGTCAAGCGGTTAATTTAAAAATTCCCTTCATCAGACCCATAGTTTTAGTTGATGAACTTGATACCGACCACTTCCATGACCGATTCTTTCATTTCCTGTAGAGTGAAACCTTTTCCGTAAGTTCCGAAGTTGAATTCCATTCCACAAACCTTGTCGGTATTGGAGTCGCAATGACCACGGACGGTTGACCAAGAATCTTCATGTTTCTCGGCGGCCACTTCCACTCTATCCCCACAGAAGGGACACTTGAAGGAACACAAAAACTTATCCATATGACGTCTCATACGTTCAACCAGTGTAGAGGGTTTTTTATAGAAAATCAATCCTTAGTTCCAAACACCGCCCATCCACCATCAGACCTAGGATTAAACGTGGGATTGATTAACATGGCTTCCCGCATCACGTCAACGACAGTTTCATCATAAGGAAGTTGACGGGTCTTGCAAAACTCAAAGTCTTGGGGATCTTTTGTCAAATGAAACGTCTCACACGATTCATCACCCTCACCATTAAATACGATCTTAGTGTCGGTAATAGTTGGTTCCGATCCGACATCTCCATGACCATTCACAATGAGATGGGAATTGGTGTTATGAATCAAATTCCGTGTAAAAGTGGTGATCTTCTTCCACTGTTCATCCGTGAAACCCTTGTGATCCCAATAATGTGTGTATCCGATAGATTTACCCTTACCCTTTCTTTTTAGATAACCGTTTTCAACTGCGATTCGTCGTATGGATCGAAAGTCATTTTGACTGGACAGACTTGCATCTTTCCGTTCTTGAAGTATTTTTTCCAAATATCCCCAGATTCCTCGCCCTCGCCGGAAAGTTCAAAAACCACGTCGGGATAAATCTTGGAGAACTCCGAAACTTCCTTCTCGTGTTCATACCATTTACACGACTCTGTGGTCCGCCCACAGTCGTCCACAGCATAAAAGAAGTCAGTGACGGCTTCTTGCCTGAGACGGATTTCATCCGAAATGTCGTCCCAAGTTGTTGTTTTGGAATTCTTACAATTCCATTTAAGAGAATAACGTGTGCAGTAACCCATAAAATTTACTTTACTGTCGTAACGCATCGCCACTTCCTTCCAAGTCAACTCCACACGGACATTGGGTGTGGGGTGAAACTGTCCGGTGAAGTAAAAGAACCGGTCCGTCTCACCATCGAACTGTCTCCCGAGAAACTTCATGTCACTCACAACCGCATCAAAGGAAGGTGTCAGGTAAACGGAACCGTGGTTGAGGTTATGCCATTCAGCAAAGGAAGCGTAATTAGTGACGTTGTTCATTGTGAAGATAATATAACCGACCGCACAGTTAATGTCAATCACTGAAGAGCATCCTTAAACAAGGATTTTTCGAGCCGGTTGACCAGCTTTTGAGCAGCAACCAACTCTGCCAGATCTTTCTTCCGTTCAGCTGTTGCCCATCGGATCTCTTCGTAAAAAAACCACCCCTCACCTTTAAATTCGGGATGCTTGCACCGAACACCGTCCTAAGTGTAAACAACGTCACCAACCTTGAGGTCATGGTTCTTTTTCATTTGTGAGGACAGTTTAGACTTATTTTAATCAAAGTCAACCAAATTCACTCCACTACACCATCGTTCCACTGACCGATGAAAATACAACCGTCGACCTCGATGAGATCACGTTCATAATCACGAAAAGAAGAGTATTGGGTGGTGGTAATAGTGGTCAATCGAGTAACTTTCGATGCATATTTGAGATAGGATGTGAAGTCGCCTTTAGAAAACTCTCGTTTGTAAACCGAATCTTGGAGACACGAATCAAGCGTAATTGGTTTCAATTTAGGCGGCGTGGGCATCGTCGGTTTTGTAAGGTCAGTGATAACTTGTTTCATATTGTGGGACCAGAATACCCCCATTTTATCAAAAGTCAACCTCTATTTATTAAAAAGAACCAATCACGGTTCTAAAGTTAAAGAAAAGGATATATTATGGTAACATTCGTCGCAGGTGTAGTAGTTGGTGCAATCGCTGGTGTATTGGTTGCTCGACGTAACAAGAACAAGGTAGAAGCAGCAGTAACAGCTGCAAAGGAGAAGGCTGCTGAGATTAAATCTAAGGTGTAACTTCTTTA
>RFZJ01000145.1 GCA_009920765.1 Planctomycetota bacterium | reverse complement strand
CCTTCAGGCCCTGCGCAATGAAAGTGCTTCCAAACTTCTGGCAGAACCCAAACTTACCACCTCCAGTGGCAAGCAAGCATTCTTTCAGGTCGGAGGCGAACAGGCTGTTCTTAGTGGGGCATCCGGTGTCAACGGCCCTGGTGCTGCTTTTCAAACCATTGGTACAACGCTCAGTTTCCTGCCCATCGTTTTAGGAAATGGAAAAATCCAACTTACGGTAAATCCAAGAGTTCGAACACCAAACTCCGCTTTTGGGATTCAAACCTCTTTTGGGTTCGTAACTGGTTTTGATGACAAGCAGGTAAATGCAACGGTGGAAATGGAAACAGGACAGACTTTTGTTATCGGGGGTCTGATTCAAAATGAAACCCGTGGCATTGTTAATAAAGTGCCCGTACTAGGCGATCTTCCTTTCCTGGGTGTTTTATTCAGCACCAAGGAATATACCGAAACAGAGCAAGAAGTGGTGATTTTGGTCACCCCATATCTGGTGGATCCACAATCTTGTGATCAGTTGCCTAAGTTGCTTCCTGGTCAGGAAACCCGCAGCCCTGATGATTTCGAACTCTTTTTAGAGGGGATTTTGGAAGCCCCACGCGGCCCTAGAAAAGTGATTCAAGATCGCAGGTATATCCCCGCATTTAAAAATGCCAAGCCTTTGGATGCTGAATCAGGCGAATCCCGAGTACCAGGAAATTTGATCTTCCCTACAGAAAATGTTAAACCCAAAGAGCTTCCAAAAATCGAATCCCAGCCCGTGCCACTGCCCTTGCCCGAGGTGTCTGATTCTAGAAAAGTAAGGGAAGTACCCATTGTTCCGATTAAAAACAGCAGGAGTTCATTGCCAATAAAGGTGTTACCTGGGGTTGCCAATCCAAATAATTCGGAATCTAAAATTAAAACATCATCGTTACAGACACTTTCTCCGGTAAAATAAAGTGTAAGCTTTTTAAGTAGTATTTAAAATATTATCACGGGCAATCGAATCATGGCTGAGTTTGACCAAAACAACAACACAAAATCAGAAGACAATCTTCTCAGATTGGTCATAATGAATCCCCCAGACAAGGGGCATGAAGCATTGCGCAGTATGTTTACTCAAATTCCCTATGTATGGCTGCAGGCGGAATGCACCAAGTATGAATTCCTGCAAGACGTGATCGCCAACCAAACTACCCCTCATGTTGTTGTAGTTGCAATCGATGCTGATTTGGAAAAAGCATGCAAGGCAATCGAAAGGCTTGCGCAGGAAATGCCAGATGTAGGTATTCTTGCAATTAGCAAACGAGACGATGGGCAGGCAATATTAAAATCCCTCAGGGCGGGTGCCAAAGAATTTCTCACCATGCCTTTTGGTGTTGACACACTCTCTGACGCCCTTAGAAAACTTGAAAAAGTTGGAAGAGTTCATAAGTCCCCCACGGTTGGTGTTAACAAGAAAGAAAAGACCTTGATCATTTCTTTTCTTGGATCCCGAGGTGGGGTGGGCTGCACCAGCCTAAGCGTCAACATTGGTGCCACCCTTGCTGCTGATCCCCATAATAAAGTCGTGCTTGTGGATCTAGATCTTGCCTTGGGCGATGCAGATATTGCCCTCGACTTGGTTGCAGATTATACCCTTAGCGATCTCATAGAAAATATTGATAAGCTGGACATGACTTTTTTGAACCGGTCCTTGAGCAAGCATTCGACAGGGCTGGCGCTTCTGCCACACCCGCTGAATGTTAGTGATGCGACCATTATAAATGAAGATCACTTGAAGAGGATCATTTCTTTGCTTGCTGCATGCCATACGCATTTGGTATTGGATTTGAGCAAGAGCCTTCGCCCGACAGATATATGTGCGTTGGCAATGTCGGATTTTATTTTCCTGGTTGTTCAACTGGAAATCACAAGCATTCGCAATGCGATTCGTCTGCTTTCCACCTTGGATGCAGATGGCAGACTTGGCCCCAGGGTTAAATTGGTGCTTAACAGGGTGGGGATGGTTACCGACATCACCAAGGAAAAAGCAGTGGAACTTCTAGGCAGGCCTTTTTTCTGGGAAGTGCCCAATGATCATAAGGTGATGATGGAGTCGCGAAACTCCGGAACTCCCATGGTAAAAAGCGCACCTGTAAGCAAGATACAACAAAACTTCAGCGACTTTGCTGATGAGATATGCAGTAAAACAAAAGCCAACAAAGGAGCCAAGTCATTCTGGCACTCCTTGTTCACCAACAAATCGTAATGAGAGCACACCATGTCTAGGCTACAACGGGGATTATCAGGAATCACAGGGGGACTGAGCGGGTTGGGTGCCAACCTTGGTCAGGGTAAATCATTTGATGAACTTAAACAACTCATCCATGGAAAGCTCGTCGACAAACTCGATCTTTCCAAGGTTAGTGAACTTGCAGGCGACACGCTTCGCAAAGAAATCCGCGTAGTTGTCGAACGGCTTTGCGATACCGAAAACCCCCTGTTAAACAGGGTTGAAAAAGAAAGGCTCATTGATGAGGTTTTGGATGAAACCCTCGGCCTCGGGCCCTTGGAGCTTCTTTTAAAAGACCAAACCATCAGTGATATTCTTATCAATGGCCCGCATAAAATCTTTGTCGAACGAAAAGGCAAGATGACCCTTTCTGAAGTCAAGTTCCGCGACAATGACCACCTGCTTCAAATCATTGATCGTATTGTTTCAAAAATGGGAAGGCGCGTTGATGAAACCTCGCCCATGGTGGATGCCCGCCTGCCTGATGGTTCGCGCTTTAATGCAATCATCGCCCCTTTGGCACTGGATGGCGCAACCGTAAGTATCAGGCGCTTTGGTACCAAACCCCTGATGATGACAGACTTGTTAAGCTATAATGCGTTGACGCCTGAAATGGCGGTTTTTCTCGAGGCTTGCATCAAAGCCCGCTTGAATGTGATTATTTCCGGCGGTACTGGTTCGGGTAAAACCACCCTCTTGAATTCACTTTCCAGCTTCATTGGCAATGAAGAACGCGTTATTACAATCGAAGATGCTGCTGAACTTCAACTTCAACAAGAACATATAGTCAGGCTGGAAACCAGGCCGCCAAACATCGAAGGCAAAGGTGCCATCACCGCCCGTGACCTTGTTCGTAATGCCCTTCGTATGCGACCCGAGCGGGTGATCATCGGTGAATGCAGGGGTGGCGAAACCCTCGATATGCTTCAAGCCATGAATACCGGGCATGCAGGCTCCATGACCACCATTCATGCCAATGCCCCAAGAGATGCCCAGGCTCGCATCGAAACTTTAGTGATGATGGCTGGGCTGGAATTGCCCATCAAAGCCATGCGCCAGCAGATTTCCTCTGCAGTTGATTTAATCATCCAAGCAAACAGATTGCAGGGTGGCCCCAGAAAAATCACCCACATCACCGAGGTGATGAACATGGAACAAGATATGATCATCATGCAGGATATTTTTATTTACAAGCAACAAGGCTGTGATGCAAATGGCAGGGCATTTGGACAGTTTGAAGCCACGGGTGTACGCCCAAGTTTTGTACCAAGATTGGAAGCTGCAGGGGTAAAGTTCCCACCCAATCTATTTCAAGAACGCGTTTTACTTAAGGATTAGGGATTCATACCTTGGAAATTTATATTATCGCTATTCTGGCATTCTTAGCAGTCGCTGCATTAGTGATGGCAATATTCATGTTTTCCACCAAGGAACCCAACAAGGCACTGGAAAGCAGACTGGATGTGCTTGCAGGAAAGATCACCCGAGAAGAAAGCAGGCAAACTGATCTCCTTCGTAAAACCTACACGGAAACCGACCGCAATTCCCTTATCCAAGCTTTCATGCCCAGAATGATTTCCGTCGAAAAAATCTTCGAACAAGCCGACTGCAGTATCCCCCCCTCTACCCTGATAAGTATTTCAATCATGCTGGGGCTATCGGGATTAGGGTTCCAGATGGCTGCGGGCCTGCCTTTCTATGTTGCACTTGTTTCCATTCCTTTGATGGTATTGCCCTGGATTTGGTTGTATCAAAAACGCAGTGCAAGACTAAAAAAATTCTCTGAACAGTTTCCTGAAGCCTTGGAATTGCTGGCACGGGCCCTCCGCTCTGGGCAAAGCCTTGCTGCGGGACTCCAGGTAATTGGCCAAGAGATGCTTGAACCCATAGGGGTGGAGTTTAGCAAGGCGTATGAAAGGCAAAAACTAGGCATGCCTGTTGAAGAAACCTTGAAGGAGATGTGCAACCGAGTCCCCAGCCTTGATCTCAAGTTTTTTGCAACCTCGGTTGCGATTCAAAAGCAAACGGGCGGTGACCTCGCTGAAATCCTCGACAAAATTGGTTACATCGTCCGGGAAAGATTCAAAATCCTGGGGCAGGTGGCGGCTCTTACAGGGGAAGGTCGCATGAGTGGCACCGTACTACTCGCTTTGCCCGTGGCATTGTTTATTTATTTGCGCATCAGCAATCCAGAATACATCCAGCCTCTTTGGACTACCGAGATAGGCCGAAAAATGCTGGCAGGTTTGGTCGTGGGGCAGATATTGGGCGCCATCACCATTAAAAAAATCGTCGACATCAAGGTATAGAAAGGAGAGAGAAAATGGTATTACCCGAATTCTTGCAGGATTTGATCCCCTTGCTTCTTGCTCTCCTTGTGGGGGTTGGTATCTGGAGTTTGCTCAGTTTCTTTTCCGCCACAAAAAAAAGCGAACAGACCGATCGATTAAAAAAACTTTCCAGCAAAGACACAACTGCTGAGACTGAATCCACGGATTCAAAAGGTGGTTTCTTCAAAATATTCATGAAGACTGCCAAGGCTCTCGCATCCCCAATGATGCCATCCACCGAGGCTGAGCAAACTGAAATTCGCAAGGAACTTTCCGCTGCTGGGTTCCGCAGTGAAAATGCGGTCCCAATTTTTCAAGGCCTGCGGTTCATCACCTTGTTAATCTTCAGCCTGCCTGCCATTGCCTACTATATTCCCGCATATGGCCTTACCTATGATGGCCTTAAATATGTGGTTATATTCAGCGCAATCGGCATGTACATTCCCAAAATCGGGCTGTGGTATGTGCGCACAACCAGGCAGCAGGAAATCTTCCTTACTCTGCCAGATATTATTGATCTTTTAGTGGTTTGTGTTGAAAGCGGCTTGGGCCTTGATGCTGCACTACGCAAAGTTTGCGATGAAATGAAGGATCATGCCAAGGTAATGACTTCGGAACTCAGCCTTTCCAACTTCCAGCTTCAGATCGGCCGTACTAGAAAAGAAGTTCTCCGCGATTTGGGTGAAAGAAATGGCGTGGATGATTTGCGGGGTCTTACAACTATTATCATTCAAGCGGATCGCTTTGGCTCTTCCATTGCCAATGCTCTCAGGATTCAATCCGATACCATGCGAACCAAGCGCAGGCAGATGGCGGAAGAAAAAGCTGCCAAGTGTGCAGTGCAGTTACTTTTCCCAATGTTATTTTTCATTTTCCCGGGCGTATTCATCATTCTGGTTGGCCCTGCTGCAATCAAGATGATGATGTCGGGAGCGTTTTAATTTTAATCATCAGGCCATGGATGGCCGATTGCTTATAAGTTGGATTATCACAAGGAGGTTAGTCATGATTCACTCGAAACTCAACATCACCAAGAAGTTTTTTCTTTGCCTGGTTCCTTTATCTTTAACTTTTACGGGTTGCTTTGGTTACCGTGACGTGGTCGACCCTTATTACCCAAAGCGTTATAGTGTGGATGCTCGTAATTCAGTAAGGACAGCCCTTGCGCCCCAAGTGAGCAATGGTAATGTGCTGGATCAAACTGTCTGGGATTTTCATTTTGAATCAGGAAAGCCCGAGCTTAATGCCATGGGTAAAGATCATTTGAAGAGGCTTGCACGCAGAAGGCCCGTAGCCCAGGAGGTTATTTTCCTGCAAGTGGCCCAAACTCCTGATGAAAAAGTCAACAACAAAGAACTGAACAAAGCTCGAAGTGAAAACATCAAGGCTTACATGAATAAAATTTCTGAAGACAAGGTACATCCTGAATTCCAAGTCGTATTGCATGACCCCGCTGAGGTTTCAGGCTCGGGGATTGAAGCTGCTCGTATTATCAGTGGTAAAATATCTAACGTTTCAGGCGTCTTTATCAATGGCCAATCCGGGTCTTCTTCCGGCGGAAGTAGTTCAAGTCAAGGTGGTAGCAGTGGTTCTTCTGGCAATTCTTCCGGAACAGGAAACACTGGAGGTTATTAATAACCTAGAATTAAGCTGGTACCCCTTTAACTAGGAAACTTCAGCGTGACCTATTTAGACTTTGATTACTGGTGGAATTTTATTTTTTCCGATAGAGCGATATTTATTCAATTTTCATTGATTATACTTGCCTTCGGTATTTGGATGCTGATGCGTAAATGATGTTAAGGAGCAAAAGTGAAATCCCAAGGACAAGATCAATACATCCCCACTGCACCGCTTTGCCCTGACAATCTCAAGGAAACCGGCCTTAACTTGGGCATGCTCTCAGAAATGATTTTAAAGGCTATTTATACCAAGGGTGCCATGCTTGGTATGGATATCTCCAGGTCCTTATGTCTGCCTTTTAAAATTATTGAAGAAGCTTTGGTTTTTCTCAAAGCAGAAAAGTGCATCGATGTTGCAGGGGGCGACCTTATTGGCAGAGCCAGTTATAAATTCAACCTTACAGAACTGGGCAGACGAAGAGCACAAGATGCCATGAAAGTCTGTGGCTATGTTGGCCCTGCCCCAGTCA
This sequence comes from Planctomycetota bacterium, assembly GCA_009920765.1. Classification (GTDB taxonomy): domain Bacteria; phylum Planctomycetota; class Planctomycetia; order Gemmatales; family Gemmataceae; genus UBA969. The sequence goes on along the minus strand of RFZJ01000145.1, from coordinate 1,184 downwards.
GCCTTGAAGATTATGTCGACCAAACTTACAAACAAGCGGTGACCAATCTGCCTGTTGACCCCCAGGCATTAAGAGAGTCCTTTAGTCACCTTGTAATTTCTGATGAACTTTTCAATGCGGTTGGGCCGGCGATTCTTAGTGGCAAATCCATCTTTATCTATGGCCCTCCCGGTACAGGGAAAACCTCAATAGCCCAAGCCATTGGCGATTTCATGAATCGTAAGGGTGGCGATATTTTTGTCCCCTATGCTTTCCATTTTGAAGGCAACATCATCTCCATCTTTGACCCTGCAATTCATATCCCGCACGAAGTTCAAGCTGAAGCCCCTAAAGATGAGGCAGAAGCAGCTATCCGCAGGCTCTTGAATACCAGCAATCAGGATAGCCGTTGGGTTCGCATTCGCAGGCCCGTGATCATTACAGGTGGCGAATTAAGCCTAAGCATGCTCGAGCCCCGATTCAGCCCCGAATCCAATTATTACCAAGGCCCTTTGCATGTTAAAGCCAATGGCGGCATCTTCCTCATCGATGACTTTGGCAGACAATTATGCAGCCCTAAGGAGCTACTCAACCGCTGGATTGTGCCTTTGGAAAGCAGGGTAGATTACCTCAACCTGGTAAGCGGGCAAAAGTTCAAAGTACCTTTCGAGCAGTTAACCATCTTCTCCACCAACCTCGATCCCAAGGATATTGTTGACGAGGCTTTCCTCAGACGCATGAGGCATAAGGTGGAAATCAATGCACCCAAAAGAGACATCTACGAGAAGATTTTTGAGATGTATTGCAAAAAACTTTCGATGAAACCCTGCCCCGAAGCCGTGGACTACCTATTTGATCGCTATTACTCCAAAGGTAGGTCAGTTCGTGCCAGCGATTGTCGTGATTTGCTGGAGACAGTGGCCTCAATATGCCGATTTCGTGGTAGTCCAGTTGTGTTGTCACGCGAGCTGATCGCAGAGGCAGCAGGTAGTTTCATCGGCGACTTTGCCTGATCTTCCTCTCTTCACCCGGTGGCCCCAACTTCTGAACTTTGCTTGTTTAGCTGGTTGGAGAGTTATCATGAAAAGAATATTCCTCGTTTTCCCTGCACTGTGTTCCACTTTAGTGGGTTGCACTCTCACGGGGACAGATTTCGCATTAAAAGATAAATCCTTCAATGTTAATGAAAAAGTAGTAACCAAGCC
>RFZJ01000144.1 GCA_009920765.1 Planctomycetota bacterium | reverse complement strand
GCCAAAACCCCAGCGCATGGAATAATCAATGCATCTTGCAACGGTTGGATCGTTTTGGACTTCATCTGCAGTAGAGGGGTTAAGACCGATGAACATCGCATAACTTGGGTTGGTGAAATCCCACTGGCGCCAAAGGGTGTAGCGATACTTTCTGCAATTGGAAAATACGGTGCTGCGTTCCATGCCTTGGGTACACCTACTGGAATCAAGAAAAGAATGCGCCAAGCTTGACCTTTGCAACAATGCAGGTGATCATAAGCTTATCTTAGTTTATTAGCAGAAAGAAAACATGGACCACTCCACACAAATCGCCCAAGACATCAAAAAAGAAGGCACTCAAAAACCTACCAACCCCAAAGATGCCGTAGCCTACATTGTGTTCGATACCGAAAGCATCCCCGATGGCGAGTTGGTTGCAACGGTAAAATACCCATCCGAAAACCTTTCGGCCGAAGCAGCAATCGAAAGGGCACAAGCCGAGGCGAAGGCGAAAAGTTTTTCAGGGTCGGACTTTCTACCATTCACCTTTCAAAAACCGATTGCAATCTGCACCCTTACCGTAGACAAAAACTTCATGCCCATTGGCCTTAACTGCCTTGATGCACCTCTATATCGCACCAGCGAAATGGTCAAGCTATTCTGGCAGGGCATTGAAACCTACAAACGTGCCAACCTGGTCAGCTTCAATGGCAGGGGGTTTGATCTCCCGCTTTTGGAACTCGCAGCCTACGACCAAGGCATTTCTGCAACCAGCTATTTCTCTAGCGAAAAACGCAGCAGATACCGCTCGCCTTACATTGATCTTCAAGATGTTCTATCCAACCAGGGGGCGTGCAAGTTGGAAGGTGGCTTAAACCTGCTGGCCCGCAGGCTGGGGCTGCCCGGAAAAATGGGCATCACCGGGCATGATGTCTACCCAATGCACAAGGCGGGTAAATTCCAGGAAATCAATGACTACTGCGCCTGTGATACCATCGATACCTATTTCGTTTTTCTTCGGACCAGAGTGCTGATGGGCCATGTTACCCTTGAGCAAGAGAAGAAAATCTTCGACGATGCAATCGATTGGTTCAAAACCAAGGCTGAAGACTTCCCTGCGGTAGGCAAGTACCTTGCCAACATCCAGCGGGGCAAAACGATTTGAGGCCACACGACAAAAACCTGTAAAAGGGCCGAATTACCGCTCAAATACTTCTCAATCCTGCCACAATTTTTTTTTAGCCGGGTGAGTGAATATCTTTCTGTGCCAAAAATGTCAGCTACAGAAATATATCCTCTTTCAATAACATGGGTCTGTAATTGGCCTGAAGGGAAGTAACTGAGCAAAAAAGCCTAGGCTTGAAAGTGCAATGGCTTGAGTAAATGCATCATTTAATAATTTGAGAAAAATATTGGAACTCTTTTGCAGCATCATAGCCCGAACCCTCGTGAAGCATCGCTCCAAACACGATTCTAAAAGACTCAGCTTTTTTGACGGTGTGCAGGCTTTTAGGCCCCTGCTTCATTGCAGACCTGCCGAAAGGGTTGGCTACAAAAACGCCATAATCCCTGTTGTGCCACCAAGACTCGCGGAAATTTAAAGGCGAAGCCATCAGGGTGATGCCTTCCTTGCTTTCCTTGGTACTAGAATAATCGCACCAAGATGCAGTTTTACCCCAGGTGGCCTTTGCGCTTTTCAAACCTACACTTGAAGTGATGACACCGCTCGCCTTTTCCGTCAAAGCGGTCGCAATCCTAGCTCCAAATCCCATTTCTTCTTGGTCTCCAAACGAAAAATCCGCATCATCACTTTTCAAAATTGCATCCCAAACCAACAAATAACCTGAAGGTCTTGCTCGCATCTGAATGTTGTTGCGCATTTTACAGATTTCTTTTCCAGCCTCGGTTAGAAGCCTGCTTTCCGTTGCAAAAACAATTAGGTCAATCCCAGCACTCGGTTCTTCAACAAATTTAAGATGTTCAATACGGCCCTTGTTTCTCCAAAAGTCTGTGCCACTAATATCTCCAAATGCCAGCCAGATTCCAGGGTGCATGGTGTCGTGGTCGAGGGCATCCGTTGCTGCAATCGGTGGATGATTGCGGGTTACCTTTAAACCCGATGGCAAAAGCATGTTAGAAAAGTATGGCCTTAAAATCTTGGGGTCTGCAAAGACAAAATCTGCAACCTTCTTAGTGGCAAACAAAATTTCTAGCCGGTCTTTTTTTACTACCACACTAAAACCCACCGTATCCTTTCCTATGGCCTCCTGAAAAAGAAATACAAAACCTGCAATAACAATCATCATTCCAGCACCAAGCAAACTAGACTTTTTCATTTGCCACACCTTTTGATTGCAAAGACTTATGATTCTAGAAACCCTACTTATCTTGATTGCTCAAAAACCCCGGGCCGCCCGCACCCACATAGCCATTACTCGCACCCTTCGCATCACCAACCCAGAAAGAATAAAGCGAACCCTTCGTCAAATAAAAGCGCAAGCGCAAGGGCTTTCCAGCCAGGCTGGATAAATCCTTTCCCCCCCGCCAACCAACCATCATCTTCGCACTATCCCCCACCAAAGGCAGACAATTATCCCTGCTAAAACCTTCAATCACTTTCCCCTGCTCATCCATAACTTCAACCTCAAGCCCACCCTGTTGCGATTCAAGATTCACAAAAAGATTCGCTCCCGAAAACTTCAACAGCTTGGTGGTAAGGTATCCTTGAGCATCCCCGGAATCCATCGAGGCAAAGCCATCCCTTCGCATGGTTGCAAGCCCTGTTGCACCCGAATCAGCAGGCTGCATCGTACGCCCGGAACAATAAAAATAAAGCTTATCCCCAACCACCAGGCAACCCCCACCCACTGACTGCACATTACCTGCATTCCAAGCCTTTGGGTCTTCACTTACACCAAGAAAACGCTCGCGATTGCTCCGATCCCAATGGAAACCATCCCTGCTGAATCCCACCAGCACTTCGTTTCGTTTGTGAATCCCCAACGCCTGGCAGGTTTCATTATCAGGCCCCTGCCAAATGGTAAACAAACCCACCAGCAAGCTTTCATAAGGAAACACATCTAAGTTATAAAGCTGGGGCTCAATATGTTTGAATCGGGGATCAGGATTGCGGGGGTCGAGTTTGTCTGCAGCAACCCAAGGTTGCAGATCACCCGGAATATAATCGCCCTTGGCAACCAAATCGGTGTGCTGCGTCCAACCAAGTACATCGCGTGCATCCCTGGCTTCGCGATAGCAGCGAAGCCTATGCACTCCTTCCTGCCCAACATGATCATGCCCACGAATACTTGCAACCCACAAACTGCGAAAGGGATTGTAAAAGATCGTGGAACGATCCCATGAAGGCCCCGATACTTTCACCTCATCAGACCATTTTCTACCATCTGCAGAAACCCGTAACGCAATATGGTAAGGCGACTTTTTCGTACGTGCTTCAAACAACTTGAAACGTTCTTTCTCATCATCCGCCTGATGATCAACCACCACAGTCGCTGCATCACGGTTCGATTTCAAAACCACATTACTTGCAGGCTCCAGATCAAGTTCCGGGCGCTTCCATTCCACCCCATCCTGAGATAAAGCCAGGCAGGTTCTCCCGGTTGCAGACCGATACCACATCATGAACATCTTCTGCCTGGGATCAAACCAGACCCCATCGCTAAAAGGCGCTGCAAATGCTGCGGTTTTACTTTTCTCCCATGCCATCTCTGGTTTTAATACAGGCGACTTTTCATGATACTTGGGTTGATGGAACCGTCTCTTTAAATCCGTTGATTCAATCAAAAAATCATCAACAAACAACTGCCTGCCCAGATCAATCGGAATAACTCGGGGGCCATTTTTCAAATAAGGCACCACCATCGGCTCAAGAGATTTCATCTCTTTTGCAGTACGCTGCGGAGGCCAAGGCGATGAAAGCTCGATGCCATTATAAAGCACCTCTTTCTTCATCACACCAGACTGGGCTAAAGCAAGTGGCACGATTACAAACAATCCAATCAACAATAGAAATATTAATCTCATGCAATCACTCTTTAAAGTTATGTGGGTGATTATTTATCAAGCACTTTTTTATGCTTAAGCCAGTAGGCAAAGAAGTCGTAAAGCACTTCATTAGATTCTACGGTGGGCGAATGGCCGGGCCGGTTCGACATGAACACCCTGCCCTCATAACCCAGGAATTTGTTGACCGCAACCAGATGATTAAGCGCCTGCCAACGCATTGGGGGATCTTCCGCACCCCCCGAAACCAAGACCGGCCTAGGCGCAAGCAATGCATGCAGTTCATGCAAATCATGCCCCGTTTCAACCAAGGTTTTGTAAGGGCCAGTGCGTGGGTTATCAGGCTTGATAATCCCAGGCTTACGACTTACACCTTTTTCATAACCAAGGTACCAAGGCTCCCAGTAATTCACATTCGATCTTTTTTCATCAAACACAATCCCGGGATCAGACCAGGCAGTTGCTGCAAACTTGTCGTACAAACAAGACCCAAATAAAGCCCACTTGCCACCATAACTATGGCCTGTCAAACCGATCAATCTTGCATCCACCTCGGGGAGGGAAGCCAACACGTGATACCCATTTGCTGCAACATAACCATGGTAGGTCAAGGGCTGAAGCTTGACATCATCGCGGGAGGGATAATAGCTGTTGGGGTCGCTGCCCAACGAAAGGGTGACAAAGCCCCGCTTCGCCAGTTGCCATGCGAAATCGCGCATTTCGCCTTTTCTTCCTATTCCAGTAAGTGATTCATAAAAGACGACAACAACTGCAGGAAAAGGCCCCTTGCCTTCAGGAATGAGAAGGTAGGCATCCTCGGTTTTTTTCCCCGGTGCGACCTCGATACGAATATGATGCTGCAACACTTTTTCACGCATCTCTTTTTCAAGATACTCAATTTTTGGTTGCTCAATAATTGCGGGCCAATGCCCCAGCGCATCGTTCCAACTTTTTCTGATTTCCTGCCTGCGCTTTTCCCAATCTTCCTTTGTCTTCACCCCTTCAAGCATCGATTTATACTTCCCCATATCACCTGCATATTCCTTGGAGGGCTGAGCGAAGGGCTGCAAGCGTAGCAATAGCTTCTCGCTTTCCTGAGCATGCAGGGAAGATCCACCCAAGACGCACGCACCTAAACAAACGATTGCAAAAGTTTTCATGATTGTTTCCTAAAAGACCAACAGGAAAGAAACCCTATGCTATCACAAGATATCTTTGAATTACAGAACTTACTGCGCAGTAAAAATATGTCTTCTAACAAACAAAAAGGTTATAATTTCAAGCTAGGATCTAGTGAACTTCTCTAAAGGATCTTTTCATGAATGCTTTTTTATCCTTGCTGGTTGCTCTTTTATTGGCGGGTCAGGAAACCAAAACCACCAAGCCAAATATTCTTTTCTTCTTCGCAGATGATCAACGAGCAGACACCATCAACGCCCTTGGCAACAAGACCATCATCACGCCAAACATCGATCAATTAGTCAAGGAAGGCACCGCATTTGAACGAGCCTATATCATGGGCGGATCCCAAGGCGCGGTTTGCGTCCCATCACGTGCCATGATGCTTTCAGGCAAATCATTATTCAGAATTTCAGAACAGTTAAAAAGTGTTACAACCTGGCCCATGGTTCTACGAGATGCAGGGTATGAAACCTTTGCAACCGGCAAATGGCACAATGGCCAGCCAGCCCTTGCAGCTTCGTTTCCCAAAGCCAAGAGCATTTATCTCGGAGGCATGAGCGGGCAGTTCAACACCCCAGTCTCCGATGTAGGTACCGAAGGAAAAATGATCAACCTCAAAAGCCCCAATGAACATTGCAGCGAAACCTTTGCCAACGAAGCCATCGACTTCCTGCAAAAGACCCCCAAAGATAAACCTTTTGCAGCTTACATCGCATTCAAATCCCCACACGACCCCAGGCAGGCACCCAAAAAATTCGTCGACATGTATAACCCAAAAGATATCCCCCTTCCTGCAAACTATCTGCCCGAACACCCCTTCAATAATGGTGAACTGGTGATCCGTGATGAACGATTAGAGAAATGGCCCCGCAGTAAAAGCGCAGTCCAAAAACACCTCGCAGAATACTATGCCATCATCACCCACGAAGACGAACAAATTGGCAGGGTCATCAAAGCGCTTAAAGACTCGGGCAGGTTTGAAAACACCATCATCATTTTTTCCGCAGATAACGGCTTGGCCATCGGCAGCCATGGCTTGATGGGCAAACAGAATGTATACGAACATTCAGTGAAAATACCTTTGGTGATTTCGGGCCCGGGAATCGAAAAGAACAAACGCAGCCAGGCGATGTGCTACACCTTTGATTTGTTCCCAACATTCTGCGAGGCAGCAGGTGCAAAAATCCCCGCAGGTGTGGAAGGCAAAAGTTTATGGCCTGTTCTTAAAGGAACCACACAAACACATCGCGAAGAAATTTTCAGCGCCTACCGCGGCCTGATGCGGGGCTTGAATGATGGCCATTACAAATTAATAGTCAACATCGCAGTCAACAAAACCCAGTTGTTCGATCTGCAAAACGACCCGGATGAAATGAAAGATCTCGCAAATGATGAAAGCCAAAAAACTAGGCTTAATGCAATGCTTACGAAGCTGAAAACATCACAGGGAAACTGGGCAGATAAGCAGGAATTAAAATCAGAAAAGCCCCTACCGTTGAAGATAGACCTTTCCAAAATCCCCGATGAAAAGGGTAAAGGGAAGAAGAAGTCTTAGGGTTACGGGAGATTAAACCAAGCCGGTGAGGATGCCCGTGGCGTCTGCGAATTTCGAAGTTTCAACGCCCATCTTTTGCAGCATGGTCAGCAATACATTCGACAAAGGCGGGTGCTTGTCCGAATCAAACGCAAGATGTCTGCCATGCTTGAATCCAAGCTTCGCGCCCCCCGCCATCAAGGTCGGAAGATTCTTGGGTGAATGTTCACCACCCTTACCGGAATTCATACCCGAGCCATAAAGAATCATGGTGCGATCAAGCATGTTGGAATCCGCTTCTGTAGTGGATTTAAGCATGCCCATAAAGCGAGCTAGGCGAGAAAGATGAAACTTATCAATGGTGGCAAGCTTGGAAAGCATGCCTGCATCGCCGCCGTGATGGGAAAGTTCGTGATGGTTTTCGCCCCCGCCACCATATCCGCCCGCTTCTCTCGACCATTCAAAAGTGATGACCCTGGTTGTATCGGTGATAAAAGTCAGATAGGCAACTTCAAGCATGACATCAAGCCACATGGGCCTATCGTGGGCGTTGCCCGGCAAGCTGCCAAGCTGAAGCCCGGTTTCAGGAACATTGGGTTTCGGAACATCAACCCAGCCTTGAAGTCTGCCGACTTGCTTTTCTGTCTGCCTAACACTCGAAAGATACTCATCAAGTTTACGGCGATCATTGGCACCAAGGTTTTTATCAAGGGCCTTGGATTCAGAAGCAATATCATCCAAGATGGATTTGCGTTCTGCATAGCGTTTCAGTGTTGCAGCACGATCGCCCGCGGAATCTGGAACGAAGAGCCGTTCGAAGAGCCTGCGGGGGGAATTTTCCGCAGGAAGTGGCGAACCATTGATATCAAAGGAAAGGGTATGACTATGGCCAGAGCCACCAGTGCCAGACATATCGGATAGTTGAAGCGAAGGAAAACGAGTTTGCTTGCCGTGCAGCTCTGCAGCGAGTTGGTCTGCAGAAATAGAGTTTGAGTAATCAGCACCGGGCTTGGATTTAAGGTTGGCAGCGGTAAGCCAAGTATCTGCGCCACTATGCCCGCCCTGGCTATTGGGATGGCCCATTCCAGAAAGCACGGTGAAATCTGCACGGTGCTCTTTCATCACTTCCAATGTGGGTGAAAAAGTGTACTTATCGCCTGAGGTTGCTGGAACCCATTCAATAATGTTCACACCATTGGGGATGTAGCAGCAAATCATCCTTGGATGTGGTGCAGCAGATTTGTCCCAA
>RFZJ01000143.1 GCA_009920765.1 Planctomycetota bacterium | reverse complement strand
CCAAAAGACCAGTCACAATATGCTGTACCTGCTGTCCATCCCTTACCTTTTTACCTTGGATTGAAATGAGGACATCGCCATCTTTCAAGCCTGCTTTAAATGCGGGTGTATTTTCAAAAACCTTGCTGATTAAAACACCCTGATTTTTTGGAACACCCAGACAGCTTGCAACATCTGGATCAAGTTTGGCAACTTGAATTCCAAGGAATCCCCGCTTGACCTTGCCGTCCTTATGTAATTGTGGCCATACTTTTCAACCAGATCGCTTGCAATCGCCAAGCCAACGCCCTGCCAGCCACCAGTGCGGGTTTTAATTGCGGTGTTAACACCGATAACATTTCCTTCCAAATCGACCAGAGGCCCCCCACTGTTGCCAGGATTGATTGCAGCATCCGTTTGAATAAACTCCTCATACATGTTCATTTGCAGGTTGCGACCTTTACCGCTGATGATTCCAGCAGTTACCGATCCTATCAAACCAAAAGGCGCACCTATTGCGAGCACTCGATCTCCAATCTCAATCTTGTTACTATTCCCCATTTTAAGTGAGGGAAAATTATTTCCATCTATGATTAAGATTGCTAGGTCTGTCTTGGGATCACTACGGATTTCCTTTGCAGTAAATTTGCGCCCATCCTGAAATTCGACGATAACTTTATCAGCACCTTTCACCACATGATTATTGGTTAAAATAATTCCAGAAGGATCAATTACGAAACCAGATGCAAAACCAAGCATAGGCGAAAATTCATCTCCGAAATCAAATTGATCGGGGAACTGCCCGAAAAATTTGCGAAAATCTTCGGGTATCTCCGGGATAGGAAAAAATCTGCGTGGAAGAAACCCCCGCTCTTTCGTAACGGCTTTACTTTTCGACTCGATACTAACCACTGCTGGCATGACTTTTTTCACCACCTTGCTGTAAGATGTCAACTCCCGGGGTATTGCTGATGCCTCCTGAGGATCCCCATTAGCAAGCTTGAAAAACATGTTGGGAATCAAGGCTGTGATCAGTATCAAACCAACCGAAAACAACAGGTATTTCTTCATTTTAATTTCCCTTGGTAAGATTAAAAAAACCGCTACAGTCTGAGATCAATTAAAAACTTCTCATGCTAAATACCCGCTAGGGTTTCCAGTACCAACTGTATGCATGCCCCATGAGAGACAAAACAATTGAACCAATGATCAACCACCAATCATGAGTCCATAATCCATGGACTAATCCAACAATTGCGAAAACCGCCATTACAAAATGCAATGGGTTGGCATGCTCCAACATTCTCAATTCCAGCCAGTTGGGGATTTTTCCATGCCGATACAATTCAACTTTGTGACTTGCCCATCCCATTTAAATCTCTCCTGGTTAAGTTACAAGCCGCATGGTGTTATGCGGTTCATTGGCGATAGGGATTCGAATTTAAAACCGGCTTGAACCAAGTTCACCTAAAAGCTTTTGCAAATATTTTCATCGCTGTATTTCCTAAAAGCTTTTCGATTCAAACAGGTCAAATTCAATCAAAAACATAAGCAAAATCAAAATTGTTCAAAAACCTATGATGTAAATACAATGGAATGGAATGGCAAAAGATGCCAAAAAATTAATATTTATTTATCCAGAGCGTCTCTCGGGCATTCTCCTTAATAATGCAGGAATCCAAAAATAAAACAGCAACAAGCCCCCAGCGCAGCGGGTGAGCTTGAAGGCATTGATAAAAGCGGGGATTAAGACAAAAAAGAATGAAAGTAAAAGAGAGTGTATACGAAAAGGGTGGAGGTGGTTTAGAAATGAAATTAAAAGCCGGGAGTAACTTTACCATCTGCAGGAAGAAGAAGAAGAGCCCAGATATAAATGGAAGTATCTTTGGTTAATTTGCGGGAGCTGCCATCTGCCATGAAAATATTCATGGCTTGGTGTGGGGTTTGAGCTCGCCAGCGATGACAACAATCTTGATTATCTGGATTTGCATCGGAAGACCCTGCAAAGGGTTTGACTTGAAACATCATGGTATTGGGAACACCGTTGGGCCCATCGTAATCGCCGTTGGGAATTTCCATCACTTGTTCGGGAACAACAATACGGCCGCCCTCGGTAATTCCAAGGTTATGACGGTTGGCGGCATAGAAAGCGACACGGCTTCTTCCATCGCAAAGAGCGAAGCCTTCTGCAGCGAGAATGGTATTGGAAAGACCATCAGAAATAGTGGAAAAAGAAACAGGGGGAGAAAAGAATCCAAGATTATTTTGGCTCCAAAGGCCAAAAGGAGCAGTAGCATCTCCTTTTGAGGCCGCCATAATATTCCAGTTAGCGAGATAATTGGTGGTGGCCCAACCATCTGCAGATAAAGAATTCAAAGGAAGGCTGGGATCGGAAGGACAGCGAAGGAGAGGTATTGTTTTCGTACGAATTTTGGGATTCCAGATGCCTACTGCGGAAGCAGCACTAATATCTTGAACAGCACAGGGTGGGTTCCATTGGTTGGTTCCTGGATCAAGCGTTTTTACTATTGCGCCAGTGGGGGGCATCGGCCTATCAGTATAATGAGCTGGTACCCAAACGGATTTACCACAAGTGTTGGAATTTATCGAGGAAGCACGATTATTTGTATTTGCAGTTATATCCTCTGCAATCTGTTTGTACAAATTATCCTGTTCGATATAAGGAAGTAAATGAACAATCCAACTGCCAAACACACCGGAGTTTTGCACATTGGTGCCCCCCGTTGCGGGGTCGAGTGTGGGAAAAGTACCATGGTAACTGGGCAGCTTGCTATTTACCGAATGAAAGCTCGCAATTGCCAATGAAATTTGTCTGCCATTAGCCAGGCATTGAACCATTGCAGCAGATTCCCTGACTTTTTGCACTGCGGGAAGAAGCAAGCCAATCAAGATCCCAATGATTGCAATTACAACGAGAAGTTCGATGAGAGTAAAAGCGTTTCGCAATTTAGATTTATGAACTTTAAACGAAGGCATGTCTAAGAATTCCATAAAAGTCAAATTACAACGCTTGAAATGATTATAACCTTCAAAAAGTTGATGAGTGTGGATAGTTGAAAAAATAGAGCATAAAAAAAGCCGTCAGGCGATGTTACGCATGACGGCTTCGGATTAAACGGATCAAATTTACTTGGCAACAATCGGCTTGATCTGCAGGTTTCGGAACCTGACAGGGTCGCTATGGCCAGCAAAGCCAAAGTGACCTTCCTTCAAATCCTTGCCGGGGTGTGGGCTCTTTGCCATATATTCGGTGATCTTCGAAAGATCTGTATCAAGAATGATATTCCCATTAAGTTCAACCTTGATGGTGGAACCCTTGACGGTAACTTCTTGATAGTTCCAAGTATTGGGAGCGCGTAGGTAACCACGATGTGCAGCAGCCATGCCGTAAGAGCTGCCATGGTACTGGCGGGGATCAAGCTTTGCGTATCGTGGATCTTCGCTATCGAGCACCTGAAGTTCAGTCATGCCGATATAGGCGGAATCCTTGTTGCCACCTGGGTAACGGATGGCAAGGCCATTATTACCACCTGGGGGAACGAGAAATTCAAGTCGAACGACAAAGTCGCTGTATTTCTTTTCAGTGTAAAGAACGCCACCCTTGCCTTTTTTACACTGTATGGAATTATCTACAACTTCATAGTTATCAATCGAACCAGTCCAGCCCTTGAGTGAAGTGCCATCAAAAATACTTTCAAAACCAGAATTGGATTTGCTCGCAAGGTGCTTGTTGGCTTCCTCGGGGGAAAGTTCCTTGATGAAGATATTCTTCCAGCGGATTTCGCTGCCATGGGTTTGCAGTTGAATTGCACCTTTTTGAAGGAGTGGCATCTTGCGATCGAAATAATTTTCAAGGATGGCATTATCTACAACAAGTTTGTCGTTGAGGTAAACGGTGGTGCGAGCGCCCACTTGGATGATACGGAACTTGTTCCATTCTCCAAAAGGCTTGTCAGCAAGAACAAGAGGATCTTTGCCTGGGGCACCTGCGGAATTGTTCCAAAGACCACCAGACCCCTTGTCTGCGCCGATCTTGAATTTATCCTTATCCGTATAATCCCAGATCTGAACCTGTGGAGTGTACTTTAAATAGATACCGCTATCGCCCTTGGGCAGCATCTTGTATTCAAGGTGAAGTTCATAATCTGCGAATTCTTTTTCGGTGGTAAGATAAAGACCCTTACCATCGTTGACGATTTCATTGCCTTCGACTTTCCAATGGGCCAGGATATCCTTCATGTTGGCTTCTTTGATCTTGGCTTGTTCAGCGGGGGGAAGTGCTTTGAACTTGCGTGGATCAGAGGTACCAAACCCCCACCAGTTGCTGAAATCTTTGCCATTAAAAAGATTGACAAATCCAGGGGGAGGAGTGGAAGAACTGGAGGATGCAGTTTTTTTAGGTTCATCCTTGGGAGCTTCTTTTTTAGGTTCTGCCTTAGCCACTTCTTTTTTTGGTTCAGATTTCGGAGTTTCTTTTTTTTCTTCAGGCTTCGGAGCTTCTTTTTTAGGCTCTGGTTTTACTTCAGGCTTCGGAGCTTCTTTTTTAGGCTCTGGTTTTACTTCAGGCTTCGGAGCTTCTTTTTTAGGCTCTTGAACTTTTGCAGGAGCTGCTTTTGCAGTTTCCACACATGGAGCTTCGCATTCCGTAGCCTTGCGCTTGGAAAACAAGTTACTCAAAAAGCCCCGGTCGCGGGCGGATGCCTCCGACGAGCCATTGGCTAGAAAAAAACCGAGAGGAAGTACTGCAAATAGTGCAGTCGCTAGATACTTACGCATTGGTGTGACCTCAAATGAATTAAAAACTGGTGGGGGAAATCCACTTACATCACAACCAAGCTAAAGCAGGTCAAATGCCAATTCCAGCAAAAATTGGCAATCTGCAAGGAATTTAATGACAACTAATACGAATAATCGGCGAGGGCCTATATTCCCTAGGATTTCTCACCTTCAATCAACGGAGGAAAAATCAAAGACCCTTTGCTTTTTTCTTCCGAAAGAACCTTCCTTTAAGCTGCCAATTACAGCGGAAGTCTTTACGTTAATTCGATTTAAATCAGTTAAGCCTGATAATTGACCAACGGTTATTAAGACGAGAACATCCAATATTTCATTGGAAGAAATTGGCATGATTCCTAATCTATTCTTTGGATGTAATGCGAGGCTATTATCAGGAGAACAGGCATGTTAAAGCAACGATTAATGACCCCCGGACCAACCCCAGTTCCAGAAGAAACCCTCTTGGAGCTTGCCAAGCCAGTCACTTTTCATCGTTCCGGGCAATTCCGCGCAATTCTTGCAGAAGTTCTTGAAGATTTAAAATATGTCTACTGCACCAAAAATCTTGTCCTACCCCTGACCTGTTCGGGCACAGGTGCAATGGAAGCTGCAATCACCAGCACCGCAGCTCCAGGCTCAAAAGCCATCTGCCTTATTTCTGGTCGCTGGGGTGAACGATGGCGCAATATCAGCAAGGCATTTGGCCTGATCCCCATTGAAATCACCGTTCCCTATGGGAAATCCGTTTCTCCCGCCCAGCTTGAAGCAGCGCTCAAGGAACATCCGGATGCCAAGATTGTTTGCTGCACACTCAGTGAAACAGCAACGGGCGCCCGCAACGATATCAAGGGGTTTGGCGCCATCCTTAAAGATAAGCCACAGATCTTGATCGTGGATGCGATCAGCGGACTTGGTGTAATGGAATGCCGTACCGATGAATGGGGCGTCGATATGTGCGTGACAGGTTCGCAAAAAGCTTTAATGCTTCCAGCAGGCCTGGCATTCGTTTCCGTATCCGATAAAGCCTGGAAACTGATTGATGCCAACACCCAGCAAAAATCCTTCTACTTTGATTTAAAAAAGTATCGTGACAACCTTAAGAATAACGATACCCCTTTTACCCCCGCCAATACTTTGGTGAAAGCTTTGCGCCATAGTTTGAAAATGCTGCGTGCAGAAGGCATTGAAAACACCTGGGCTCGCCACGCAAGAATGGGCAAGGCTTGCAGAGCAGGTCTTAGCGCAATGAATCTAAAACTTCTTGCAGAAGACCCAGTTGATGGACTTACCGTTGCATGGGTTCCTGAAGGAATCGATGGTACTGAAATCCTGACCAAGCTTGAAAAAGGGTATGGAGTAAAGGTTGCGGGTGGCCAAGACACGTTAAAAGGTAAGATAATCCGAGTTGCCCACATGGGCTACATGGATATGTTCGATGTTCTTACCGCAGTAAGTGCAATCGAGATGGTATTGGTTGAAATGGGGCACAAGCTGGAACCGGGCGCAGGGATTGCAGCAGCGCAGAAATCACTCACCTCGGGAATCAAGGCAAAAGCCTAGGAACTGGAGATTGTTATGCCAAGAGTATTGATCAGCGACAAGATGGAACTTCCGGGCTTGGAAATCCTGCGCAATGCAGGCATCGAACTCGATGAAAGGCCGGGCTTGAAGGGCGAAGAACTCAAAGCAGCCCTTCGACTTGCCGACGGTGTGGTTGTGCGAAGTGGGACCCGCATCACCGCAGACCTGATCGAAAATCCTGGCAAACTTAAAGTTATTGTCCGGGGTGGTGTTGGTGTTGATAACATCGATGTCGCAGCAGCAACCCGCAAGGGTATTGTTGTCATGAATACGCCCGATGCCAACACTTTCAGCACCGCAGAACACACCATTAGTTTGTTAATGTCCATGGCAAGGCATGTGCCTGCGGCAGATGCAAGCATGAGGGCAGGGAAATGGGAGAAAAGCAAGTTTCTGGGCTGCCAACTTACAGGCAAAACTTTGGGCGTATTAGGGCTTGGCAGGATAGGCCGGGAAGTAGCACGCAGAGCGGCCAATGGGTTGGATATGAAAGTGGTTGGTTATGACCCAGTGCTTGCACCTTCCGCAGCTGCCCAGCTTGGAATAGAAGCTTTTGCTTCCGTTGACGAAATACTTCCCAAGTGCGATTTCATCACTGTTCATACCCCGCTTACCGAGCAAACCAAGGATATGATAGGCGCCAAGCAGGTTGCGCTATTGCCCAAGGGTGCCCGGGTGATCAACTGCGCACGTGGCGGCATCATTAACGAGCAAGCTGTGATCGATGGTATAAATTCGGGCCATCTAGCGGGCGCTGCTTTCGATGTTTTCGTCGAAGAGCCAATCACTCCTGATCACGCATTTCTTAAGATGCCCAATGTGGTAATAACACCCCACCTTGGTGCTGCAACTGCTGAAGCACAATTGCTGGTTGCAAAAGAATCCGCACAACTACTGGTCGACTTCTTATGCAAGGGAATGGTTCGCTTTGCAGTGAACATGGGCGCAATGGATCGGGCTGAGATGGAAGAAATGCGACCCTTCGTTGATCTAGCACACCGTCTTGGTCTTATGGCAGCCCAACTCAACAAAGGATCAATCCAACGGGCTGAGATTCTTTATCGGGGCGAAATAGCAAAACGATCCACCCGCCTAGTCACAAGCGCTTTTGCTGCAGGGCTTTTGGAACGAGGCATGGAACAGCAGGTGAATATCGTCAACGCACGCATGCTCGCCAGCGAGCGGGGCGTTGAGGTTGTTGAACAGGCTTCCATGGAAAAAGGTGACTTCAGCTCCCTGATCAAAGTTTCGATTCAAAGCGACAAAGAAACCATCACCATTGCAGGAACACTTTTCGGCAACCAATACCTGCGCTTGGTGCAATTTGGTTCGCACCGATTAGATGCACATATGGACGGGGTTTTGCTCATCTTCACCCACAAGGATGTACCCGGCTTGATCGGGCATATCGGCACGATTTGTGGCAAGAATGGCGTGAACATTGCCCAGATGAATGTAGGCAGGCAGAATCAAGGTGGCGAAGCCATTGCTGTACTAAACCTCGATGCCCGACCACCCGAATCTGTGCTTAAAGAAGTTTCTAGTCATCCGCAAATTCGGGCGGTCACCGTGCTTGATCTTCCGCCCGCAGGCGAACTCCCTACTTGGTTTGCCTAAAAGTATTTCTCCTTGCCTTTCCTATGATTTTCATGGTCAACTAGTCTGGTACATACCAATATTGGCTGACCATGAGATTTATCATGAATTTAATCTTTTGCATCATTGCCCT
>RFZJ01000142.1 GCA_009920765.1 Planctomycetota bacterium | reverse complement strand
GCCCGAGGTAGAGCCCCCGCCATGCATCAAAAACGGTTTCATCACCTTCGGCAGCTTGAACAACTTCGTAAAGGTCAACCTAAAAACACGTGAAACATGGGCCAAAATTGTTGCAGGCGTGCCCGGCTCCCGCCTGCTTTTACACATGAAGGAATCCCGCATACGCAATGAGGTTCTACAATTCTTCGCTAGCCACGGTGTATCATCCGATAGGATCACCATCATCGGCTACCAGAATGGCCCAGATTATATTCGAAGCTACCACAATATAGACATTGCTCTGGATCCCTTCCCTTTCGCTGGAGGCACGACAACCTTCGATGCATTATGGATGGGCGTTCCTGTTGTAACATTGGCAGGTGACCGGCCGGTAGGTCGTGGCGGGCTTAGCATTCTCAGCACACTGGGCCATCCCGAATGGGTCGGGCACAACCTTGAGGATTATGTCAGGGTGGCTCAAGATCTTGCATCCAACCCTAGGAAACTTTCTACCATCCGCCAAAACCTCCGTGATGAGATGAAAAACTCCCCCTTGATGGATTCCCCCCGCTTTGTGCGGGAAATGGAAAAGCACTTCCACCAAATCTGGAAAACCTGGTGCGAACAAAATACGGAAAAGGAATGAAGAATCAAAGTAACGGAATGACTCGTAAACAAAACACATCTTGGATTGGATTGATGAATGGCTTTAAGCTTATGGACTGCGTTCCATGGGTCGCTTGTTTTTGAATGATAAAAGCAAAAAGAAGAGCCCTACCCCGCCCAAGGCATATCTTTTACCAATACCCTAGTTCAAGCAATTGATTGTGCTTCCCCTTAAATACCAGGCAAAAATCTAATTCTTATGGTTGTTTGAATACATGTTAGTGGTGTCCACAACAAAAGTGTATTCAAACAAGGAGAGAATTAATCCCTGATAGCTAAAAAAAAGAGGCAGGGGGCGCTGCCTTTTTGCCTCCAAGTATCAAGCACTTTTCTTTCCGGAATACCTCCACTCAAGAGGTTTTCGCCCTATTCTTCCATCAGGCACTTGCAATAGCCTGAAGAAAACCAGTTATTGAATGCTGTAGTAATAGTATCCCTGCCACAACCAAGCTCCTTGGCAATCTATTGGGGCAACCAACCTTCATACGAAAAGTGATTTAAGCTAGCATCAATAAAAATTAGGTTAGCTCAATCTGGTTTACTTTCCAAATCCCAGGTTGAACCCAATTTTGGATGAACTTTATTTGGTTTGAAATCGAGACCACCAAAGGCATAAGAAATTTGTGCAAGGTATTGCATATTTCATTTAAGCATTCAGTTTCCACATCCAATTTGCTTTTAAAGACTAAAGCTTTCAATTGCTTTTTCTCGGAAGCTCTCTCAAACAATTGGCAAATTGACAATTTCACCCGCGCTCTTAATTCCCGAAGAATCCCCAGATATCCATGGTGATCAAATTGCAGGTTACGGTGGGGAGAGCGGTACTGGGATCTAGGATTACTGGAGTCTGCTCTGGATCCGCCCCAAACCATATTGAACTTAGGGTTTTGCATACTGACCTGTCCAAGATGGCTGCTGCTTATTTTTCATATCGTCGAGAATCACCCGTTTCTTTTGCAAGAAAAACAGACCAAAATTTCTTACATGAAATCGAACTTCTTGATCGAAAATAAATCGAAAATCTGATCCACTAGATTAAAAGTTGCATTAATTTCAAATAAGGGTAAAACCACCATACTGGGAAACTAATTTTCCTGATAACAGATAGCAGAGTGATCCTTAGAAAATGTCGCAAAATAAAAAGGCCGATAGACCAAATGTATATGTAATAGCAGGCCCCAATGGATCAGGTAAGACTACTTTTGCAAAAGAATATTTGCCTAAGTTTGCAAAGTGTTTGGAATTTTTGAATGCCGATTTAATAGCTGCGGGTTTAAACCCATTTGCCCCGGAAAGGGAAAATGTTCGTGCAGGCCGAATTCTTCTTACCCGCATTAGTGAACTAACTCAGGCAGGTATTGATTTTGGATTTGAAACAACATTAGCAGGACGAAATCATGCCAAGCAATTATCCCGAATGAAATCCCTGGGTTATCGGATTGTTTTGATTTTTCTATGGCTGCCCGATGCCAATCTAGCTGTAAATCGTGTTGCAAGTCGTGTTCTTCAAGGCGGGCATAATATTCCTGAAGGGGATATTCGCAGAAGATTTGATTCAGGCTTGCGTAATTTTTTTGATTTATATCAACCCTTGGCAGACAATTGGCTGCTTTTCGACGCCTCTCAAATAACACCCCGGTTGATTGCTTTGAAGATAACCGGTACTATGGAATTAGTTGATAACAAGCTTTATAAAATTATTGCTTCAGGACACCAGGAATAAAAATGATTCGCCGAAAGCCTTCAGCGGAATCGATGACAAAAGATGTGGAGGCTGCTTTCAAACAGGCTTCACGCAAAGTAATCGAAATAGCACGCCAAACTAATACGCCGATTATTGTTTGGATCAAAGGCAAGGTCGTTTCCATTTCTGCTGAAGATGCAGAAAAATCCCAGCAATAACCCACCCAATATATCAATAAAGTCTAGACTGCCCCCTTTCTGGGCAAGTTTTGATTCCAGGCACTCTGATGAAATTGCGGTGCTCAAAAACAAATGAAATTGAACGAAGCAAGGAAAGAACAAGTCCCTGATGGCTAAAAAAAGAGGCAGGGGGCGCTGCCTCTTTGGCCCTGAGTGTCAAGCACTTCTCTTAATGGCTGAAGCACCCTGTTAAACATGGTGCTTCAACTGAAATTATTGTTGCATTGCCTAATGCGGGGCTGACCCGGAATGGAAAGATGGTCTTGGCATAACGGCGATGAATGTTGCAAGGAAAATAACAAGGTAATCTTGGAACTGTTTGATTCCCAGCAAAGATAAAAAGCTTTCACCGTTTGAGTGTGCCTGCAAAAATCTGAGTGGGTGATCTGCGCTACTCGGCCCAGAGCATCCGCGCAAGGGTGGTGCCCCGCTCATTCGTGGGGGCCAGCAGCAAGGCATTGCTGTCATGGGTAAGGGAAAGGATTGGGTTTTGATTTTTAAAAACCCCAATGCTTCTCCCAACAGTTCTCAAGGACGATCGATCCCCTGCAAAATCCCAATTTCGCGATCCGCAAGTGCCAGGCTGTAAAGCCTTACCGCGCGTATGCGACCCGAGAAATAGTCATGTTCTCCAAAACCTATTTTCAATGGCACCCTTACCGTAAGGTCATAATCATCTGTATCAAAAGGAGCAGACCTGGATGATAATTTACCATTCACATAAAGCCTCAACTCACCAGCTTTTCTGACCGCCGTGATATGATTCCATCCGGGCCCCAGGTCTTTGTCGTGAGTGATGGATTGCCCGGCCATGAAGCTATGAACACTTCCCCTTATGCCCGCTGGTGCATCAAGCACGGAACTGGTGCAGCTACCAATACTCGCAAACAAACGCCCCTGAAAAATGGTAAGACTTGTTACCCTGGTCCAATTGTTGATTTCCGACCTTACTGGCGCTGTTGGTGGGCCGGGCTCCCAACCCTTGGGAGAAAAGAACTTTCGAAGTGATGTCCATCCGGCAGGATCATCCAACCTTGATACTTCACCCCGGGGAATGGCGCCAGCATAAAGTTTTCCATTGTAAACGCATAATGCATTTATTTCGGTTCCATCCCCAAGGTGCCCCCGGTCGGACCACTTCGTACCCTTCTCGTATTGCACCACACGGGCCTCGGGCCACATGCCTGCTATTAAATTTCCTTGAAACACCGAAAGAGAATGCACCTGAAGATGCGGCTTCAGCTCGACTGGGGTGTTACCCAAAGGAGTACCAGCGAATTCCCATTTTTGACCATCATATGCAAATACATTTGGATACCCGGCATAAAGCCTGCCATCATGCACCGCCATTGCATGTGGATAAAGACTATGGGGCGGCTCAGGCGGGAAAGTTCCTGCAACACTCCACCTGGTCCCCCCTTCATAGACAAAAATCTGGTAGGGCCGGCCCGTCCACTGTTTTTCTCCGGTTGGCGGTAACCCGCGATCCCCACCCGCATACAATTTTCCTCCAAACGTTGCCATACAATTGATGCGCAACATATTCCCAGGTTGCCCGCAATCAACCCAATTTTTTCCACCATCATAGCGGTAAACATGGCAATTATCGTATTTACCGGAAAAAACCCTGGTCCAGTCATAGGTGGAAGTACCTGCATAAAGCTTTCCCTGATGAACGATCAACGCCATCACCCCCGTTGTCCGACCGTTCCCCACACGACCGCAATCGATCCATTCTTTTCCACCAGCATAACGATAAACATGACACCAGCCTGCTTCATCCCCCGCATCAATAGTTCCAGCGTAGAGATCACCGTTGTAAACCGTCAACGAATTACTCACATAATTGCTTGTTGGATTTGGCCGTCCACAGTCCTGCCACTCGCTCAATCTTGCATTGTCTATTCCAAAAAAAATATGACGATCATCCCCCTTGGATTGATATCCTCCTGCACTGGAATGAAGGCCAAAGTTTATCCCCCTACGCTGTCGGGGATCATAAAAACTAATAATATCCCCCAATGTATCATCGACAATCTTGTCCGTATGAATCCAAGCAGAAATTGTAAACTCACCCTTTCCCACCTGGAGAGTTTGCTTGGTTGGAACCTCAATATATGAACCTTTCCCATCAAAAAAGCCCTTGTCGAGGTCAACTCCATGGTTTATTCCATCGTGGCCGTTCCCTGAATGATCTTTGCAATCACCATGCAGTTTCCAGTAACCCAGCAAACCTTTGCTTATATTCAAGGTCTCAGGTTCTGGATCTGCAAATACGGAAAGAACCATAAATAAAAATAATTTCATCATAACCATTAATCCTATGACCATGGAAAAATGATTATTTCTAATGACTTCCATCAGTTTTCCTAAAAACTAAGAATGGGTTTGAAATCACGGAGTACGTGAACCAGTGGATATTACCTGAATGGTTTCCAAGTCAGGGGTTTCAATCCCTTTGGCATTTTTGAGAATCGCCAATACTTCAGGGGTAACTGCCCTAAGTCGATATAGTTTGACTCCCTTTCCACGCTTTGCCAGCAATTTTGCCAATTCAACAGAATCAATCATAGGTAGATAAAGGACAACCTGTTTGGAGGAATCCGCAAGCAAGACCTCAGCTGCTTCAGGGGAAATATAGTTTAATGCAGTAAGGACAGCACCATCCCTATTCTGTAACAAGCGTTTTGCCAATTCAGGCGAATCAAGCCTTTTCAGATTGCGTAATTCAAAAAAATCATCCGTGTAGCCAGAAAACTCTGGTATAACCTGTGCCGAGACCTTTTCCAGGAATTGAAGTGCGCCCCTGTTTCGCTGGAGCAACAATTTTTTGGCCAGGGGCACTGAATCAAGTTCAAGTAAAGACAGTTCCAGTAAAGAATCCGTGCGGGACAATGCCTCTGCAACATCAGGAGGCAACTTTTCAAATGCTGGCCCGAGTAAAGTCAACCTGGGCCCTTTGTAAGCAGACAGTGCCATTGCAGCTTCCACGGATAATTCCTTAAGCCCGATGATTGCCAGCATGCCATCGTACTTTGCCAATTCCCTTGCAACGGCAGGGCTCAACTTAAACGATTGGGTTGTTGCTGCATAATTAGCATACTCCCCCCCAATAAACAACCTTGGGGAACGACTGTAAGTTACCTTGAGATTCTCATCCACCGCAGCGCCACGATTGAGAGCTTTTACAAGTTCACGGGCTGACTCGGTAGACATTTCAGCCAAGCCTGAAAAGCAAAGTGATCCTCCTCCAGCCAGAGTTGATGTACTGTACATATCCTTAAAAACAGAGGCTGCTTCCGGCGTAAGGTTTGAAATTCCCAATGTGATGACACTGGATGCCCCAACAATATATTTCAATGCCTCGGTGGATATCTCTCGCAATGCGGAAAAATTAATTCCCTGGAAACGCCTTAACATCAGTCGTCTGGCTGATTCCAGGTCCAAAGTCTCAAGGGAAGGCAGATTGAGTCCATAGCTGGACACCACCAATCGGATGTTAAAATCAGGAAGTCCACTGACTGCAGATGAAGCCTCCTTGGAAACAAACCTGACCCCATCAAGCCTGGCTGCGCACCTTGAAAACACATCGAATTCCTGCTTGGTTTCCAAATTTCTAATACCAGGCAGGCTAAGTGCTGATAGCCACCCAGCCCTGTGACAACGGTTGCAATTACTATTCATGCCCAAAGGTTTTTCACATACTAGCGGGGGATCGGGATAACCAGCCTTAAATTTGATAACTTCAAGTAACTCGGAGGGCAATTTTTCTACATCCTGCAATGTGAGGGGTATTCGTGCACTGACCAATTTAAGCAAGGCTTCATCAGATATGGGCCCTGCCCCAGCCAATGACAAGCCAACTGTCTGAAATTTGTTGGGATTACTTGCAAATACACTTGCGATTTCAGGGGTAAACGCAGCCAATGACAGTAAAATTCCACCATAAAGCGGTCTTTCAATCCCGGCAAGGGCCTGAGCTTGCTCCACGGTAAGACGGCTAACATTTGGCAAAACGATGCTTGTATTCAAAGCTAATTTCAAGGTGAGTCTAAGCGAATCCAACGATTTCAAGTTGGGTAAAGAAAGAGGACCTACTGTTGAAGCAAGCTTCTCCTGGCACTCCGGAGACAAATCTTTTAATCCTGCCAAGTTTAGACCATATCTAGCCTGGCTTAATGCCTCGGCTATTTCGGGAGTAACCTGACCCATGTAAGGCAATGCCAACGCCGATAGACGACGGGAAAGTTTTACTGCCAATGAAACAGAATTGAGTTCCACCAAACCGGTCATTGCCAGATTTCCCGAAAATTTTGAAATAATATCCGCAGCTTCAGGAGTAACCGATGTGACAGAATGAAGCCAAATCGTTGCCACCTTGCTTTGAACAAAAGCCTTGGCCAATTCAGAGGATAGTGAGGGGAAACCAAGAATCAACATTTCGCCGGTAAACTTTGAAAGTTCTGCCGCCACTTCCGGGCTGGGGGTATCCATATTACTTAGCTGCAAAATCCCAAAGCTGGATTCCGCCTGGGCTTTCTTGACAAGCTCACGAGCCTGTTCGACTGTAACTGACTTGGTTTGTTTTGGCACCAAATCCTTGAATATAGGCGGGGAACTCGCTACGCCTGATGCTGGTAAAACTCCCTGGGATATTAAGTCGCCAAATGTCGGGGAATTTTTTACCACCGGGTAAGCAGGTATTTCATTCACCCTCTGGCCGGCTTCCCGCATTCTTGCAGGATCAAAACGATCATTTCCGGTCAGCAATACATCGATTGCGTTACCATAAGCATTACGAGGGCCCCGACCACTTTCATGGCAAACAATGCAGTAGGATGTACCCTGGGCTAATGTAAGTCTCCATTTCCTTAATGATTCAGGATCCTTTGCTATTTTCATCGCCTCTATGGCAGCCCCTTGAAGACCACAAAGAGCAAAAGCGTCAGAGGGATTGCACAAACATGATATAAGCAAGGTAATCATTGACAGCTTGCTAATTAAACCAAAGCACCAAACAGTTGGCTGGATTTTCATTTCTCAATCTTTCATGCGATTCTTTACCAGGGAGGCCAATAAATTTTTACTAACACATTATTAGCACCACATAAATGGAGTGTCAACAAACCTCAGGAATTACCCAGGTTTACCAATTGCCGAAATCATTATTGTGTGACCACTTTTTGTTGCACAGTTTCTAAAAAATAAATTCAACAAGTACTTTTAAATCACTTGATCAGGGAAAGCGCATGAAATTTCTTTACTTGAACAATAGGTTTTGATTGAACGAACATTGTCGCAACCTTAAGTTTGGGAGCAATCCCGAGGACATGGGTCGCCATCAATTGCCCCGGATTTATTCGGAGTTCTTGGCATGCGTTGGAACTGCCTGCGGCAAAATAATTGGGCAACAAACAAACCTGGGGGCGAAGTCAAGGATTCCCTGATTTCTCCCTAGTGACATCCTTGCAAGAGCATTTCATCTTCGTGGAACGATTTATAAACCAGGGTACCCGACACGGTTTGCATGCCGACGCCGATAACTGGGAAAGAAATAATTCGAAGCGAACCTCTTGTTTGAACTCGGTGAACCCATGATTACCGTTTATGTCAACTTGAATGGTTGATTCCAATTTTTAATGTAATTCAAACACGGATTTTCAACCAACCCGTATAGATATGAAAGATTAACATCAGGTTTTAACGATCAGTTGAATGAGGTCACCAATGGATTTATGGGATTCCAGATGATGCCTGAGTTTTTTGTCCTGGCTGATCCTGTAGATGTTCTGCCTGCCAATCTTTTTCTTGGAAATAAATTCATCTCTTTCAAGGTCTGAAATGATTTTTTGGACCGCTCTCTCGGTAATGCCAACAAGGATTGCGACTTCGCGCAGAACCATACCGGGGTTCTTGGAAAGAGCAATCAACACATGTGAGTGATTTGATAGAAAAGTCCAGTTGCTTTCATGCTTTGCATCGTTATTCTCCCCTGACTTGGTTTTATCATGGGAAATTTGAAGACTTTCAGCCTGTGGGGGTGAGTTTTTTTTTCTTGCCATGCCTGCGCCCCTGTCAAAGGAATATCGAGGACCGGGATAAAGTAATTACTCATCTTAACATAAAACCAAAAATTCACGAAATAATAATCATAAAAATTAATTTTACGATTCCT
>RFZJ01000141.1 GCA_009920765.1 Planctomycetota bacterium | reverse complement strand
TTGCCCGAGGCAATAAAAAGTTCCGCCTTGTTCTTGGCATAATCAATTGCACCAGAATCAGTAAGAATACTTTTAACCTGCGACCTTTGGGCGGAAGAAGCATTCTCAAGTAAATTTTTAATCTTATTCTTGTCTGCTTCAGTTCCGTTTTGCAAAAGCCATATGAGTGGCAAAGTAAGCTTTTTCTGGTCGAGATCGGTGCCAAGGGATTTGCCTGTTTGATTTTCATGGCCCACAAGATCAAGGATGTCATCAGCAATTTGAAAAGCCATGCCTAGGTTACGGCCAAAACTAGCCATCGATTCGATCACAGGTTCGCTGGCACCCGCATAAGCGGCCCCAAGCTCACAGCTTGCAGAAATCATTTCTGCGGTTTTGCCATCAATGATATCAAGGTAGGTGGCTTCAGAAATATTTATGTCACCCGTATGAAAGCTTTGCAAAAGTTCACCCTCGCAAATGCGGTGAGCACTTCTGCCAATAACCTTGCAGGCACGATTATTTTCCAGATTACTGGTCATTTGAAAGGCGTTGGTAAAAAGACAATCCCCAAGCAAGATCGCAGATTTAGTGCCCCAAAGGGTATGAACAGCAGGCAAATGCCTGCGCATATGAGCCGAGTCTAACACATCATCATGAACGAGGGAGGCGGTATGAATCAACTCGACTGCAGCTCCTAAAACCCAATGACTTTCATTGACCAAGCCACAGGCATGACCCGTGGCAAGAAGAAGGGCTGGGCGGAGCCTTTTGCCCTTGTATTGACTTACGTGGTCTAAAATATCGGTGAATTCTTTATGCCTTGAAATAAGTTCCCGGGAGATAATTCGCTCAACCTGTTCAAGGTCGGAACGAATGGGGAGCATCGAATCATAACGCTCGGGAGTAAAGAATGTGGATGCTATTAACGAGGCATTCATGTTATGGCCCAGTTCACAAAAATCGGAATGCGGTTTGTCATTATTGCCTGACAAATGAACCGCTCTTTCCACCAGTCTTTTCATCTAACCGGATTTCCGTGATAGTCATAACTTTATCCACAGATTTACACATATCATAAACCGTAAGAGCAGCAACACTAACAGCAGTAAGGGCTTCCATCTCAACCCCGGTTCTGCCAAATACTTTTACCACTGCTGTTATTCTAAGCAAGTTTTTCTCAAAAAACGAGAAATCAAGTTTTACCCCGGTAATTGCCAAGGGATGGCACAGTGGGATAAGATCCCAGGTTTTCTTGGCAGCCTGAATGCCCGCAAGCCTTGCCACCTCTAAAACATCGCCCTTGGAAAGCTCCTTATTTCGTATTAACTCTGCAGTAGATTCTTCCATTTTAACAATCGCACTAGCCCTAGCAAGACGCTGGGTTTCCTCTTTATTAGAGGTATCCACCATTCTGCTGGCACCCTGATCATCAAAATGACTTAAAGAAGCCATATTAACCCCTTGTTTAGCGATATCTGGGAATATTTGGATCAATTTCACAGGACCATGCCTCTATGCCGCCTGCAAGGGAATATGCAGGGGTTATGCCTGCATTTTCAAGGATTGCAGCTCCAGATAAGCTTCTTACCCCATGATGGCAATAAACCACCACTTTGGCATCTTTAGGGGGTGTTATCTCGTCCAAACTATTGGTAAGTTCGCCCAAGGACACCAAAACGCTGTTGGGAATGGCAGCAAACTGGTTTTCCCAAGTTTCCCTGACATCGAGAAGATACACACTAAGCCCCTGATCGAGCCATTCTTTAAGGGTTGCAGGGGAAATTTGAACCGGCATAAAGTCTCCAGATAAAGCTAATGGTAGTTTAGGGAAACAAGCCCCGTTTAATCTTTTCCCGGGCTATTTTCTCCATCCCTAAAGATAGAGCCGCCAGCCTCATCGATATTTTCTTGCTCAACGCCAAATCTCGAACTCTTTTGAAGGCCTTGATCATCAACTCATATAATTTATGATTAACCTGCTCTTCGCTCCATAACAATTGTTGAATATCCTGCACCCACTCAAAGTACGAAACCGTAACACCACCCGCATTACACAAAATATCCGGGATCACATAAATATCACTCCTGCTGATGATTGCATCTGCTTCAGGAGTGGTCGGGCCATTGGCGGCTTCCGCCAGAATCTTGCACTTAAGCTGGGCCGCATTCTCCAAATGAATCACTCTCTCAAGTGCCGCGGGCACCAATACCGTACAAGGAAGAATCAACATTTCCTCTGGATCGATTTTTTTAGCTTTTGGAAAATCTTTGAGCAGATTGCCACCCGAGACAAAATTTTGCAACTCAGCGATATCGATGCCAGAAGCATTATGAATTGCGCCATACCTATCCGAAACTGCAATGACCTTGATACCATTTCGAGAAAGTTCAGCGCAGGTGACCGCACCAACATTACCAAATCCCTGGACCACCGCAGTGGCTTCCTCAGGTTTGATGTTAAGATCTTTCAATGCTTCCAGAACGCAATAGGTAACCCCTCTTCCAGTAGCTTCTTTCCGTCCAAGGCATCCTCCCAACTCAACAGGTTTTCCCGTAACAATCTCTGGGCATGCATACCCAACCTTCATGCTGTAAGTATCCATGATCCAAGCCATGGTTTGCTCATCGGTGCCCATATCAGGCGCCATCACATCCATCCTGGGCCCTATAATTGAAAGAACTTCTTCAGTAAATCTGCGTGTAAGCCGTTCTTTTTCACCAACTGATAAAGTTTCTGGGTCGCAATTAATACCGCCCTTGGCACCGCCAAAAGGCAGATTCATTATTCCGCACTTCCAAGACATCCACATGGATAGGGCTGCAACTTCGCCCAAATCAACAGAATGATGGTAGCGCAATCCACCCTTGGAAGGGCCGCTGGTAAGGCTGTGTTGAACCCTGTAACCATTGAAAACCCTGGTGGATCCATCATCCATGCGAACCGGCACACTTACAATCATGGCTCGCTTCGGAACCGAAAGCCTTTGAAGGATGCCCCGGTCGATTTTCAAAAGTGCACCCACCGATTCCAACTGGCTTAGTGCCATGCAATAAGTCGCTGAAGCTTCAAAAACAGAGTTTGGGGAGTGTTGATTTTTACTAGAATGACTATTGTTGTTGACCATGGGAATTACATCTCCAAAAACATTAAAGAATCAATCGTACCAAAGATCAACGAATGGTTTAACAGCATAATGATGATTCTATGGCAAGAGCCTACAATGGAATGTGAGGGAGGAGAAAAAGTATGAAAGAAATATTAATCATTGGTTGTGGATATTTGGGAAATGTAATAGCAACCGATGCACTAGCAATGGGAATCAAGGTGTTCGCAACCACCAGAAGCCGTGCAGATGCTTTGAAATCCAAAGGCATTACCCCAATTATTTGCGATGTAACCAACCGTGAAAGTTATGCAAATCTTCCGATGGTGGATGGTGTGGTACATTGCGTTGGGATGGATCGTAGCGCAGGGAAATCAATGCGGGAAGTTTATGTTGATGGCCTTGCAGGCATTGCAAGCCACCTTCAATCTCAAAACTTCAAGGGCAGATTTGTCCATGTCAGCAGCACCAGCGTATATGGCCAAAACGAAGGGGAAGTGGTGGATGAAAAATCGCCAACCATTCCTGCTGAGGGATCGGGTGGAATCGTGCTGGAAGCTGAAAACAAATTAAGGGGCATTCTTCCCGGGGCAATCATACTGAGGTTTGCAGGGATCTATGGCCCGGGAAGATTGATTCGAGGCAAAGCTATTTTGGCAGGCGAACCAATCGTTTGCTCACCTGATCGTTATCTAAACCTGATGCATGTGGCAGATGGCTCGAAAGCATGCCTGGCCGCCCTGGAAAAAAGCAAGACGGGTGAAACCTTCAATGCAAGCGATGATGAACCTGCCCTCAGGCGTGATTTTTACACCCATCTCGCCTTACTCTTAAAAGCGCCTTCACCCAAATTCATCCTTCCCAGCCCTGATCAACCCGCTCCCCCGCATGAAGGAACCAACAGGCGTATATCGAACCTCAAATTGAAAAATGAACTGATAAACATGCTTCAATTCCCATCCTTCCGGGAAGGGCTCGAAAATTGCGTCCGGCTTGGAGCTTTCGCTTGACACTTGTTAAAATCCTTAAAATCAAATAAGATAATGATTGTACAACTCAAACAGGTTTAATCATTTATGTTGAAACGAAAATATTTGTTCCCCAATGTTATCGAGCTTAATTACCAAGCCGGCCGTAGGCTTGGTGTTAATGTTTACCTCATTGATGGCGGGTCTGAATTCATTTTGATTGATATCGGATTTGAAGACAGCCTAGACACCATCGTCGATCTTCTACGCAAAATGGATTTCAACCTGTCCAACTGCAAGATGATCATAGCTACCCATGCTGATGCAGACCATATTCAGGGCTCTGCCAAGGCGCGCGAACTACTTAAGACCAAGATCGCAGCACACCCTGCCAGCATCGAGCCGATTGAAACAGGTGATGAAATAGTTACCTACGCCACCATCAAAGCCCAGGGAATAGAAATCCCCATGCCCAAGTGCAAGGTGGATATCATTCTAAACGAAGGGGACAAAATCCAAGTAGGCGATCAAACGCTGGAGGTCTGGCACACCCCAGGACATACCCAGGGACAACTAAGTTTTAAGATGGGAAACCTGCTATTCAGTGGCGATAATGTTTATAAAGATGGCTGCGTGGGCGTGATCGATGCCCATCATGGTTCCAACATCCCCGACTTTATTGCATCGTTGAAACGCATCCTTGCGGATGATTCACAATTCCTGCTGCCAAGCCACGGCCCTGTTTTTAAACGCGATTCAAAAATCATCACCAAAGCCATCAATCGATTGACTGAGTATCAGTACATGGCGGATTTTGGCACTTGCGCCATCAGTTGGCCACTGCTCGATGAGTGGGAAAAAGAAGTCACCGCAGGCAAGATGCCCGACTTTTCCAAAAAATAATCCCAACTTATGCACCTGTAGCAACAAGTACCTCCTTTTTCAAAGGTACGGGCAAGATGATTTTAAACATTGATCCCTGACCCAATTCACTGGTTAGCTCAAGGCTTGCCCCTAGCAACTCTGCATAACCTTTAACAATGGCAAGTCCCAATCCACAATTAGTGGAATCACCATGACTTCTAGAAGCATCCACGCGGAAAAAGCGCTCGAAAATTCTATTCTTTTTGGAAGCTTCAATCCCAATACCATTGTCCTCGACTTCAATAATGATTGATCCAGGGCGCGAACTTAACCTTAAAAATACACTGCCCGAGGGATTGTTGTATTGAACAGCATTGTGAAGCAAATTTACTAATATTTCTTTTAATTTGCCTGGATCTGAATGAATCTCGAGATTTGCTTCCCCCTCAAACTGAAGTTCAATCCCCTTGGAATTTGCCAGGGGTGAAAGCATCTTCACACAATCAGAGGCCAGATGGTAAAGATCAAACGACTCCGGGCGAAAAGGATCTGCACCCGCATCCAATCGGGCAAGCGTAAGCAGCCTTTCAACATCCTTGTGCATGTTGGTGCAACTTTCCCTGCAATCCACCAGCATTGCACGATATTCTTCCGCAGTCCTGCTTTTTCGAAGTGCCAGATCCAAGGTTGCAAGCATTGCAGAAAGGGGTGTTCGTAATTCATGGGAGATCTCGGCAGTGGCCTGTTTCTCTCTTGCAAAAGCTTTTTTCAACAGATCCAAAGTCTGCCCCAGCCTGCTTGCTATGGGTTTTAATTCCTCGGGTAATTGTTTTTCTGTGATATCAAGATTGAAATCTTTTTCATTGATATGGCTTACCGCAACAGTTAGAAGATTCAATGGGGCAAGCCCAATTCTTACAAGCCAGAAACAAATGGCACCACCTGCAAGAAAAGTCAACATATTAATTGCAGCCAGCATTTCCCGAAACTTCTCTAGATCTTTTTTATGCTCGCTTGCAAATATCAAAATATCCTCGTCTCTTTGCTGTGCGAAAGAGGCAAACAAAGCATCCCGTTTTGCAACATCATAAGCACACTGAATAAATATTGCGGGCCTGAATGAAGCATCAGCTCCGTTACTAATACGTGGCGGTACGGGGGGCTCTGCCATCCTATTCGACCCTGAATTGCGGTTGCGCGGGGGGGCAGGCAGAGTAGGACCAAATAAAAATCTCGATGCCTTCAGCACAACTCTCCGCACTTTCAGACTCTCACTCAACTGCAGATCTCCGTATTCCCAGTGCAGCACTTCATCTGGTGCAAAAGTAGCCAGATTGATTGGCATGCCCATGGCTTCAAGGGAATTGGATTTATAAGAGGCATTCCAGGCGGTATCGATTTGAAAAAACTCTGCAACCTGACCATCAAGGCGGGTTAAAAGTTCTGCGGGATCAAATCGGATCGCAGGAGTTGCCCTTCGGAATAAATCAAAGGCGAAACTGCGTGTGGATTGTAACGCCCAAACTGGTGCTTGGGCATAAGCGCTTGAGTTGGAAGGAGAAGTCAACAAACCAAGGGTATGTAAATCAATATGTTTTAGTTTACCCCAATCAAAATGAAATTGTACAAGCCTGGCTAGTGTCTGGGCTTGGAACAACAAAGCATCATCAAGCCTGTTTTCCTCATCTCTACAGCGATCTTTGTAGGTGGTTTGGGCAAGCTCTTTTTGAAGGCTGAGCCTGCCTTCCAGATTACTCGAAGCACTTCGATACGCCATCAACGAAGCCCCACCAAGCGAAATCGCAAGCAGTGCAAGAAAGCATATAGTTAATGAAAACCGAATTGATCGCATGTTAATCACCCTTGATCATGTATCCTTCGCCCCAGCGTGTGAGAATCAAGGGCGGAGTAAAGTTCCTGTCAATTTTATTGCGCAGATACCTGATGTATACATCCACCACATTGGAGGTGTTATCATCATTTTCATCATATAAATGTTCCCATACCATAGATCTAGTAACAACCTTGCCACGATGGTAGCAAAGAAACCGTAGCAGGGAAAATTCTC
This sequence comes from Planctomycetota bacterium, assembly GCA_009920765.1. GTDB lineage: Bacteria > Planctomycetota > Planctomycetia > Gemmatales > Gemmataceae > UBA969. The sequence goes on along the minus strand of RFZJ01000141.1, from coordinate 1,765 downwards.
GGGGGGTGAGATAGATATCTTTGCCAGCCCTGCGAACACTTCGTGCACCCGTATCAATTTCCAAATCATGTATGCGAAGAACAGGATCTTTCGACTGGTGCCCCCTGCGAACCAAGGCTCGAACCCTGGCAAGGAACTCCGTCAACTCAAAAGGCTTGGGAAGGTAATCATCCGCTCCCAGGTTTAATCCCAGAACCTTATCCTCCAATGAACCCATCGCAGTTAAAATAAGAACATGAAAAGTCAGGCCATCCTTGCGCCAGCCTTTCAACAATGTAAGCCCATCAACCTTGGGAAGCATTAGGTCAAGGATGATGACATCATAAACAGCCCCGCGAGCCTTGGCATCGGCTTCATCCCCTGAAACAGCAAGGTCCACTGCAAAGCCATCTTCCTCCAAGGCTTGTTTCAAAGATCTCGACAGCAATTTGTGGTCTTCAACCAAAAGAATTTTCACGACATTTCCCCATTCGGCCTTTTAATCACACGCATATCTATTATCCTCGATAACAGATCACTCGTGAATAAATCATGAGAGAAATTCTGATTTTTTTTACTAAACCATGATTATGAAGAAATTTTAATCTTTCTCCGGAGTTTGCCATGCCTGCCAATCTTGATGAAAAATGGGATGTTGTTGCTGTAGCTGCCCACCCTGATGACCTCGAAATAACCTGTGGTGGCACTCTAGCACTGCTAACCTCGCAAGGCTACAAAGTCGCAATCATAGATTTGACCACGGGCGAACCAACTCCACGGGGATCCGAGGAAATAAGAGCAAAAGAAGCCGAACAAGCAAAAATTACCCTAGGGGTTCAAGCCAGATTCCAACTAGGCCTGCCCAACCGCATCCTCATGGATAGCCCCGAAAATCGCTTTGCCCTTGCTACCCTTTTACGAAAACTTAAACCCGATATCCTTTTGGGCACCAGTGGTAGAACTCCCGCGGCCTCCCCTGATCATTACCAGGCACAACTACTAATTGAAGCTTCCAGATTTTCGGCCCAACTCACCAAATGGGATGAAAAATTTGGCAATACACCGCCCCATCGTATCACTCATCTGGTCTACGCCCCTTTTCCCTTTGATGCAGAAATCCGACATTACCCGGGCTCTTTCACCATCGATATAAGCTCTACGATCGAAAAGAAAATGGCCTCGATCCAATGCTATCAATCACAGTTTGACGAAAAACGCTTCCATAAAATCAGACATACGGTGATGGGACTTAATAATGCCATGGGTAGCCGTTGTGGTTTTGAATATGGCGAAGTATTCCACATGGCAGTCCCCATCGGGGGAATCGATCTGGTTGGGATGGTGAAAGGCTCAAAGGGCAGCCCAGCCCCGGTCCAATTACCCGGGCAACCGAATTAGATAAGCTTACTTAAAGATTAAGTGATCTTCCATGAAAAGCCCATAAGGTGCTTGGGACCAGAAAACCAAGGTGTCGAGAAGAAAACACCACCCTTGGCTTCTTCGTTGCTTACCCTCATTTAATGGATATTTTCCACTATAAATTACGAGATTAACACACATTCAATTTTTCCAGCGTAAGGACAAACATGTCGCAAGAAGATGCCTTGGAAAAAGCAAAGAAGACTGGGAGTCGAACCCCAAAACATCTGCCTTGCGATCCCGAACTGTCAAAGACAACCCTACTTGGCTTTCTAATATGGCTTGTTAGACGAACGGCAGGTTTTGTTCTGCTGGCAATCATCACGGCCCCACTGTGGCCCCTTTACTGGCTTGGGGCATTGGTTTG
>RFZJ01000015.1 GCA_009920765.1 Planctomycetota bacterium | reverse complement strand
GCAGGGCAGACTTGCCATTCTCAAGGTTCATACTCGCAACAAGCCTCTTGCTGATAATATAAATCTTGAAACAGTGGCTAGAAAAATGATTGGCATGACTGGTGCTGATCTTCGAAATTTAGCCAATGAAGCAGCCTTGGTGGCTACCCGCCTTGATAAGGACAAAATTGATAGAGCTGATTTCGAAGTAGCCGCGGATAGAGTTCTTATCGGCCCTAAACGTGAAGAAGTTCTAACCCCTGAAGACAAACGAAGAACGGCATATCACGAGGTAGGCCACGCCCTGGTTACTTGGTTGATGCCTGGAGCAGATCGCCCTCAAAAAGTTTCTATCATCCCAAGGGGCCAAAGCCTCGGGGTTAATCTTAACGCACCCGATGAAGATCGTTTTCATCATGGCTTGGATCATTTTAAAAATCAGTTGGTTATGATCATGGGTGGTCGTGCTGCTGATAAGCTTGTTTATAATCAACCATATGCTGGTGCAGAATCTGATTTAAAACGAGCGACAAGATTAGCTCGAATGATGGTTACCCACTGGGGTATGAGTGAAAAGCTTGGGCCCATGACTTTTAAAGTTGGCGAAGAGCATGTCTTTTTAGGTAAAGAAATGCAGGAGGCCCGGGATTTTAGTGAGCAAACTGCGGCACTTATTGATTCTGAAGTTCAAAATTTTCTTAGGGAAGCTGATGAAAACGCTTTCCGATTGCTTTCCGATAATCGTGTCTATGTGGAAAAAATTGTTGAGGAACTGATGAACAGGGAAGAACTTCTTCGCGATGAAATAGAAGATATTCTAAGGGATGCGGGCTTTGTTGTTACTCCTGCTAAATCCTCAACAACAATTTCCGATTCATAAATCTTTTCATCTTATGCTTCAGTGCAAGTTTAAGCATCCATTTGGCTGCCTGAGTTCTCTTTTTTGTAGTAATATCTAAATAAATTATCACGTGGTGCTTTAGTATCTATGTACATCTGCTTCTTAGTGTCAAACCCAAGGGGGTTTTTGGGCTTGTAGTTAAATTAAAAATGGTGAGTGAATAACTTATTTACATACTTGTTTTTGTATTCTTTAAATCGATTAAATTTCAATTATCAATTGCCCGCTTTCTTTCTTTGCTGTCCTTGAAGATGTTAAAATAACTGCAATATTAGGTATTTAAGCGGGTTATCTGCTAGTTTAGATTGAATTGAATGGGTTTTGGACCTATCTTTTGGTGGTTTGGGCACGTTGTTTCTGACACAATTGGAACTATTGTCTTTTCGTGAACTATTGTCTTATTTGTTAAATGTGTATCTAAAAATAATATTTATCGTATGATTAACTACTTTTCTTCTCGCGCTAGCAATGGTCTTTTTTTTACAGTGAATAAAAGTTATCAGCCAATTTGTATTGGCGACGGCATTCCTTCCGAAGGTTTGCTGAAGATATGTTTTTAGTTGCTTTTTGTGAGAGAAAACATGAAAGCGTTCTTAGTTCGGTCTGCTTTTCTTGGTTTGATCATGCTTAATGCTGGCTGCTGGGGCCATGAAGGCACAGGGCTTTTTGGTCGTAGGCATTCCAATAGTGCGCCTCCTCCAATGCCACAATATGCACCAGCTTGCGCTCCAATGCCGCAATGTGCACCAGTTTGCGCTCCTGCTTGTGCTCCTGCGCCTGTTTGCATGCCACAGTAATTAAAAAGAGCATGGCAGTTTGGGTTACCGATTTTGGATTCTGAACTAGTTTAGGTCTTTTCCTTTGATCAGAAAAGACTTTCACTCCTTAGAATCTGCACAATCGTAATTGTTCAAACTTTTTATAGCCACTCTTCGACTTTGCAATCGAAAGATTGCTTGCACCTGCCAAGTTGGGCTGCATATTCCTTTTAGTGAGATTTAAGGAATATTAGTTCCTTCTGGGTGTGATTCCGAAGTTATTTTTAATAACTAAAGGAATCAAAGGTGTGAGATAAATTCTGAATTATTCAGGATTAATTCAAATTTGAGGAGGCTGCCATGAGTATTAGATCATTGATGATTGCTGGATTTTGTACAATCTTTTTACTGTCAGGGTGTAATGGACACCGCGTAGGTTTGACCTTTAAACCTTGGGGCTATTTGATCCATGCAGATAAGAATTACAGGCACGGTGGCGCAGCAATGCAAGCTGGTGGCGGGGCCTGTGATTCGTGCGAAATGGGAAGCATTAGTGCGCCTGTTGTATCGCGTTATTCTGAACCGCCCCCAATCAAGGTCATTCAGCAGAAGTAATAAATCGGAATGAATGAGGGTGAAGCTTTATGCTAGCCCTCATATTCCTATTTCCAGTCGATTGTTTTGATTGACAGGGTCGAAAACCTGAAATGATAAAATTGTTGGTATCCGATCTTTTCTGGTTTGAAACAAGAATTCTACTCGATATATAGCTTCTTGAAATCCACCCCAATCGCCTTTTATTTTAACCATGCAAGATATCTTGCAGGTTTTTTTTTCATTACCTGAACTGATGTTTTCGATATCCCAGAAAATGATATCTTTTACCAATTTATCAGCCTGATTTCTGGTTAACCAGGTTTCGAAAGATTTTAAATCTGTCCCTTTTGCAGTGATGAAACGTTCATCCAGATGTTTTAGAGCAAAATTAATCGAACCTTGTTTTATTTCTTTGCTTATGCTTTTAAGCACTATTTCTGCATTTTCCTTGTCGGTAACAATTGTTTTGTCCAAAACCCCATAACCTATAATTAGAAAAGCAATTGTCATGGTGGTCTTGGAGAAATGGTTGAATTTGGAGAAAGTCCAAATGATGAAAAGTCCCACCCAGGTCAATATTAATCCACCATAAATCGTAAATCTGCCTTCAAAGAGGAAGTCCATGTTATTGTTCTTCCTGCTTGAATCGGTTGGTTTTGAAAAAAACAAAAGCAGTTGCAATAAGTCCAATTCCACACCCGATAAGGATACGTGCTAAACCTCTGTCTGATAAGAATTGCAAATGCAATAGATTAAGCAGTTGAGGTCCCACCAGGCTGATAATACCAGCAATCATGGTTAGGGACCCCAATAGAATTGTCAGCCCAAAAAGAAGCTTTGTCGCCATATAAGGCAGGCTTTTACAGCCTTTCCTTGGGCCATACTTCTTTGCCATATCGAGCTTTTTTGCCTAGTGTCTCTTCTATCCTCAGTAGCTGATTATACTTTGCGATGCGGTCAGTTCTGCTCGCAGATCCAGTTTTAATCTGGCCAGCATTAGTCGCTACTGCAATATCCGCAATGGTGGTATCTTCTGTTTCGCCACTGCGGTGACTGATGATCGTGGTAAAACTGTTTCGTTTGGCAAGTTCAATGGCTTCCAAGGTTTCGGTAAGGGTTCCGATTTGGTTAACCTTGACCAGAATGCTATTGCCAGCTTTTTCATTGATACCCCGTTGCAAGCGGTTGGTGTTGGTAACAAAAAGATCGTCACCCACTATTTGAACTTTGCCACCAAGTGCTGCGGTAAGTTTCTTCCAGCCATCCCAATCATCTTCGGAAAGTCCATCTTCAATTGATCGGATAGGGTATTTCTTGCACAGATTAACCCAGTAATCAACCATTTCATCCGAGGAGATTACCTTTTCTGGATTGCTCTTAAAGAAGCAATAGCCGTTCTTGCCCTTGTGTTTGCCTTCTTCGAAAAGTTCGGTGCAAGCAGCATCGAGTGCAAAAAAGATGTCTTCATTCAATTTGTATCCAGCATTTTCGACTGCTTTTGAAATAAATTCCAATGCCTCGTCAGTGCTTTTGACATTAGGTGCGAATCCGCCTTCATCACCAACTGCTGTATTTAGGCCTTTATCATGTAATACTTTTTTAAGTTGATGGAAGATTTCTGTACCCATGCGCAAGCCTTCAGCGAAAGTAGGCGCACCTAATGGCATGATCATGAATTCTTGAAAATCAACATTATTGTCAGCATGTTTCCCGCCGTTTAGGATATTCATCATAGGTACAGGCAGGACGCAGGCATTGGTTCCGCCGATGTAGCGGTAAAGGGGCAACCCAGTTTTTGCTGCACCAGCATGGGCACAAGCCATGGAAACGCCGAGCATTGCGTTGGCCCCGAGATTTCCCTTGTTGGTTGTCCCATCAATTTCAAGCAATAAATGATCTATGCCCACTTGGTTAAGAACACAGTGGCCTTTAAGTTTTGCACCAATTTGGTGGTTTACATTTTCAACTGCTTTACGTGTACCTTTTCCCAAAAATCTTTTTTTATCGTTATCCCGGCATGTACTGATTTGATTAAGCTCATTTACTGATCCTTTTCATAAAGCTGTGATGATAAATCGTTCCAGCATTAAAACTTAAATTGCTTGAAACAGTTAATATCAATTTATGAAATTCGATTAAAAATTTAAGAAGCTGTAGAGTTTGAGCAACAAAAAAAACATTTCTCTAACTTTTCGATCAAGATTGCTAATCCTCAAACTGAATGTGCCAATAGTGGACATTCAGTGCAGGGTCCCGAATTGCAAGACCTTTGTATCAAACACGAACCAACGTCAAAGTAAGCGGATTCATTAAGTGCGTTGGTGGGCTTAAGGGCAGTAAAACAGAATAAAATAGACCATTGCTTTGCAGCGAGGGTGACGAATGTGCCGAGTTAGCACCTAAAGATTAGCATTTAATGTTCATTGATACTTGGCGAACGTTGGGAACGGGACAAATAAGAAAAAGCGTGGGATTGGAGTATGTGCTGCAATCATTGTATTGACCAAAATAACCTAATGGGAATATGATTCGGATGCGTAGTATTGGTGGTTGTTGAAATTGGTGTAGCTTTAATAATGTGCAATCAAATGGTAGCAGACAAAGCGGTGTTATCGGGAAAGCAGCAAGTGTTTATCTTGTTTGTCTTGATGATATTAGTTGTGGGGTTGAGGGCGTGGCAAATAACTCATACGGAAGTAGCAGCGCGGGATAGCATTGGTTTTATTCGCTATGCCTGGCTTCTTGAAAACTCTGACGATTGGAATGCAGTCATTAAAGATGCGCAGCAACATCCGGGATTTCCTTTGGCAATTCATCTTGTAAGCAAGCCGGTTCGGTACTTTGTAGGTTCGGATTTACCCTTTGCGTATCAACTAAGCAGCCAGTTGGTTTCTTCTTTTTTTAGTGTGTTGTTAGTGCTTCCACTGTTCTACTTGGCATTTGAAATTTTCAACATCAAGGTTGCGATTTGGTCGGTATTGTTATTTGAATTTTTGCCTGCGATTAGCAAGGTGTTGGGGGATGGATTGTCAGAGGGGATGTTTTTGTTTTTTGCGTCTTGTGCCCTGGCTTGTATCTTGGTGGCGTTTAAAACTGGTCGATTGACTACTTGGTTTTTAGCAGGATTGTTTTCTGCGTGTGCTTATTTGGTTAGGCCTGAGGGGATGATAATTGTATTCGCATGTTTTGTGGTGATGTTGGGAAATATCTTGTTAGGGAAGTTTAATGATTCGAAATCCAAAATGAAAATGGTAACAGGTTTGGCTGGGGTGATGCTAGGGTTTTTGATGTTGGCGTTGCCATTTATGATGACGATTGGAAAATTGACCACAAAGCCCACTGGGCAGAAAATACTCGAGAAAATTGCTGTTTTGCCGATGGAAACTGATGACAGATTGGCTTTGCTTGATGCGCCAGAGTTGATGGTGGGGATTTTTGATCAAGCGCCGTTGTTTGCTAGTTGGTGGGAGGGTGAGGATAAAAGCCCTACGGCAAGGTTGATGTGGTCGTTTATGGTGCTCGGGGATTCGTATCTCAAAGGATTGAATTACCTTGGTTGTGCGTTTGCATTGGTGGGTATGTTTATGATGCCCAGGGATCGGTGGTTAAAGCCCGGTGTTCTTGTTGTTGTTTTAACTTTCTTTGTTTTAAACGTAGCTTTTTATCGGGTCGCATTGGTGATGGGGTATCTTTCAGAAAGGCATGCAATGCTGGCGTTGATGCTGGTGGTCGTCTGGACGGCTTATGGTGGAGTGGTATTGGGCGATGTTGTTGTTTTGTTTTTTAAAGAATCGTGGTTGAGAGGTGTTTTGAATAGAATGAATAATGTTTCGGTTCTGTTGATCCTGTTGTTAATGCCTTCGGTTTACAAAAGCATGGAGACATTGCATTACAATCGCGAGGGGTTTAAGCAGGTTGGGAAATGGCTTGCGATCAATTGTAAGGAAGGTGATTCAGTGGAAGATGCGTTTTGCTGGTCGCATTTTTATGCAGGTAAAGTGTTTTTGGAAGGGAAATCAGATTTGGTTGCTTCTAATCCAAGGGTTAAGTATGTGGTTGTGGAGAGATCTTCGAATCCCCATCTTCGATTGCAGACGCAGGATGAAGAATCTTTGAAAGCGCAAAAAGGCAAAGTGGTTTATGATTGGCCCTGTAGGCGTAAAGGCGTGAATTCTACAGTGTTGGTGTATGAGGTCCCTGAAAGTTAGTAATCAGTTAGATGCGGGTGCCTGGTTTGATTTGTTTTTTTCGTACCAGAAAAAATGCAGTGCAGTTAAGGCGAGAATCGGCGGAATGCCGGCAATGATAATACCCCATGTGTAAGCCTGCCCTTGCGCAAGTTTTCGAGCTTCTTCTAAAGCAATACCATTGTTCATAAAGCCAACGAAGTAGTTGTTTTCTGTCCTTTGAATTAAATAGCCTGCACTGATTTGCATCACAAACATTCCCACCCAATTCAAGCTGCCTAATGCTCCGGTAATTTTCCCTTGATGTTTAACGGTAAGATCTTGGCTAAAGGAATAATAGCTGGGGAAAAGTGCGAGGGTGGAAAATCCAATCATGATTAAAACGGCAAGAAATAATGGCCCTGAAGGCATGAAGGCCGCGGGGATGCTAAGCAGGGTGAAGAATGAAAAGAAACCATATACCCATTTTCTGGAGTTGATAACACTTACCCCCTTGCTGACCAGGAACAAAGTTAGAAATCCAGCAGTGAGTGCGCCTGCATCGGATGCAAGATAATATCCTGAAGAAAACCAATTCACCTCGGATTCAGAGTAGCCATGTGCTTCCCTTAAATATAATGGCAGCCAAGCTCTGAGAAAATGCCAGGTTGAATTAATTGCAAGAACCATCAGTTGAAGAATCCAGAACCGTCGATCAGACAAGATTTCGAACATTGCCCGAAAGCTTGATTTTGAGTTTTCTGAAGCGAAAGATTCATCGCTGGCATGGAGGGAGATATCATTTGTGACGATACTCCAAAGGAGGATCCATAATAATCTGGGAGTGATGACAGCGCCCATGGCAGCCCCGCTTTGGAGGATGCTGTTTCCCATGGTTCGTTTGGACGGTGCTAGAAGCCTTTGAGTGGTTACAAGAGCGCAGGGCCAGTTTGCAGCTTCGAAAAAGCCAAGGGCCGCCCTGCAATATAACAATTCATCTTTATCGCGGGCCAGTCCCGTCATAAAGCCCGAAAGAGACCAGAAAAATACCATGAGGGGGTAGAGGAATTTGACTGAAACTTTGTCGACAATCAAGCCCGTGGTGATAGCGCCAACGGCAAATGCCAGGCCGAACACTCCTTCTATTTTTCCGTAGAAATCTTTTTGAAATTCAAAATCGACCATGATACGGCTGATAGTTTGGTTGAGGGTAAGCCTGTCCATGTAATTAATCATGGTTGCAAGTAGAAGCAAACCACAAACTATCCACGCTTTATTTGCTGAAACGCCGTTATTGCTCATATAATATCCGGTGAGTTAAACCTATCGAAATAATTTAGCATGAATTGTTTTGAAGAGTGTATTTAAATATTCTCTTTAAATACGACTTTAAGGATTAGGGTTAAAGAGGCAGGCTTTTTGATCAATTTCGGCTTATAGGCAGACAAAAAGCAATTATTTATAGAAGTTTCTTGTATGATGATTGAATTATCAAGGTTTTAAAGTGAAAATGATTGTTAAGAGGAAGCCTATAAAATCGTGGAAACTTGACATGAACAACAAGTTTTTTAAGAGGAGCCTCTTTTTTGAATACGGAACTCACAAAGGAAATCAGGATGGAAATGCCAGGATCGTTGGATCGTGCGCTGATTTGTGCCCGAACCGCTAATGAAAACAAAGCAAAGGATATACTCGTTTTGGACATGAGGAAAATCACGCCTCTTTACGATTATTTTGTAATTTCCACGGGTGCAAGCAGAAGGCAGATACATAACATTGCTGAAGAAATTGACGAGCGCATGAAAAAAGCTGGCGATAAAAGGATAGGCCTTGAAGGCTATGAAGCCAGTCGTTGGGTGGTGCAGGATTACGGCGATGTGGTAGTTCATATATTTGATAAAGATGCGAGGTTTTATTATTCATTGGAAGAATTGTGGGCTGATGCCACACGAATCGACTGGAAACAAGACTAGATTAGCGTTAATGCATTCAAGATTTTTAAGTTTTATGTGAAATGAAACAACCGATCCCATCATGAATTTTCCTTTATTTATTTCTACATATCTGGAAGAAGCATTAGGCAAGGCAGGTTTTGCTTCGGTGGATATACTGTCGCAAATCCGGGCATCCACAGATTCAAAGTTTGGGGACTACCAGTTCAATGGTTCCATGGGTTTGGCAAAAGAAGCCAAAATTCCTCCCCGAAAAGTTGCTGAAAAGATTGTTGAATTCTTTGCTCTTCCCGAGTTTTTGGAGCCTGTCGAAATTGCGGGACCCGGCTTTTTGAATTTGCGCATAAAGCCTCAATGGCTTGCAGGAAAAATTCAGGAGATGGCTGCAGACCCAAGACTTGGTGTGCTTCAGCCGGCTAAAGTTAAAACTTTTGTAATTGATTTTAGCTCGCCTAATGTTGCGAAACCCATGCATGTGGGGCATCTTCGAAGTACCATTCTGGGTGATAGCCTGGCACGAACCCTTCGCTTTTTTGGTCACACGGTTATTACTGATAATCATCTGGGGGATTGGGGCACCCAATTTGGTATTATCCTTTATGGATACAAGCATATGCTTGATGAAGAAGCATTTAAGCGAGAGCCTGTAAAAGAATTGGCAAGACTTTATGTTGAAGTAAGGAAGTTGTTTAAAACGGCAGAAGAGATAGCCAAGGGGGTTGTTGATCCTGTGCAAAATGCATGCAGGGATGAAACTGCAAAAATGCACAAGGGGGATCAAACCAATCTGGAACTTTGGCGGAAGTTCATGCCTGTTTGTCTGAGTGAGATTGATCTTATTTACCAAAGGCTTGGGGTACGGTTTGATTATACTTACGGGGAAAGTTTTTATCAGCCTTTTTTAAATAAAGTGGTTCAGGATCTTTCAGCTTCAGGGTTAGCCCGTGAAAGTGAAGGAGCGCTTGCGATTTTCCTAACCGAGGACTCTACTCCTGCCTTGGTGCGAAAATCGGATGGTGCATTTACTTATATGACTACCGATCTGGCCACCATTCAGTATCGGGTTGAGCGATGGCACCCTGATGCCATTCTTTACGTTGTGGATTCAAGGCAATCGTTGCATTTTTCCCAATTGTTCCAGATCGCTCATCAATGGCTTGGGCAGCAAACGCGCCTAGAACACGAAGCGGTAAGACTGGCAAAAGAAGTGTATCAGGCTGCTTATCATCAGGAAGGTGAAACTCAAAGCAAAGAAAGCCTCGAGGATTTAAACAGAGTGGGTGAGGTGGTGGGGATCGGTGCAGTGAAATATGCAGATCTTTGCCAAAACCGGACCAGTGATTACGTATTCAATTGGGAAAAAATGATGGCTATGGAAGGCAATACTGCAACTTACATGCAATACGCCTACGCAAGAAATCGAAGCATATTTAGAAAGGGCGGGTTTAACCCGGATGACTATCGAAATTCGTCCATTCCTGTTCTTCTTGAAACTGCAGAAGAGCGGGGGTTGGCATTGCAACTTTTCCGCTTTGAAGAAGCTCTTACCCTATCTTTGGTTGATAACAAACCAAGCCAGATAACTTTATACCTTTGGGACTTGGCAAAAGCTTACAGCGTGTTCTTTCAGAATTGCCCAGTATTAAAAGCCCCAAATGAGGAGATCAGGCAAAGCAGGTTGCTGCTATGTGATTTAACTGCCAGGGTATTGAAGCAGGGATTGGAATTATTGGGCATAAGTGTGCTCGAGAAAATGTAATAGTTTAAAATGAGTGGTATGGTTTTAAGAGGGGTTAAACAATGTCTAATCAAGCACCACTTTCAACAGATAAAAAAGGTTTTTTACCTTTTATAAAAAGAAGGCTGGGGAACTGGATGCTAAGGCACCAGCTACCCTTCAATTTTGCAATCCACATGGTTGGAATTCCAGTTGCAGTTGCAGGCATTCCGTTATTGTTTCTTTATGAATGGTATTGGGGTGTTGGTGCTATTTTTGTTGGTTACTTGCTGCAGTACATTGGCCATCAAGCTGAAGGCAATGATGTTGGAGAGTGGGCAGCTATCAAGAAACTGCTTGGGATGAAGTATGTTGGGATATCACCAAGGTGGAATCCTGAAGATCCGAACAGGCTTTAAACTGCCAAGTCGAGTTATTTTTCCGATTTTTGCTGGTAGGGTCTTTTTAACATAAGCCTTGCCTGCCTGAATTACCCTTCTTATCCTTAAGATCGCTAAAAAAGTCATAACCCCTAGAAGTTTCCTAACTTTTGTAACCGGAACCGCCGATAAAGTTATTGGCGAATCTTGTTTGCATTTTAATTAATGCATTCAGACCTAGCTAGGGATATGAAATTAAGGTGTTGAAAATCAGCACTAAACTTTGGGGTCTAATGGTCATGGAATTGAAACCAGCAATTATTTGCACCGCGTTATTTCTTGCTTTAGTGAGTGGTTGCAAGCAGAACCTCTTCCTTGCGGAAGCTGACTATGAGCATTATAAAAACCTGATGCCAGCAAATTTGGAAAATGATCCCGCGGCAGTAGTTGCGCCGATCACCAAATCCATGAGTAAGCCCCCCACAGTAAACGAGCCTGAAAGAAAGCCTCGTTACATTTCGCTTGCCGAGAGTGTATCGATAGCAATTGAACAAGGTACGGTAGGTTTTCAAAATCCCCTCTTCCCAGGTATTGGGCAAGATACTTTGGTGAGTTTTACAGGGAGGGGAGCTGGTGGTTCGGATGCAATACGGGTGTTTGCGCTTGAGCCAGCGATTGTTGGTAATGAAATAGAAAAATCCCTTTCAAAGTTTGATGCGGTGTGGACATCTAGTATCAACTGGAACAATACCGATCGTCCTATTGGTACCGCACTTGATAATTTTGTAACTTCTTCAGGTGGTTTGAACTCTATCGAAACCTTGGATTCTTCGCTTAATTCAACCATCTTGAAACCATTGCCTACTGGTGGTGTTGCAGGGATTACCTTCAAGACGGATTATCAGTTCACTAATCTTCCGGCCTTTGTGAATCCGAACTACAGGCCTACCCTGCAGTTTCAGTTTGAACAGCCCCTTTTGCAGGGTTATGGCGTAGAGATCAACCAATTGCGAAGTTCGCATCCAGGTAGTATCACCACCCCTGGTGTATTGGGTGGACAGCCTGCCGCTGAAGGTATTCTTGTGACCAGAATCCGCTTTGATCAACAGCGAGCTGAATTTGAACGAAACCTCAATTATCAAGTTCTGAATGTGGAATATGCATATTGGAATCTTTATGGTTCTTACTGGACCTTGTTTGCCCGCGAGCAGGCTCTTCGCCAAGGCTATGAAGCTTGGAGAATCAGCAAAGCAAGACTGGATGCTGGTACTATCACGCTTGCAGATCTTGCACAGACCCGTGGCCAGTATGAGTTGTTCCGCGGTCAACGTCTTGAGGCTTTGGATAAAGTTCTTGAAAATGAAAGACAGCTTCGCGCTCTCTTGGGTATGCCTGCTGAAGATTCTACCAGATTGGTTCCCAGCGATGCACCCACTCTTTCAAGATTCGAGCCTGATTGGGATTCCGCTTTGGATGAATCTCTTACACTTAGACCAGAATTGTTCATCGCCCGCCAGGAAGTTAAAACGAAGCAGATGGATCTGATTCTTGCCAAGAACACCTTGATGCCCGATCTGCGTTTCCTTTCGACCTATGATTCGAACTCGATTGGAAGTACCCTGGACGGTGCTGGCAATACCAACGCCTTCAAAAACCTTGCAGAAAACAGGTTCAACAACTGGTCACTTGGCTTAAGGATGAATGTGCCAATCGGTTTCAGATCGCAACATGCAAATGTTCGAAATGCAAGGTTGGAACTTTCTAAGAGCTATGAAGTTTTACAAGATCAGGAATTGAAGGCTGGAAGGTTCCTATCGCAATCCTACCGTAAAGTGTTTACCACCTATGAACAGATCAGGGTGCAACGCGCTCAGCGGGAAGCTTTTGCAGAACAACTTAGGATTCGATTCCAAGAGTTCCTTGCAGGCAAGGGTGCAGGCAACAGGACCCGTGATACCGTGGATATCCTTCTTGAAGCACAACGATTTTGGGCTGATTCACTTGCCAATGAATATGCTGCAATTGTGCAATACAATATCGCCCTTGCCAACTTTGAATTCGCCAAGGGTACGATCCTTAAGCATAATAACGTTCAGATTTCGGAAGGTTCGCTGCCTGGTGTTGCACAGGTAAGGGCGGTAGAACACTTCAGGGAAAGAACCAAGGCTTTGGTTATCAGAGAACACCAGAACCCCTTGATGCATAATTCGCCTAATGCGGAAAATGGCGACCCAGGCTTGCCACAAATTCCAAACGATGGCGCAGTAAGCCTTCCAGCTTTGTTGAAAAATGCGCCTGAAGTTCCAGAAGAAATGAAGAAATCTTCTGATAATAAGAACCCCATGTTGATACCGGTACCAAAAATCGATGGCAACAATATCTCCAAAGATTTAAACCCTGCCTCGACCCAATCAGGTATCAGGCCTGTTGCAGCAAGTAGCAGTGCTCCGACTTCCACCGGGTTAAGGTTTGAAAAACCTGAAATCATCACGAAGCCTTAGTATAATATTTTGAGGGTATCTGGAAGATTTCTGCAAGTAAGCCGGTATAATACCGGCTTATTTCGTTTTTATCGATCATAAATTATAGCTGTTTAGGTAATTGTTATGAAGCGCTTGTATTTGTACGAAGAGCTTTCTGCAATCAAGTTGGATTCTACAAGCGTTCTTGCACCTCTTCTCAAAGAAGGGGTGGCGATCCTAAAGGCGTTGATCATTGATTTTACAAAACTGAATCAGTTTGAGCTTTTTGTCTTTGCCTCAAAGGATGTGGGGGAATCGCTAGTAGCTGAAAAACTCATCACCATGCGCCAATGGGTTATTCCGGAATCTTCCAATCCTTTTTTGAATAGTGTTAATTCCAAAGATGCAGTTCTGGTGATGGCGCCAGAATCAGATGGTATTCTTGCCAATCGTATTAAACAACTGAATGAAACAGGGGCACAAAATCTGAATTGCTCGGATGAGGCAATAAGCCTGGCGGGAGATAAATACCAGACATTTCTTTATTTAAACAGATTAGGAATTCCGACGCCGGCCACCATGCTGCTGGGAAATTTTTTGAAAGCACCGCAAATAAGTTTTCCTTTGGTATTAAAACCTAGAGATGGCGCAGGGGCTACAGATACTTTTCGAATAAAAAGCATTAAGATTTTAGAGGACAAGGCTTCCAGCATTCTAAATTTGGACCAATGGATTGTTCAAGAATTTAAAGAAGGAATTGCCGCAAGCTATTGTTTTTTTGTGCATAAGGGGCAATGTAAACCGATTGTTTCCAGCTTTCAAAACATGGAGGCCTTTGATAATCAGTTTATTTATCAAGGGGGATCACTCCCTTTGCCCCTGGATTTGGAATATCGTGCTTTGAATCTTGCTCAAAGGTCCTTGAATGGTTTCGTTGGTTTAAATGGATGGGTCGGCGTTGATTTAATCCTAGGCCCTGAAATCAGTGGATTAAAGGATTTTGTTTTTGAAATTAATCCAAGGTTGACAACTTCTTACCTGGGTGTCAGGCATTACCTTCAAATTAATCCGGCCAGCCTGTGGACAGGAAACGATTTGCTTCTTTCTCAATCAGGGCGAAAAGGTAATAATATTATTTACAGCAAGAATGGTGTTATTGAAATTAAATGAGGCTAACCGCAATGACAATAAAAATGATGGCATGTAGCTTTTTTTTCTTTTCGATGGTTTTATGTGGATCTGCAATGTTTAATTCCCAACAGGATGAAGACAATAAGCTGGCAAAGTTTTTTGATGCAATGCTGGAAGGTGAATTTAAATTGCGCCCCATGGTTGCAACCCAATTGGGCGACCATCGGTTCGATGATAAGTTGGAAAACCCCAGCACAGGAAATCGGGAGATATGGAAAAAATTCTACAAAGTTTCACTCGAAAAGTTGCGTTCGCAAATCAAGCAGGAATCTTTGAGTGCCAGCGGGAAAGTTGATTTTAAGGTTTTAGAATCGAATCTGGAGCGCACCCTTTGGCTGCAGGAATTCAATAAAACCTACGAGAACGATCCAAGGGCCTACAATGAATTGATTGCAGACAGCCTCTATCTGCCTTTGTCTCAATCCACCATCCCTGAAGAAAAAGTTGTCGACGCGTTGGTTTCACGAGTTGCACTGGTGCCGATGATTTTGCATTCTGCAAAAGATTCGCTAAAAAACCCACCTAAAGTCATCCTTAACACTGCGATAAAGCAAAACTTGGGGTCTATTCGATTTTATAAAAAAGGTATTGGAGAGTTTGTTAAAAATCCCGACCTTAAAAATCGCCTTCTTGAGGCTACAAACAAAGTCGTGCCCAGTCTGGAAATTTATCAGGACTTCCTTCAGGATCTTGCGAAAAAAGGAGGTGATACCGATTGGCGAATTGGCAAAGAACAATTCAATGTCAAATTGGTTCACGAACTTCAGACAGGGGTTGGTGCGGATGAATTATTGCGCCTTGCAGAATTAGAAATGATATCCGTCACCCATGAAATGTATGTTATTGCCAGACAGCTGTGGTCGGGGTTGTATCCTGAGAAAGTTCTTCCTGTTCCCGACAACAAAGGTAAAAATGAAACTATTGCAAAGGTTCTTGAAAAATTAAGTGAGAAACGAGGCAACCCCCAAGATCTCCTGAGGGATACGCGCAGTACTGTCAAGAAAATCCAATCATTCATCACTACCAAAAATATTCTTTCCTTGCCACAACCTGACCGTTGTCAGATTCTTGAGATGCCAGAATTTCAAAGAGGAAATTCTGTTGCATATTTGAATCAGGCTCCGCCGCTTGATACTGCTGCATCCAGTGTTTATGCGGTTAGTCCTCCGCCTTCTGACTGGGATGCAAACACCGTCTTAAGCTTTATGAAGGAATACAACAGTTATATGCTTCAGATTCTGACCATTCATGAAGCCTATCCAGGGCACTATGTTCAACTTGAATATTCGAATAAGCACCCTTCGAAAATTCGCAGAGTATTGTCTTCAGGAGTTTTTGCAGAGGGATGGGCGGTTTACACTGAAAAAATGATGCTTGATGAAGGCTATGGTGACCAAGATCCCGGGTTGAGAATTCATCAGCTAAAATGGTACCTGCGTGCAGTTGCCAATGCGGTGTTAGATCATCAGATGCATTGCAACAACATGACCGATGAGCAGGCGTTGGATTTACTTGTGAACCGTGCGTTTCAAACCCAAGGAGAGGCGTTGGGTAAAATTATCAGGTCCAAGCAGTCCTCATGCCAGCTTTCTACTTATTTTGCAGGCGCTGTTTTCTTCAATAAACTTCGGGCTGATGCCCAGAACGCCAAGGGTGATGCTTTTAATCTAAAACAATATCATGAATCAGTTTTGTCTCACGGTACACTTCCTTTGAACCTGCTTCGGGATTTGGTTTGGGCGGATCTTGGATTGAAAAATTGATTGAAAAAATACGTCAATCCCAAAAAAGAAAGAAATATTCTTTAGGCAAAATGACATTGAAGCAATAAGCATTTGTGTTATATCGCCTACTTGTTGGTGGGGGAAAGATGTTTTCGCCGGGGGAAGTTTTGATGTTAATCAGTCGAGTCCAATTGGCAGGATTTCTGGATGATGAGTTTATGACAGAAGGCTTGGCGGAAGATGTCGCCAAGGTTTTCATAAATTGGTTGATTGAAAGAGCAGAAAAGTTGGTAGTGTGTGAGAAAAATCCCGTATTGTTGAAATTAAAGTTGCAAAGGTGGGCGAATAAAGGGCGGTCAATTCGAAAAATTTTGGTGCTATGGGAAATAGAGGGCCAAAGAGCTAACTCGCACCAATTATTGGCTGCCGAAGATATGGTCGAAGTGTTGGAAGAGTATCCAATTGATTGTATGAGTTTGCTTTTGCGCATGATAAAAGTTCTGACAAAGCGAGATCGCGAGACATTGCACTCAGTAACGGCGTTTGGTGAACAACCGGAGATGAAACGGAAGTGCGCATAGCCTATTATTCCTGTGTTTCCCATGCTGCCTATATTTCCGTTAGTTGTACCGAATAATCAGCTTTCTTAAAATTGGTCTTCTTAAAATAATTTCAATTTGTTTAAGGTTAACTATTATTCAGCACTCTACTTAGGTAGAATGGTGTAGAGTTAATTTAAGTTGCAATCTGATATTTATTAAGGTGGACTGCTGTGAGTACCGCGCCAGAGCCTCAAGTTGATCCTCGAGCCTTGGATTTAGAGCGTAAACGCCTGAGTCAAAGGCTGGAAGAGATGTCAAAGCTTTGTGAATCCGATGTGCCTCCGGGTATATTTTATGGTGAGCTACTTAAAAAGCTTTTAGAGTCTCTTGCGGCGCCTGTTGGGGCGCTTTGGATTCGTACTAATCAGGGTAATCTTCAGCTGCAATTTCAGATTAATTTGAAGGAAGTCGGCCTTGATCGCTCTGAAGAATCTCGCCAAAGCCACGAAGAACTTCTAAGGCAGGTCGTTGTTAACCCACGACAAGTGGTTTTGCTTCCTAGAAGCGGGTTGGCCTCGGATGAATCAGGTAAATCTGGTGCAGGAAACCCGACCGATTTCTTGCTTTTAATGGTCCCTATTCTTTTAAACAACCAAATCACAGGCATCATCGAGGTTTTTCAAGGTTCTAATCGGGCCATGAATGCAGTCCCCGGTTTCATGCAATACATTGCGCTGATGGCAGACCTTGCAACCCGGTACCAGCGTAATCAGATGTTGGGGCAAATGCTGGGGCAGCAACAAATTTGGACTCAGGTCGAATCTTTTTCCCGCTTGGTTCATGCAAGCCTTGACCCTGTTGAAGTTGCTTACCAAATAGCCAATGACGGAAGGCGCTTGATTAGTTGCGATCGTTTGAGCGTTGGCATTTGCTATGGAAAAAGACCCATAATCGAAGCTATTTCCGGAGCGGATGTTGTTGAAAAAAGATCTAATCTTGTGAGGTTGATGCAAAGGCTTTCCTCTAAAGTACTTGAGTGGGGTGAAAAACTTGTCTTTACGGGTACCAAGGAAGAAACTTTACCTCCGAAAGTGCTTGCAGCACTTGATGAATACCTTGCAGAAAGTGGTAGTAAACTTCTCGTTGTTTATCCTGTAACGGATGATCGTGATAAAGATCGAAAACCGCCTTTTCGAACTGTTTTGCTTATGGAATCTTTCGATCCCCCTACAGATCCACAGCAATTAATAGCTAGGCTGGATGTTGTTGGTCGTCATGCTGCCACCGCTGTTTATAACGCAATTCAATACCGCAGAATTCCGATGCGTTATGTTTGGATGCCTCTTGCGAAAATACAAGAAGGATTGGGGGGCGCAACGAAGGCGATTACACTTGCTGTAGTTGTGGCGCTTATTGGTTTAGGTTTTATGTTCTATTTTGTGCCTTACCCTTTAAAAATGGATGCTTCAGGTCAATTGCAACCTGAAATCAGGCGTAAGGTTTTTTCTACTGTTGAAGGGGTGATCAAAGAACTTAGTGTAAAGCCAGGCGATATGGTTTCTGAGAATCGGTCACTGGGAATTATGTATGACAGCCAGTTGGAAAAAGACATTAGAACCCAACGCAAAGAAATTCAAGTTGCAGACCGGGATACCAGGATGTATGAACAGCGCTCCAGTAAGGGGACAGATTCTGAGCGTTTGTCCAGCCTTGTTGAAGCTGAAAAAAGTAGCATCATTCGCCTTAGTAAAGAACGTGAGCTTGATGCGCTGGTTAAAAGAACCAATGCAGACCTAAATCTGCAAAGAGAAGGCTTTTTTGCATTGAAAGCCCCAATATTTACTTCACAAGAAGCAGCAAAGGTTGGCAATAAAGAATGGAAGGTTTTGAGCAGTGCATTCCAGGAGAATCTGACGAATCGCGTTGTAAAACCATCAGAAGAATTGCTTCGCCTTGGCGCAGTTGATGGCCCGTGGGAAGTTGAACTTAAAATTCCCCAGCAGCACATTGGACAGGTCTTAAAAGGCTTTGTGCGCATGAATAAAGATGAATTGGATGTTGATTTTATTGTGAGAAGCGACCCCACTCGAAAATTCAAAGGAAAGTTAACCAAAATCAAAATAGGGGGCGAAGCCAACCCTGAACGTTCTTCCGGTATGGAAGCTGAACCGGTGGTTATTGCCTGTGTTACCTTGGTTGGCGTTGATAAGGATTATGAAATTCCCAAGGAATTGCTTCTTTCTGGAACCGAAGTTCATGCAAAAATAATCTGCGGTAATGAGAAAATGGGTTATTCCCTCTTTTATGGGCTTTGGGAATTCTTCTACGAAAAAATCGTGTTTTTCTTCTAATCAGCAAGTTCGAAATCATTGCTGAACGGGTAGAATTAAAAGTATATATAGAGTCGGCGAGGAGATTATCATGTTCAGATGGGCGGCAATTACAGTTTTGTTTTTTGGGGTTGGTGTAGTTCTTTTGAATACAATCAACAAATCCACTTATCAAAAGGCCGGAGCCACTGATGAGTTGGTTTTTAATTCAACCACTGAAGATTTTGAAACGCAGGTCGGCGAAAATAAAACTATTCTTGTTGATGGAAATCCCGGCAATAACCAGCCTAAAGTTGATGCTCCCGCCACCGTAACCGTTTCGAGACCCGGGGTTAATCAACCGTTGGTGATTTCGAATGCCCGTATTTCTGCAATGGAAAGGCAGGAGATACCTGCTGAAAAAGATGGGAAATTATTGTTTGTTGGCACGGATATCAAACCCAAGCGGGACATCCATCCAGAGGATATTTTCAAACTTACGATTAGTCGTTTGGTTGTTGAAGATGATAAAGTTTCTGGAAATGATGTGATCTTGTTGGACAATAAATCCAATAAAAAGTTTCGTTTGTGGAAGGGGGGCGATGATCCACTAACTCCCGGTAAGATGGCTCTAGATTATAAGGAAACTACATTTTACAAGCTTGAAGTTGGAGATGAAGTCCAGAAGAACCAAATGGTTGCATTAGTAAACCCAGTGTTGGCCTTGGATGATCTTGGTATTCGCGCCGCAAAGTTGGAAGCCAGTGAAGCCGATCGTAGGGCAAGTGAGAAAACCCGCGATGAAGCGCATAAACGATTTCAACAGCAATCCCTTCTTAGGCAGAAGGGTGCTGGTTCCGATGAAGAGTATCGTTCTGCTGAGCTTTTTTGGCGCAGATATATCGATGAAGAAACAGGTAAGGCTGCTTTGGTTGTTCAATCACAACGTGAATTAAATGCTGCAGTTACTACTCTTAAAATGCATGAAATTCGTAGTTCGATCCCTGGTGTTATCAAAACTATTTATCGAAACCGTGGGGAAGCAATTAAAAATCTTGAACCTTTGCTTCAGGTTCAGAATCGTGATCGACTGCGGGTTGAGGGGCTTGTTGAAGTTCAGGATGCCCGAACCATTGGCCGTGATACCAAGGTAATTGTTGAACCTTCCCAGCCTGAGCAGCCTAAACTGGTTTTACGCGGGCATTTGCAGGAGGTAACTGCGATTGGAGTTTGCCAGCAGGCGGGGGTAAGCACGATTATCTCAGGAAGTGAAGATAGCAGTATTCGTGCATGGAATCCCGGTACCAGCGAGCAATTATGGTCTCTCACTCTTAAGCATCCTGTTAAATCCCTTGCATGTTACAGTGGTAAATCCACCCAGGTTGTGGCTGGTCTTTCCGATGGTTCGCTTGTTTTCTTTTCCCCCGCTACAATTCGCGAAAAAGATGCTATTAAATCTTCAGTTTCAGGGCATCGTGGGATAGTTCATTCCGTCGCTATTTCTCCGGATGGAGAATATGCGGTTTCTGCTGGTGAGGATCATTCACTTTGTGTTTGGAAAGTTGCCAGTGCTGAGCTTTTGCTAAAATTCTCTGATGCCCATCGATCTGGTATCACCTCGGTATCTTTTGCCGGGGCAGATAAAGTTATTTCCGCAGGTAAAGATAATTCCATCCGTGTTTGGGGGTTTGATGCTGGGAAAATTAATCCTTCTATGCTTCTTTCTTATGATAAACGTAGTGGTGATGTTTCTCATCTTGGTGTAAGCCCTGATGGCAAAACCATCTTGTTTGATCAAGGCAAGGAAATCAGAGTCCTCTCTCTGGCTGATAAACACCTAGAAGGTATCATTCACTCCAATTCTGGTTCCTCCAGCTTCACTAATTTTGCAGTTTATTCTCCTGATGGAAAAACAGTTCTGACCAATGGTGGTAGTGATGGCAAAGTTCAGCTTTGGCGTACTCCCATTAACAATGCCAGACCTGCAGAATTAAGACAATTTATCTGGACTGGTGGTTCCTCTTCATGCTGTGCTTTTTCTCCTGATGGAGCCTTTGCTGTTACGGGTACCCAAGATCATCAAGTACTTGTTTGGGCGTTGCCCACCAAGCGGGAAGTTGAAGAAACATTGTATGGGACTATCGCTCTTAATGAAAACTTTTTGGATTCCAATTCCAGGCAGGTTCGTATTTGGGTTGATCTTAAGAACCCTGGTTGGTTGCATCCAGGTGGCACAGCAACCCTTGTAATACCAGGTGCTAAGCTCGCAGTTTCACCTGATAAATAATTCTATCTCAATTAATTTAATCTTATGAGTGAGCAGATTTCTTCAGATCTTGAACGACGCAAGCAGATTAAAATCCGCCTTCGTAAGGATTTGTCTATTGAAGCTCAGTTGTATGAAGGCCGCACTTTTTTTGTCGTTAAAGATCCCGTTAGCCTTCGCTATTATCGTCTTAAAGAACATGAGCATTTTTTGCTCGATTTCATGGATGGCAAGCGGACTCTTCAAGATGCTCAAAAAGCATACGAGGATCGTTTTCGTCCGGATCGGCTAAGGCTTGAAGATCTTGAAGCTTTTGCACAGCAACTTTTAACCGCAGGCTTAGCGCAAAATGAAGCCCCCAAATCTGGTAAACAGTTGTACGAAAGGCATGTTAAAAAAAGACGAACCGAACTTTTTCAAACCTTCACCAACATCCTTTACATCAAAGTTCCTGTGTTTGATCCTGACTATCTATTGAAGCATATGCTTAAATACTTTAGTTGGATCTTTTCATTTGGATGGTTTATTATCAGCCTGGCAATAATGAGTGCTGCGGTATTACTTGTATCGTCCCATTTTGATACTTTTCGCAACAAACTGCCGAATTATTACGAGTTCTTCTTTAGTTTCAAAACCCTGATTTATCTCTGGCTGGCACTTGGCATTGTGAAGGTCATCCATGAATTTGGGCACGGGCTTAGTTGTAAAAAGTTTGGGGGTGAGGTGCATGAAATGGGCATGCTCTTCCTTTGTTTTTCTCCGGCGCTATACGCCAATGTTTCTGATGCCTGGACCCTCCCCAACAAATGGCACCGTATCATCATTAGTGCTGCGGGTATTTATGTTGAACTTATTATTGCCTCGATTGCTACTTTTATCTGGTGGAATACCCCCAATGACCCTTTCATAAATAATTTATCCTTGTGTATAATGATTGTCTGTAGTGTTAGTACCGTTGTTTTTAATGCCAACCCATTGATGCGCTATGATGGTTATTATGCCCTTGCAGATTGGCTGGAAATTCCCAATCTTCGAGAAAGGGCTAATCGTTTCATCAAAAATCTTATTCTTGAAACTTGTTTTGGGATAGAGGTTCCGCCCGAACCATATATGGCGGCTACCCGAAAAACACTTTTTATCTCGTATGCGATTTTTAGTTATCTTTATCGATGGGTCGTCACTTTTACCATTTTGTACTTCATGTATTCTTTCCTCAAGCCCTATAAGCTTGAAGTTATCAGCGCTGCCTTGACCCTGGCCTCGATTTGTTCGATGGTGGGTTGGCCTTTATATCGATTCGGAAAAAACTTATTTCGCAGGGGGAGGTTGCCAGATATGAATCGTGCCAGAACAACCGTAACTGCTTTTATTGCAGCGGCTTTACTTTTGGTGTTTTTCACCGTTCCTCTTCCTGTTAATCGACTGCGCGGCTACGGGCTGGTTGTGCCTAGGCCTGAAACTACGGATAAGCTTTTCGTAACTGTTCCTGGGTTTCTTCAGAATATCAAGGTCCGGCCCGGTCAGGAGGTTTTTAAAGGTGATGAACTTGCAATCTTCAGCAACCATGAACTTGAATCCAAACTTTCTTCTGCCAGAACCGAACTAGAGGCCAGCGATAAATATCATAGGGTTCTTTTGGTCTTGAAGGATCGTACTAACGATCGTTCGGAGCGTGATCGCATTGAAATGGAAATTAATAAATCGATTCGAACCGGCGATTTGGCTAGAATCGAATCTGACACCTTGGTGAAGTTGAAAAAGGACAAGCTTGCTATTATTGCAAGCCGTAATGGCATTATCGGGCATGCTCCAAAACCTGAAGATATTGGAAAACTATTTCTTGACGATCCAAATGCACCGTTAGTTTCTATTTATGAACCCAAGGTGCTAAGTATTTGTCTTCCCCTGGTTCCCTCTGAATTCAATCAGCTAAGGCAAAACATTCTTAATGCCGAACTTTTGAAAAGTAAATCTGATAAAAATGCTTCTATCTGGGAACCTGATATTTATATCCGGGTTCAGGGGCGAGACTCCAAAGTTTGGAAAGGAAAAATCAGGCAGGAAAGCCTTCCATCTTCCGAAGCCAAGGAAATCCCAATGGCTCTTTCCAATAAGGCAGGGGGGCCTATTCCTGTAAAAGCTACTGAGGTGCCAAATCAATTGGTTCCTCAAACTCAGCAATTTCTGGTTTATATTGATGTTCTCGATGCTGATGCCACGATTTTTCCCGGTTGCATGGCACAGGCTAAAATCTACCTCCAGCCCGAAACCTGTGCCCAGTGGCTATGGCGTCTTATCAGTGACCTTTTTGATATAGGTCTGGTAAGATAGTCCTCAGTGATCTTTCTGATTTTACCATCATGGGTGCAATATGTTCCTTAAAAAGCTTTTGTTGATTGTATTATTTGTTCTTGTAAAACCGGTGTTGGTGCATGCTGATCTTTTTGATGAGTATACAAACCAAGTTTTGCAAAAAATGGTTGAAAATGGTTTTTGTAAGGAATCAGATTCAATTTCCCTTAAAGATATTGCTGATATTGATTCCGTGCTTCCTGGTATTCAAGCCGGTTTTATCATCGTTAAAACCAATGAGGGACGTTATTCTCGTTCTCTTGTTCAATTTGCCAGACAAAAAATTGATGCCAATAATTCAACCCCCATGGTTCTTCTTGAAAGATTCACCACCTACCGCGAAGGGGAGGAAAGAACCGTTCTTGCATCTTCAAAAAATATAGCTCTTTTTTCCAAGTTTAAATTTAGTTTTGATCTTGGGCAGGTTGTTCCCTCTGAATTAGGTGGTGATATTCTTTTTGAATCTGAAAAGGGGATTCCTAAAATTTCGCCTCTTGGAAAAGCCAAACTTTTTCTTGTTACAAAAGCCCATCCCGATGCCAAACCCATGAAAAAAGACAATGCTGTTACCGTTGGTCCTACTTTTGATATGAAATATTTCAATGGCACTTATCAGCTAAATGATGATGGCAGAAGAACCGGTAAATTAATTCTTAAGGTAGACGAACTAGGTGAGGTGCTTGGTTCTTTTTATTCGGATAAGGATGGTCAAAAGTACGAGGTTCGTGGCAAGGCGGGCGCTCCTCCTCATGCGATTCAATTTATCATTAAATTTCCCCGGATTGAGCAGAATTTTCAAGGATTTCTTTTTACCTCTGATGCGAAAGCTATTGCAGGTTCTTCCAAATTGGTTGACCGGGACTCTGGTTTTTATGCCATTAGGGTTGAATGATCAACGATTTGAATTATTCCCCTATTATTTGCACTATTTTAGTTCGATTTGAACTTTTCAAGTATAATAATTATTATTGTTTTAACCCGATGTTTTATACGGTTTTGGTTTTAAAGGGCCTCCCTTGGATAAGATCAGCCTGTTTTGTTTTGGTGCTAGTTATACTGTAGCTCTGGTACTCAATATCTTGTATCAGTACAGACCTATTCGCCTTTTTAACTTCCTTGAAATCACCTTCGCCCTTGCTGGATTGTTTGCCCAATCATGGTACCTTGCTTGGTGGCAACCTCCTCTGGCTCAGCAATTTGGTTGGTTTCTTTTGTCTAGTTGGATTCTTTCTACTTTCTACTTATACGGGATTATTCATTATCGAAAGATTGCCTGGGGGGTTTTTGTTCTTCCACTTATTATTTTGCTGGTAACTTTGGCGGCCTTATTTCCTCCTGCAATGGATGCTGCTGGTAACAGAATCGGGGGACTGGTTTCCAATATCAAAACTCTTGGCCTTTTACATGTTGTGTTTTTGCTGACCGCCACCGTCGTAATCTGCCTTGGTTCTCTTGCAAGTTTTATGTACCTTTTGCATGCCAATCAATTGAAACTTAAACTTGCCCCTGGTAAAGGGCTGGCAATGCTCAGCCTTGAAAAACTTGAAACGGTAATTCGCTTCTGTATTGCTTTGTCTTTCCCTTTGTTGTCAATGGGGCTGTTATTAGGCTTATATCTGATGTTGAAGAATGTCGAAAAACTTACGGGATGGTCTGATCCGAAGATCATCGGTTCATCCATATTATGGCTTGCGTTTCTCGTTTTGATCTACGCCCGTTATGGATTTCACCTGCGAGGAAAACAACTTGCTAGCTTGACCATCACAGTTTTTGCATTGCTAATTCTTTGCCTGATTCTTCCACACGATCTTCCACAAGAGGTGGGGAAATGAATCTTCTGGTAACCTGCTGCAATTTTCGAAATACTCCCATTGAAATACGGGAAAAATTTTCTTTTGATAACAATCGTCTTAAAGCTGCCCTTGATTGGTTTAGTGCTAATTCCAATGTCGAAGTTATTATTCTTGCAACTTGCAACAGGGTTGAGATTTATACCGTTGGCATTGATACCCTTGAGGTTCAGGGAAAAGACGTTGTTAAAAAATTTCTTTCCGAGTTCTTCGTTGTTCCAATTGACGTTGTTGAAAAAAACTTTTTCTTTCTTGGTGCGATCGATGGAGTTAAGCATCTTTTCAGAGTTTCGGCCAGTTTGGATAGTATGATCGTTGGGGAAGGGCAGATCGCAGGGCAGGTTAAGAGTGCACTTGAAACCGCTTCTGCTTCATCCACTGCCGGACCTTTACTTTACTCTTTATTTCGGCAGGCCAGGCGAGTAGCCAAAAGAGTTCGCACCGAAACCCTGATTTCCCGTGGAAATATTTCTGTTTCAAGTGTTGCTATTGGATATGTGAAACAGGTGTTTGATCATTTTGGCGATAAGGTGGTTGCAATTCTAGGTGCTGGAAAAATGGGAGAACTTACTCTCAAAAACTTGCAGGAACTTAATCCAAGGAAAATCATTGTTTCCAATCGAAGTCCTGAAAAAAGTGCAGTGCTGGCTTCAAGTTGTAACGGCGAGGTCTACCCTTGGGAACATCTTTCTGAGGTTCTTGTTCATGCTGACATAATTATCAGTTCCACAGGTTCTCAAGAGCCAATCGTTACCAAAGATTTTTTTGCTTCAGTTTCCCATAAACGCAATGGCCGATCCTTGGTTATCCTGGATATTGCTGTCCCAAGAGATTTTGATCCCGAGATCCACGATGGTGATCAAACATGCCTCTTTAATATTGATGACCTACAGAAAATTCGTGAATCAACACTCAAGGAGCGTTTGAAGCATGTTCCTCAGGCGGAAGTAATTGTTGAACAAGAATCTTCTAGATTCATGGCAGACTGGGAACGCAGGCGTAATGGGCCGGTAATTGCCAGGCTTAATCAGGAATTCGAAAACAAACGTAAGAATGTTGTTGCCAACCTGTTATCTAAATTAAATGGCAAACTATCCAAGGAAGACAAAGATTATATTGAAGGTGCTTTTCGTTTGTTGCAAAATCAGTTTCTTCATGGACCAATCAGTGCGCTTGCGGAAGAAATGCAAAAAGGTAATGCCTCTAATCATTCGCTTATTGATGCCCTTAGAAAATTGTTCCGTTTGCAGGATTGATATTTAAGTGAATCATGGCTAAATGTCTTGTCACTGGTGGCGCTGGTTTTATCGGGAGTCATTTGATTTCCCGACTTCTTTGTGATGATCACAGTGTTGTTGCTTTTGATCATGCTCCTTTGGATAAACTTAACAATCTTTTTAATTTGAATTCCTCGTCTTTTAAATATGTTCGTGGTTCAGTATCTGATTCCTCATTGTTTAGGGACCTTATAAATGATGCCGACCATATTTATCTGCTTGCTGCAACACTGGGGGTTCGGAGGGTTATCGAAAAACCCATTGCTACAGCTAATATTCAAGTAGATCAGGTTCGTGAAATTTGTGCCACCGTCTGTGCGCATCAAAAAATATTTTATGCCAGCACTAGCGAGGTTTATGGTAAATCCAATGCATCCCCGCTTACCGAAGATCTTCCTTTGGTTCTAGGTGAACCAGGCAAAGCCAGATGGGCTTATGCATGCAGTAAATTGCTGTCTGAATATTTGCTGCTCTCATTATATCGCGATAAAAATATCCCGCTTGTTGTAGGCCGTTTTTTTAATGTTGTAGGGCCCAGGCAAAATCAGGCATATGGTGCAGTAGTTCCCAATCTTTTATCGCAGGCAATCAAAGGGATACCTCTTACCGTTTTTGGTGATGGAACTCAAACTCGATCTTTTTGCCATGTTTCAGATGCTGTAGATGCCATGCTTTCTCTTATGAATAATGATTCATGCAATGGGGGGGTGTACAACATAGGCAACGACGAAGAAATATCCATTGGTGATCTTGCAGATAAAATACGAAACCTTTTCAACCCTATATTGGAAATCAAAATGATTCCATACGAAGATGTAATGCCTTTGGGTTTTGAAGAAATCCTTCACAGGGTTCCTTCGTTAAATAAGATAAAGCGATATACAGGTTGGTCGAGTAAGATTAAGCTTGATGAAGCACTGATTGATTGCTTTATGACACTAAAGAATACTTCGATTTGATAAATTTTTAAAACGGGTGCGTTGTTATGAATGATCTGATGTTTAAAAATGTACTTGAACTTGTTCGTCGTACTTCCACCAGTCTTCCTAAAGATGTGCGTGAGGTGGTTGATCTTAACCGTGCACTTGAGCAGAAAGGGTCGAACGCAGATCTTGCGCTTGAACTTGTTTATAAGAATATATTGATGGCTAAAGAAAAAAGTGCTCCGATTTGCCAGGACACTGGAACCATCACTTTTTATATTTCAACCCCAGTGAACGCCAATCAAATTGATATAGAAAAAGCATGTATTTCTGCTGTATCGAAAGCAACAGAACTTGGTTACCTCAGGCAGAATTCTGTCGATAGTGTGACAGGAAAAAATAGTGGCGATAATATCGGCCCCGGTTCTCCTGTTTTTCATTGGCATCAGCATGAGCATCATCACATCGAAATCAAACTTATTCTTAAAGGGGGTGGTTGTGAAAATATGAGTGCCCAGTATTCCCTTCCTGCATCAATCAATGGTGTTCGTTGTGACAGGGATCTTGCAGGCGCTAAAGCTGTAATTTTAGATGCTGTATGGCAGGCACAGGGGAAGGGGTGCGGGCCAGGATTTCTTGGGGTTTGTATAGGTGGTGACCGTGCCAGTGGTTATGAATTTGCCAAGCAACAATTACTTCGAACTGTTGATGATATAAATCCTGATACTCAACTTGCGCATCTTGAAAACTTGATATTGGAAGATGCAAATAAGCTTGGAATCGGCCCCATGGGATTTGGTGGAAAACTTACTTTGGGGGCTTGTAAAATTGGAACGCTCAATCGATTGCCTGCTTCTTTCTTTGTTTCTGTCGCCTACATGTGCTGGGCCTATCGAAGGCGAGGGGTTACTCTCGATCTCGCTGGAAAAGTGCATGAATGGCTTTATCAAGATGTCAGCGAAAATTTTGAGATGCAGAAAGAAGGGGAGCCGTTTACTTTGATTGATTTGGGGAGACTGGGTTCAAATTCCACCAAAGTTGTTCGATTGACCACCCCGATTTCCGAAGAAAGTGCCCGTGCCCTAAAAGCCGGCGATATTGTTTTGCTATCAGGAAAAATATTTACTGGCAGGGACGAAGTTCATAAATATTTGTTTAAAGGGGGCGACCTTCCCATCCTCAAGGATGCTGTAATTTATCATTGTGGTCCTGTTATTTTGGAAACTAATGGTAAATATAAAGTTGTTGCTGCAGGCCCTACTACATCAATACGAGAGGAGCCCTATCAAGCAGATGTGATAAAAAAATATGGTATCAAGGCCGTTATTGGTAAAGGGGGTATGGGCCCTAAAACTCTTCAAGCTTGCAAGGATCATGGTTGTGTTTACTTGCATGCCATCGGAGGAGCAGCTCAAGTTTATGCAGCTTGTGTAGGTAATGTCCCAAATGTGTATCTAAAAGAAAAATTCGGAAGTCCTGAAGCTGTTTGGGAAATGAATGTCAATGATTTTCCCGTGGTTGTTACCATGGATTCTCATGGAGTTTCTCTTCATCAGGAAATATCTGATACATCTAAAAGTAATCTATCAAAGGTTTCTCGTTGATTATCGTAATTTGCTGGATTGCTTTAATAATAAGCGCACTGCCTCCCCTAGAGAACAGTGCTTTGAGTCAGCAAGGTCTTCCAGTAAGCGGAGATGAGCTTTAGATAAAAGTAATGATATCTCCACGATTTCGTTTTCGTTCATTGCATTCTCCTTAATGAAGTAAGGTTCTTCTAAGTAACCTAAATCTCTGATTGATGTCAGCAATTTCTATTCCTTGTATGTGAACAGAACGTTGAACATAAATTCCTACGCAATATTTGTGCCAATTCTGAAAATATTTTAAGTGGTTATATTTGCTGTTATTTGGGTTGTTTTTTGATTTATTAGGAAAAGAGATTGCTTTCGTTGCCTGCTTTTTATGCTAAATGCTTAATTATTGTCATTCCAAAGAGAAAGTCTTCCTACTAAATCAGGGGATCTTACTGCAATGAATGTTGTATAATTTGAATGTCCTTATTGAATGGAAAGTCAGGGGTATGAGTAAGAAGAAAAAAATCAGAGTTGATTTCATTAAAAATCGGGGAAAAGCACCCCGCGAAAATGATTTTACCCGTGATTTTAAAACCGACTCGGAAAAAATTGATGGTCTTTCAGGCACCGAGCAAGTTCGGGCTAAAGGTGATATTTCTCGTAAGCGTACCATCATTACCAATGATAACCCTGATTCACAAGATAACGAAGTTAGGCCTGCCGCCGATTTGATTAATGCCATGCCAGGCAGGGTAATTCAAATCACTGGTTTGACTGTTTTAGTGCAGGTGGCAAATGGCTCGATTTATCGCTGCACTGTGAGACGACTGCTTAAAACCCTTGCGACGGATGAGCGAAGTGCTGTAACCACTGGCGATAAAGTGTGGATTATTCCGGAACAAAGCCCGTTAAATCAAAATGTTGTGCCTAAATTGGATCCTGTAATGGAGAATGCAATTCTTCCGGTTGGGGTTGTACAGACCGTCGAACCTAGAACAGGTATCTTGACGCGAAAATCTAAGCATAAAGAACATGTTATCGTTGCCAATGTTGATCAGGTGGTGTTTGTAATATCGCTTGCACAGCCGGAATTAAAAGTTCATTTGGTTGATCGATACATTGCGGGTGCGCTCGAAGGCAATCTTGAACCCGTTCTCTGTTTCAACAAGGTGGACTTAATTAGTGAGGATCAGTACCAGTGTTTGGTTGGTTTGTATTCGCAGCTAGGCTACAAGGCGTTATTCACCAGCACTCGAACAGGCTTAGGAATTGATGAAGTAAGGCATGTGCTATCGAATAAACAGTCTGTGATTTGCGGTCAAAGCGGAGTTGGTAAGTCGTCCTTGTTAAATGCGGTGCAGCCCAACTTGGGGCTGAGGGTTAGTGTGGTAAGCGAGGTCAATCAAAAAGGAAAGCACACAACCACTTCCGCTAAATTGATTCCATTGGAGTGCAAGGGGTGGGTTGTGGATACACCTGGGATTCGATCGTTTGAATTGTCGAACCAAATGCCCTCAAAGGTGGAGAATTTTTTCAGGGAATTTCGTCCGATGCTGCCTTACTGTGATTTTGCAGATTGCACCCATACACATGAAAAGGGGTGTGCAATAAAAAGGCAGGTTTTTCGTAGGGCTATAAGTCCAGACCGTTATCTTAGTTATCTAGGCATGATCAAAAAGGAAGACCCGCATGAAAGTCGCCACGAGCGTTAAGCAAGCTTTAGATAATAAAAAAGCAGTGGTTGCACTTGAAAGTTCAGTAATTAGTCAGGGATTGGCTTATCCTAAAAATCTTGAAATTGCCCTCGCATTGGAAGATTGCATTCGAAAACAAAATGTCCAGCCTTCGACTCTTGCGGTTATCGATGGTTTGATAACTGTTGGTTGTACTATTGATGAGATAAAAAGATTAGCTACGCAAGAAGGTGTTCTTAAAGCAGGATCAAGAGAAATAGGCACGGTGGTTGCTCTCAAAAATACTGCAGCTTTAACAGTGTCAGGGAGTTTGAAAGTTGCATCAAAAGCTGGAATCCGTGTTTTTGCAACTGGGGGAATAGGAGGTGTTCATCATAATGCGGATGATAAACCGCTTGATGTTTCATCAGATTTGCTGGAACTTTCCCGAAACCAAGTTGTCGTTGTATGTGCAGGGGCAAAAAACATTTTAAACCTCGGTGCAACACTTGAAGTTCTGGAATCGTTGGCCGTGCCAGTTTTTGGATTTCAGACTGATGAATTTCCTGCTTTTTTTGTAAGATTTAGTGGCTTCAAGATTCCTAGTATTCGGAATGTGCAAGAGATTGCTGCAATAGCTGTTGAGCACTGGAAGTATTCAAATTCTGCTATTTTATTGTGTCTTCCGGTTGAAAACTCTTTTGCTATATCTCCCGAAGTTTGGTCGGAAGCTTTGGAAAAGGCGATTCAAAAATCTTTGGCAGATAAAATAAGTGGGCAAGCCAGCACCCCTTATCTCCTTCGGGAAGTTGCAGATTTCACCCAGGGGGCTACCGTCCTTGCAAATGAAAAATTACTCCTGGCAAATTCCACCTTAGCTGCGAAAGTTGCCTTGGAATTTGAAAAAATGTTGGTGCAATCTTAATCGTCACCATATTCATCTTGCCATTCATCGTACCAAGCCATCTGGATTGCCTCCAGGATTTTTTCGTTTGAAGCATCAGGCTTACCACTAAAATTTTCAAGTTCGAGTACCGATTTATGCAGATCGGTGAATCGCACTGAAAGGGGGTTAAGCTTGCCATGCTTTGCAAAAAGAAGTTCACCAATATCACGAAAATCGTTCCAGTTCATGATTTATTTACCTAGGTCGTTTAGTTGTTCAGGTTTTTGGTTTGAAAGGTACATTTTCGCTGCAGCGTCCATTGCCATTGACGCATATGGTGTTAAAACGGTTTGAAATTCATCAAGTACAGTTTTTATCAGCTTGGGTTCCTGCTGTAGTAATGAAGATTCAACAATCGCAATTGCTTTTTTAATATTTGATTTGTCATTTTCGGAAAGGGCCAACTGGGGGTTGTCAAGTATTCTTCGAGCATGGTTAAGATCGATGCCCGCCTTGGTTTTCAATTCGATCAGCATTCTCTGCTTGAAATCCTCGTTTGCGTGTTCAATGCTATCGAGGACAATATTTTCGATTTCTTCTTTGCTTAGGCCGGTGGCAGGTTGTACTTTTACCCCTGCCTCAACGCCGCTGCGAATTTCTTTGGCCCTTACGGTGAGAAGTCCGTTGGCATCAATGATAAAAGATACATCAACCTGTGGCATTTGCGCAGGCATTGGAGGAAATCCCGAAAGTGTGAACTTTCCAAGATTTTTACAATCTTTAGCCAGCTCTCGTTCGCCTTGGTAGATGTTGAAAACAATTCCTGTTTGATTGTCGACCCCGGTGGAAAAGCGTTCGGTTGCAATTGCCGGAATGGTGGTGTTGCGATGAATGAGTTTACTTATCGCGCCGCCTAAAGTTTCAATTCCAAGTGAAAGAGGAATTACGTCCAATAGTAAAAGATTTTTTCGTTTGCCTGATAGTATTTCGCCTTGTACTGCTGCACCAATGGCAATAGCTTCATCGGGGTTGATTGAAGTTAGAGGTTTTTTTCCAAAGAAGTCCTGCACCATTTTTTGAACCAGAGGAACTCTTGAGGATCCCCCTACAAGCACAATCTCATCAACGGATTTATTTTTGATGCCGGCGTCTTTAAGTGCCTTTTTACAGCATTGGATTGTCTTTTCGATCAAGTGTGTGATTTTTAGCTCGAATTCCTCCCTGGTGATTTCAATGGATTTTGTTCCAACGGTTGGCAGCGATGTTAAATCAAATGTTGCCTTGGTATGGCTGCTAAGATTTCGTTTTGTTTTATCAGCTTCCAATTTAAGGGTTGCGATTGTGCGTGCATCAAGCTTTGTTTTGATGTTTAGTTTTTCATCTATAACATGTTGCATGATTGCATGATCAAAATCATCTCCACCGAGATGAGTGTCACCATTGGTGCTAAGCACTTTGAAAACGCCATCAGCAATGGAAAGTATTGAACAATCGAAAGTACCACCACCCAGATCATAAACAACAATGGTTCCATTGCGTTTACGGTCCAGGCCATAAGCTAGAGCTGCAGCGGTTGGTTCGTTGATTATCCTAAGTACATCAAGGCCAGCGATTTTACCTGCATCTCGAGTAGCCTGCCTTTGTGAATCGTCAAAGTATGCCGGGACGGTGATTACGGCTTTTGTAGGGTTTCCTGCTAGTCGTCTAACTTCACCCAATATGATCGCAGAGACTTCCTCCGGGGTGAAATCCTTATCCCCAATTTTAACGGTTAGGACCATTCTTCCATCTTCGCGGAGATTTTCCTGAATTTGATAAGGAATAAATGGTAAATCTTTTTCCAGGTCTTTTAGGGTTCTTCCAATCAGGCGTTTGATACTAAAAATGGTATGTTCAGGGTCGGATAAACAATGCTGTTGGGCTTCGGCACCAACAAATACGCTACCATTTGAATGAATGCTAATGATGCTTGGGATAAGAGAATTACCAGAAGAGTCCTTAACAACCTGGGCTTTGCCATTGCGGGAGAATGCAGCAAGGCTGAATGTGGTTCCAAGATCGATTCCAACGATCTCGTCGTTCATAAAATATCTTTCCTGCAAGCAACAACCTTAATTTAAGGAAGAGCAATTGTGCAAAATCCAAGTAAAAGCCCATGGGATAAATCCGCACGGTATTGATAGACAAATCAGATAACGGAATCCAACAAGGTCATTTTAAGGAATCAAAGGAGAAAACAAAGCCAGTGAGATATCTTTTATACCGGCTATCAGGGCTGGAGGATAAGTTTATGTTGGGAAAGCCAGTCAAAGGCGCGTTTTTGCCAATCCCCTGGGCCAGTGGTTCCTGGTCGCGAATTCATGCCAAACCCGTGTCCTCCCCGTTCGTAAATGTGTAATTCTGCCGGGATTTTTTTATTAAGTAGTTCCAGGAAGAGCAGGGTGCTTCCCTGGGGAAGCGACCCGGTGTCATCACTGGCCTGTGCGATAAAAGATGTTGGAAGTCCGTTCTCAATCTTAATTTCTTCCCTAAGTTTTTTGGTTAGAGGATCGTAAATTTTGTATGGGTATAGCAGTAAAAGAAAATCGGGCTTGTAGTTTGCTTTGTCTTCAGCAAAGGGGAAATTAGGTTTGTTTGTAGCTGCAATAAGGGTGACTTGCCCGCCGGCAGAGAAGCCAAGCACGCCGATTTTATCTGTATCGATGTTTAAATCTGCGCAATTATTCCGGACTTCCATGATAGCCTTTTGTAAATCCTGCACCGGGCCTGCATGGGGTTGGGCATGTTTGTTGGTAGGTGTTCGATGAACCAATTGTAAAGCAGTGAAGCCATTTTTTGCGAGCCATTTACAAGCATCAGAACCTTCGTGTTCGTCTGCAAGGATTCCAAAACCGCCCCCAGGAACAACAATGACTGCAGCCCTAGAAACTTTGGATCCCGGATCGGGTTTGAAAACAATCAACCTGGGATTGGAAACATTTGATCTTCGGGAAATCCCATCTTTGCCTTTAATTGATGCTTCGGGCAATTCTGTTTGAACTTTTGGTTCTGGCATGCCTTTGGGCCAAAGGACGATTTCTTTAGGTGGTTCATAAGCAGATACAAAAACTGTTATTCCCAGTAATATCAAGTTTGTAATTGCAAGTTTTCGCATGATCAAATTCCTTTAGATGGATGATTTTGTGCCATAAGTATGAAGTTTAACCGGGCTTTTTGTTGACCGGATGGCTCATTTCCCGCCATACCAAATACCTCTGCGCCAGTAGTGCTCCCGTAATTTGTGAATTACATTGTCAGGCAACGGGGGCATATCTGAAACCTTGGTATTAGCCTCTGCCTGAGCTACATTGCGAATACCCGGGATGATGGTGCTGACTGCAGGGTGTGCCAGAACAAAGCGAAGGGCAACATCTGCCATGGAGTAAGAATTCTCGGGCATGAGTTTTGCAAGATCTGCCTTGATGCGTTCCACCCTTAATACAGTCCTATCAAGCCGATCTTCCTGGAAATATCTACTGCGAAAATCATCTGCATGAAATTCCTGCCCCAATTGGTATTTTCCGGTTAATGACCCTTCATCAAAAGCCACCCTGATGATCACACCAACATTGTGTTCAAGTGCTGCGGGCAAAAGTTCAGCAACGGGTTCCTGTTCGAAAATGTTGTAAATAACCTGGACGGTATCGAGGTAACCTTTGCGCATCAGTTCAATAAGTGAATTCTGGTCATCCTCCGGGGTTGAAATCCC
The DNA here is from genome assembly GCA_009920765.1 of Planctomycetota bacterium. GTDB lineage: Bacteria > Planctomycetota > Planctomycetia > Gemmatales > Gemmataceae > UBA969. The sequence continues at coordinate 21,466 of RFZJ01000015.1, read as the reverse complement.
AATGTGTTTGATTTTTCCTTCTGCTTGGATTTTTTTGAGAACATCTAAAGGGGTTGGGTTGCGATTCCAGGCCCTAGTCCAAGTATGAAGTTGCAGAAGATCAATGCAATCGACCCCCAGATTTTTCCTCCGTTCATCTATGTTTTTTCGAAGGTATGCCTCAGGATAGCGCTCATCGGCTTTGCAATAGGGGGAAGGAGGCCATTTTCCTGAAATTGGTGGGGTTTTGGTTGCAACATAAACTTGATTTTTCCGGCCCCGAAGTACCTCCCCGATGATAGTTTCACTTTTCCCGTTTCCATAAACTTCCGCAGTGTCTATGAAATTAACGCCTAAATCGAGGGATCTATTTAGTGCAGCGATGGAATCATTTTCTGATTGTGGCCCCCAGCTACCGCCGATGGCCCAGGCGCCAAAACCTATTTCAGAAACACTGAACCCAGTCCTGCCCAGAATGCGATTTTTCAAAAGTCTAGCTCCAGATGATTTACGTTTAATTTTAAGGTTTAGACCGATTTTAAAGCAGAGCGATTTAATGAAACAGCTTACTTTGTCTCTAGCCTGCATCTATCTAGATCATCCTAACTTGAAGGTGAGATGAAATCAGCAAAATACTTTAATTTCGTGGGTCAGATTTGAAATGGGTGCCTGAATGACTTTTTGGAATTTAGGCGATTAATTATGCTAGGCTTTCAAAAACAATTTATGCTAGTATTCATGTTTGATTATTTGTGAATATTTGATTTCGTTTAAAAAAGGGAAACATTCATGAAAACTCGATTAACTTCAATGGTTCTTTTGGTTTTAGTGCTGCCTTTGTTTGCACAGGATACCAATACCAAAAATCCTCAAACAAAACCTGCTGCCCCAATTAAACCTGCTGATGCGGGAACTGAAAAATCCGAAGGTCAGAAACAGTTGGATGTATTGCGCAGTGAATTCAAGAAATTGCAAGATGATGTAATTCAGGAATACAAGGATGCCAAGTCTCCTGAAGAACAGCAGAAATTGATCCCAAAAATCCAGCAGAATTTGCTTAAGCTCCCCCGCGAAGACTTTGCCAAGAAAGCTCTTGCACTTTCTAAAACCATGAAATCTTCCGACCAGGGTTCTTTTGACTCCTTGGTTTTTGCAATGAGCATGGTTGCACGCAATGGCAACAAAGACATCATGAAGGAAGCTGTGGATTCTATCGTCAAGGATCATTCCAAAAATCCGAAAATGGTTTCGGTTCTTGGGTTTATCGCCTCTTCACCCGATGGTGCTGCAATTCTTGAAAAAATCGCCAACAAGACTGAAGATCGAAACATTGCAGGGCTTGCCTGGTATGCAATCACCGAAAACTTGCAGCAACAATCAGGGGAAGTCGGCCTGAAACAAGCAGAAGAGCTGAACAAAAGAACCGAGATGATCTACGAAAAACTAGCCAAGGATTATGCGGATGTTCCCTTGGCTAATGGTCGTGGAACAATTGGTGCTGTGATCAAGGCTGCTTTGTTTGAACTTCAAAATCTGAGTGTTGGAAAGCCCGCTCCTGAAGTTTTTTGCATGAATATTGATGGCGATAAAGACGACAAACTTTCTAATTACAAGGGTAAGGTTGTTGTGCTTGATATTTGGGCGACGTGGTGCGGACCCTGTAGGGCAATGATTCCCCACGAGCGCGAAATGAATGCGAAACTCAAGGGGAAACCTTTTGTTTTAATCTCTGTGTCGGGGGACGATAAAAAAGAAACCCTCACAGATTTCCTTGAGAAAGAAAAGATGCCTTGGGTTCATTGGTTCGCTGATCGTAAGGGAATCTTGAAAGACTGGAATGTTCGATTTTATCCCACGATGTATATTCTTGATCACAAGGGTGTAATTCGAGCCAAGGGCCTTCGTGGTGAGGAACTTGAAAAGAAGGTGAACGAGCTTATCATTGAAGCAGAGAAAGACAAAAAGAGTTAACCTTCCCGGCATTAAATAAAAAAGAATGCATTTTGCTTTTAAGGCGGGATGCATTCTTTTTTTTAGGTCAATAATTTAAGTTTATTTATTAGCCTTTAGTAGGGAATCCTTGGTTTTTTCCCAGGTTTTAGACAAAGTCCCTGATGAAACCTTAAGGTCCCTGAAAGAGGCGCTTTCACCAGAAATAGTAAAACCGATGTTGGCTTTGGGTTTTTCAACTGCTGGATGTGTTCCGAATATGGTTGTTTTGCCATCAAGTGTTGCGAGCATGTTGGGACCTTGTAATTCCAGCACCATGGAATGCCATTCTCCTGGCTTGATATCAATGGCACTTGTTGCAAGTGGCAAGGCTTTATCGCCCGCCTTTTTGTCCTGAGAATCTTTGACCACGGAAAAGCCATTTGGTTTTATAGCAACCCTGCAAATATGTCCCTTGGTGGCATTCAAACTTAGGCTGATTCCCTTGGTTCCTTCCAGCTTGAATTGAAACTTTATCACTCCATCCGTAAAACTGGCATCGTGCCTTGATACTGCGCCATGCATATCTTCTTTAAGTTCTGAACCTTTGATGCTACCTTCAACATTCTCCCATTTTCCCTTGGCAATCTTCCATCCTTCGCCAAAACCTTTGGTCAGGCTATCTTCAAAAATGGTTTTTCCGATGGTTACCATCTTGGTATTGGAATCAGTAGCTGTTTCAGCGGAAATACACAAACCCCCTGCAGCCAATAAGCAGGTAATCATAGGTGCAAAAATAAATCGCATAAACCACTCCCAAACTAAGGGTTAAAAAAATGTGTTAATTATGCAGCGGTTTTCTTTTTAGCCTTTGTCTTCTTTGCCTTGGTTATTTTTACACTATCAACCGATTTTTTATTGCTTGCAATTAAAACAGCACTGCCTTCCTTGAGGTCGCTGAATTTTGCGGGTGTAGAAGTTGTGTCTTTTTTCTTTCCCGACACGGTTTCCAATTTGGTTGTTTCAGAAATTTTAAAAGATTTTTCTTCTGCGGTTGCAGGAGCCGGTGAGGTATCACCTTTCTTTTTCTTGGGAGTTACCTTTACGGTAATTGTGCCCGATTCTTTGCCGCTATCCTGTTGGGCTTTTAAAATTGTTCCCTTGGTAGGCTTTGTTTTTGCAGCCTCAACCGTGCCTGAAAGAATAAACGTTGCAAAAATCGCAGTCAACAAAGTATATGATTTCATGTTTCACCTCATTGGAATAAAGAATTCATCCGCCATCTTTAATTTAACCATTTTCAACAGCCAGAGTTCCGGATTTTTTTCTATTTCAGGTTCAATTATTGAAATGAAATTAGTTCCTTTTTCAAATCGATTGGGGTTTATTTCTTGCAGCATTTGCCTCTGTTGTTGATAATTAAATACTGAAAATATTTCTTTTTGATGATCTTTTTTTGAATCTGTTGGTTGAAGAGGGTTCTCTTATTAAATATCCCGTGGCTCGAATTTGCATAATGTGGTTTAAAGTCATACCTTTGGTTTTACTTTTATTGGTTCCTTGTTGCGTGATATTTGCAGGTGAGCCTGACCGTGCCGTATTGCAGCCAATAGATGCCGGAGTTTTGGCCACTTTTAAAACCCATTGCTATACCTGTCATTCAGGTTCTTCTGAAAAGCCAGGGGGTAATTTTAAGCTTGACCAACTTACCTCAAATTTTGAGGATCGTTCCAACCGTGATGCCTGGCAGTTGGTTTTCAAAAAGATTAAATCAGGCGAGATGCCACCCAAGGAAAGAAATAAATTAACGGAAAAAGAAGCTCTTTCTGTTTTTGATTGGATTAATTTTAATGCAAGGGTTGCTGATGTACAGCGGTTAAAAGAAGGCAGGGTTGTTTTACGCAGGCTCAACAACATTGAATATGAAAACACCATGCGCGATCTTCTTGGTGTGCCCGTTGAACTGCGTGGTATGTTGCCCCAGGATGGTTCCTCCAATGGTTTTGACAACATTGGAGAAGCCTTGCATACTTCATCTTTCTTGATGGACAAATATCTGGAAGGTGCTGATAAGGGTTTGAAAATTGCAATTGCCAATTCGCCCCAGCCCCCAATATTCAAGAAACAATACAGCCTCAGGGAAATGCACCCTGTCAAAAGCACCACGGAAAAAGTTTTTCGTCATCACGATGATGGGACTGTGATTTGTTTTTCTTCTTCTGCCTGGCAGGCGGTCACCTTGTCTTCTTTTTATCCTGCTGACAGGGGTAAGTATAAATTTCGTGTTTCAACTTCTGGGTTTCAAAGCCAGGGCAAGCCTGTGGTGTTTCGCATCGATGCAGGTGTGATGGGAATGACAGGGAATAACAACCTGGTGGGCTATTTTGATGCTCCCTCAGATAAACCCACCATACTTGAATTCACCCAGGAACTTGAACCGCGTGGCACCATTCGAATTCTTCCTTACGGCCTTGCAAGTGCCCAGGCTGTGCACAAGGTTGGTGCCGACTCCTATGAAGGCCCGGGTCTTGCTGTTCATTGGGTCGAGGTTGAAGGGCCCCTTTATGATTCTTGGCCACCCCCGAGTCATCGCCGTATCCTTGGCGATCTTCCTGCCAAACCCTCCCCTATTTATAACCTCAGCAAACGAGTTGAAGTTACATCCAATGATCCTGAAAATGATGCGGCGAGGATTCTTCGTGATTTTGCACGCAAGGCTTTTCGTAGATCCGTTTCAGATAAGGATGTATTGCCTTACCTGGTTCTTGTAAAAGCCCGCCTGGCTGAAAAATATTCATTCGAACAAGCTGTCCGGGTGGGACTCATGGCAATCATGGTTTCCAAAGACTTCCTCTTTCTTCAGGAAAAGCCTGGGAAACTTGACGACTTTGCAATCGCAAGCAGGCTGTCTTATTTTCTTTGGAGCACCATGCCTGACGATGAGCTTTTCGAACTTGCGCAACAGAAAAAGTTGAGCGATCCCAAAGTCCTGCATGATCAAGTCGACCGTATGCTTAAGAGCCCGAAGGCCTCTTCATTTACAGAAAACTTTGTAGGGCAATGGCTTAACCTGCGTGAAATAGATGCCACCATTCCAAGCCATATCATTTATCCCCATTACGATGATATGCTCAAGGCTTCCATGCTTCGCGAGACCTACCTCTTCTTTAATGAAGTCTTGAAAAATGATTTAAGCATCACCAATTTTGTGTCTTCAGATTTTTCCATGCTTAATGGCAGGCTTGCCAGGCACTACAACATTCCAGGTGTGGATGGTTGGGAGTTTCGTAAAGTCATGCTTCCAAAGGATAGCCATCGCGGAGGTTTACTTACCATGGCTAGTGTTTTAAAAGTAACTGCAAATGGCACCTATACATCTCCGATTCTCCGCGGTACCTGGGTGCTAGAACGAATTCTGGGTACGCCACCACCCAGGCCTCCAGAAGGAATAGCAGCGGTGGAACCAGATATTCGCGGGGCAACTACCATTCGAGAGCAGCTTGCCAAGCACAGATCCACAGGGTCTTGCGCCTCGTGCCATGCCAGGATCGATCCCCCTGGATTTGCCTTGGAAAGTTTTGATGTAATAGGAGGTTGGCGTGAGCATTATGTCCTTGATGGCAGGCCTGCCAACTTCCGTAAGGGGCGAAAGGTTGACCCTGCAGATGTTCTTGCCGATGGCCGTGCCTTTAAGGACATTGATGAATTAAAGGCCCTGCTGCTTGCCGATAAGGATCAAATTGCACGGGCTCTTGCCGAACGCCTTGTTATTTATGCCACGGGTTCGATTCCCCAACCAACGGACCAGCCGGGAATCGAGGCGATAGTGGCAAAGATTCGCAAGGGTAATTATGGTTTAAAATCACTGGTTCACGAAATTACTTCAAGTGATTTCTTCCTCAATAAATAAGTCAAGGAATCAATATGATGAACCCCAAATCCACACGCAGGAATTTCCTCAAGGCCACGGGCGTTACCCTTTCCCTGCCTTGGCTGGAAGCTTTTGCTCAAAACCCTGCAGCTAGCATACCCAGGCGTATGGTGTGTATTTGTACCCCGTTAAGTTTGCACCCTGCCAACTTCTTCCCCAGCGAAATTGGTAAAGATTACACTCCTTCGCCTTATCTTGGGACCTTGGCCCCCTTCAAGAATGATTTCACGGTGGTTTCCGGACTTTCGCACCCGGATGTGGGCTCCAGTCATGATTCCATTTATAGTTTTCTTACTGCTGCGCCCCACCCGGAACGCAGGGCTGGTTTTCGTAATTCCATTTCCCTTGACCAATATGCTGCTTCGTTTATTGGTGGGAAAACCCGCTTCCCCAGCCTTGCGCTTTCTTGCGAGGGCTTCAGCCTATCTTGGACACGCAGTGGCGCCATCGTGCCTTCCGATAGTTTTCCCTCCAGTGTTTTCGCAAAGCTTTTCCTGGAAGGTCGCCCGGACGAAGTTCAATCGCAAATCCAAAGGCTTCGCGATGGGCGTAGTATTCTGGATTCGGTTTCAGAGCAGGCAAAAGCAATGACTCCAGTGCTGGGTAGGCTTGATAAGTCCAAGTTGGATGAATATTTCACCAGTGTTCGCGAGTTGGAGCAAAATCTTGCCATTGCTGAAGAATGGTCCCGGAAGCCAAAACCCAAGGTTGATGCAAAACAGCCAATAAACATAGCCAATGGGGCAGATGTAGCTGGCAAGGCAAGGTTGATGTTTGATCTCGTCCACCTGGCCTTGCAAACTGATTCGTCCCGCCTGGTCACCATGCTTCTTTTGGGAACCAGCTTGGTGCCACCGATTCCGGGGGTGAGTTTGGGGCACCATGATCTTTCGCATCATGGCCAAGACCCGGCAAAAATAGCCCAGCTAAAAGTTGTTGAACTTGAAAAAATGAAAACTTTCGCTGCATTCCTGGCCAAACTCAGGGATACCAGGGAGCAGGATTCCAATTTGCTTGATCGCACTTGCGTATTTTTCAGCAGTAACCTGGGTAATGCCAGCAATCACTCGACCAGGAATCTGCCCGTCATTCTTGCGGGTGGCGGATTCAAGCATGGTCAGCATCTGGCATTCGATCCTGCCAATCCACCGCCCTTGTCTAATCTTTATGTCAGCATGTTGCAGCGTTTGGGCATCAATGCGGATAAATTCGGATCAAGCACGGGCACCCTCAAGGGGCTTGATTTTTCCGTTTAAACAAAAGGTTTGACGGCTTTTATTTGCCCGCCTCGTAGTATCCCGATGTTTCACGAATTGCCTGCGGTGGTACCCTGTCTGCCTGTTTGGAGGGATCTGCCAACTCTAAAGCGATACCAAGGGGTGCACGGCCCGGGCGCGAACCACCCGTGTAGGTTCCTTCCCCCCAGTGCTCGCCCATTACCACGGCATTAAACTTTACGATTTTCCTTTTTGATGATTCGTAGCATATTTCGCCAAGCATCGATGCATCGTAACCGCGTTTCGCAATTTTTTCATCCGCATCCGTGGATAGTAAGATTGCCCCTGTTAGTTTCAGTCGGACTTCATCCTTGATAATTTCTGAGACTGCGAGTTTTAATTCCGCTTTACGCACTTCGTTGCGAGACCACATAGGCGGTTCCCCGCGGGTATTGTCGATCAAGTGAAAACGCAACAGCCTGTAAGTTAGGTTTGCGGGTATTTCAATTTCCTGGCCGATCTGTGGGCTTTTGGGCAGCAATGCCTGCCATTCGGTTTCACGGATCCACAAATGATCATGGGAGGCCCTTTGTCCACCCGGAAATTTGCAGGTGCCATGGCAGAAAAAATCATTTTCCTTTTCAAGAATTCGTGCATGAACATTCACTATCAAGGTGTCTTTGGCCAAGGTCGGCACATACCTTGGATCGATTTTTTTCAACTCGGGAATACCGGCCCTGGCAGCACTTCGGTCTGCGGGCGATAAGGTTCCCCATGATTTTAGGGCGTTTAATAAAAATGCACGCATTACCTCAGGATCCTGGCTGTTGCGATACTGCAGGAGTTTGCCATCGGCTGTAAATGCGTAAATTCCCTGACGGGTACCACCACCCTGGCCCTTGCGTGGCCCTTGGTCTGCAACCTTTCGAAAGAAATCCCCCTCGGCATCCTGCCTGCGACGCTGAAACCAGTCGTCCATTGCGACAGGTACAAAATTCTTGTTTACAAGTTCAATGATTTTCGCATCTGCAAAAGTGAGCTCACGGCCCACGACACCATTGTTTCAGACGCAGCCAAGCGGGTGCCCATCCATCTCCCAAAGTAAGATTGGTTTATCCTCAGAAGCGGCTTTTTTCCTGGCTTCCCAGAGATCAATCATCCAGGGAATCTCCATGAATTTTTCCTCGCCTGCGTTTGGCTTGATAAGTGAATGTAATTTTCCAAATTGCTCAGGCTTGACTGGCTCGGAAGCCTTGCCATGGGTTAATCCCAAGGCTAATCCCAGGCACAAGGCCAAATTTAATCGCATTTTATATCTCCCGTGGTCGGTTTTATATGGTTAAGTGTTCCTGCTGATTCCTGATTCAATCCCTGGTTGATCCATTGGGCCCAGTATGACCTCAAGGCAGGGCGAGTCAAGTAAAAATGATTGCGTGCCGGGTTCTGATGAATGGGCGCGGGTGAAGTTTAATTTTCATTGGAAATCACCAGGCGGAAGCCAATGCTTTTGGTCTGATCCGTTGGGGATGAAAAATTACGAAAAGCTGCACGCAGCCTGGTGACAGCATCAAAGCCACCGCCCCGGATGATTCGAAATTCGCCATCTTCCGGGCCTTTGGGGTCGGTCGTTTTGCCATCGGGGTAATCGCCAAAAAAATCATTGCACCACTCCCAGACATTTCCATGCATATCGTAAAGCCCGAAGCCATTGGGCTTGTAAAAGCCCACTTCAATGGGGGTACCATGCTTGGAGTCGACATAATTTGCATTTGCAGGGGTGAGGGTTTCGCCAAAATGGTAACTGGTTTTGGTGTTGGCCCTGCATGAATACTCCCATTCAGCTTCCGAGGGAAGGCGGAAGTTTTTTTTGGTGAGGGTATTCAGCTTTTCGATGAAGTTTTGAGCATCCTCCCAAGACACATCAGTTACGGGCAGCTTTTCCCCTTTCTCGGTGCTTGGATTGTTTTTCATCACTGATTCCCATTGTTGCTGGGTGACTTCGTATTTTCCCATGTAAAAAGATTTGGTCAAAGCCACTTCGTGAAGTTTTTCGTTTGCGGAATAATTTTTTTCTGATTCAGGCGCCCCCATCTGAAACTTTCCTGCGGGGATCAACACCATTTCGATTTTAAGGCCCTTGCCCAGATCAATGGCCACTTCCTTTTCAAGTTTGGATTCCTGGGCAGCCAGGGAACTTATGCAGCCCAAAAATAACATGAATGAGAAATTGTTTTTGATGTTCATCATCTGCCTCATTTGTAATAAGCCGCTTTGGGATCAAGTTTAATCCCTGGCAAAAGGCGAGTAAAGTAATTCCAATAACAAGTGTTGATCAGGCTGGATGGGGGAATGGGAATCGTGTGGTTTTTCTGTCAATCTTTCCGCTTCCATGCTGGTTCAATGGGGAAAATATGATTATACTAGTCCATGGTATGCCTATTTGATTTGATTCATGGAGCTTTAAATGAAGTATGTAAATCGGCTGGTGGTTTGTGTTGCAATTATTTCTGCAATGTTTGCGATGAGCAGCATTGCCTCGGCACAAAAGAAAAAAGAACCTTTAAAGGGTTCGGGGGTGGATAATAAGGATTTGCTAAAGGCCGGTCCCAGGCCCAGGAAAGCAGAGCTTTCCCCAAGCACCCTGCCTTTGCAATTCATTAAAGGTGAGCGGATTGCCCTTGTTGGAAATTCCACCGCAGAACGCATGAATCTTTTTGGTCATTTCGAAACTTTGCTTCATGCAAGATTTCCTGAAAAAGAATTGGTGTTCAGGAACTTTGGCAGGCCCGCGGATGAGGTTGGCAACCGCCAGCGTGCCAACGATTACACCAAGCTGGATGATCCTCTTTTTACTTTCAACCCCGATACTTTCCTGTGTTTCTTCGGGTTCAATGAATCTTTTGCAGGCCCTCTTGGTGTTGAAAAATTCAAGGCGGATTACGAAAAGTTTATTGATGAATACTCCCAGAAGTATGCCCGCGATGATGTTAAAAGCAGCCCAAGGTTTGTAATCATCTCCCCCATTGCCTTTGAATCCACGGGTGATTCGCTTCTTCCCGAGGGTAAAAAAGAAAATGAGAACCTGAAGCTTTATGCTGATGCCGCCAAGGCTGTTGCGGACTCCCGAAAAATCGCCTTCGTTGATATCTTCACCCCCACCCTCAAGGCATTTGATGAAAAAGCCGGTTCCCAGTTCACCATCAATGGTTGCCATGTCAATGAAGCCGGGGACAAGCTCGTGGGCCAGCTTTTAGATTCCGGATTGTTTAACAGTTCAAACCCCGCCCTTAGCAATACTTCCATGCTGGAAGCGCTTCGCAAGGCCATCAATGATAAATCGTGGGTTCACTTGCAGGATTACCGCATGTTGAATGGTTGGTATGTGTATGGGGGCAGGCGCACCTTTGACACCGAGACCTTCCCGCGTGAATACCTTAAAATCCGTAACATGGCTGCGGTTCGCGATCGCCTGGTGTGGGATATTGCCCAGGGTAAAAAGGTTTCCGATAAGGTTGATGATTCAAAAACCGGTGAGCTTTTTAATCCCCCCACCCGGTTTGGCGAGCCCAGGCAAAAGTACAGCGAAAATCAGGAAGGTGGACCGAAGATCCTTCCCCCTGACCAGCTCATCAAATCTTGCACGGTTCCCCCGGGATACGAAATCAAGCTCTTTGCGGATGAATCCAAGTTTCCTGAAATAGCCAAGCCTGTGCAGATGAGCTTTGATAACAAGGGCCGACTTTGGATTTCCACCATGCCCAGTTACCCCCTGTGGAAGCCAGGCGATCCCAAGCCCAGCGATAAACTTGTCATCCTTGAAGATACCGATGGCGATGGCAAAGCTGATAAAAGTACCGTCTTCTACGATAAACTGCATTGTCCCACCGGCTTCCAGTTTTACAACGGTGGCGTCCTTGTGGTTGATCAGCCCCGCATCATCTGGCTTAAAGATACCGATGGCGATGACAAGGCTGATGTTGTTGTTCATGTACTCGATGGATGGGCTACGGAAGATACCCACCACACGGTTGGTGCCTTCGAGGAAAACAACGGCGGCTTGCTACATATGCTGGAAGGCGTTGCGATGAGCACCACGGTGGAAACTCCGTGGGGGCCTTTCCGAAACTTTGGTTCCTCGGGTGCCTATGTGCTTGATCCAAGAACCTGGAAAATCAGTCATTATGTTACCCCCGGTTATGGCAACCCTTGGTGCTATGTTTTCAATGAATGGGGCCAGGGCTTCTGCGGTGATGGAACCGGGGCCAACCAGCATTGGGATACACCCCTTTCGGGCAGGCAGTTTCAAGGTCGTAAAGGGCTTAATGCGGTCTTCCCAACCGAGGGCATGAGGCCGGTTGTTGGCAGTGAGTTTTTGGTCTCCCGTCAATTCCCTGATGATGTGCAGGGCCAGTTCATCTATGCTTGCGTCATCAACATGAACGGTATTCCCCGTTGGACTTTTTCCGATGATGGCGCTGGTTATAAAGGAACCCGGGTCAGGCATGACCCCAAAGATGCCAAGACTCCTTTCGACCTTATCAAAAGTACCGACAAGCATTTCAGGCCGGTAGACCCACAAATCGGGCCCGATGGCGCCCTTTGGTTTGGTGATTGGGCCAACCCCCTTATCGGCCATATGCAATACAGCCAACGCGATCCCAACCGTGATCATGTTCATGGCAGGATCTACCGCTTGGTTTACAAGGATAAACCATTGCTCAAGCCGGTAACCCAATTCGGTAAATCCGTTCCCGAGCTTCTCAAGCAGTTAAGCGAATACGAATGGCGTACTCGTGCCCGTGCTCGAAACGAAATTCATTCCCATGGTGCTTCCGAGGTTCTGCCCTTGGTTAAAGAATGGGTTTCAAAGCTTGATAAAGCCAATAAAGATTACGATCGACTGTGCTGCGAGGCCTTGTGGATTCAACAAAGCTTTCATGCGGTTGATGTGGATCTTGTCAAGCAGGTTTTGGGTTGCAAAACAGCAAATGCAAAGGCTGCTGCGACTCGTATTGTTGCAGATGAGCGCGATTATATGCCCTCTGCATTCGATCTCTTAAAAGCAGCATCCTTGGATGAAAATCCCAGGACCCGTACCGAAGCCCTCCGCGGCCTTAGTTACTTCTCAACCACCGAATCTGCAGCCGCGGTGCTTGAATCCCTGCGTAAAAATCCCCCAGACTACTTCACCCAATACACGGGTGAAGCTGCCTTGGGCGCAAACCTTAACGGCTGGAGAACTGGTTACTTGAAGGGCGAGCTTGCGAAGGATGATCCCGCTGGTAAAAAGCTTCTCGATAATGTCATCTCCATCGACAAGAAAGGTGCGCAAGTCATTCCCTTCCTGCAGATCCTTCTGGGCAAGGATTCCCCTGCCCTGGAGCAGCGCAACAAGGCCATGCAGGCTCTTGCCGATATGAAGGGTGGCGATGCTGAAAACGGCAAGCAGGTTTTCCGCAGGGGATGCCTTGCATGCCATAAGGTATTTAACGAAGGCCAGGATTTTGGCCCGGATATGATGAAAGTTGGCACGCGCCTTACCAAATACAAGCTCGTGGAATCAATCATCGATCCTAATGCCGATGTTGATAAAAAGTATCTTTCCACGCTGATCAGCACCTCCAGTGGCAAGATTGTCACCGGTTTGCTGGTAAGTGAAAACAAAGAAGAGGTTGTGATTTTCGATGGCAAAGTGAAACGGGTCATCAAGGTTGCAGATATCGAAGAACGCAAGACATTAAAGCAAAGCAGTATGCCAGAAGGCTTGGCTGGAACCATTTCCCCCGCAGAGTTTCTGGATGTTATTGCCTTCCTTGCTAGTTTGAAATAAGTTGCTTGTGATTGTTTCATTCAAGCCCGTAGACTTTGGTCTACGGGCTTTTTTGTTTTTATCATCCCAATCTATCTATCTATCTATCTATCTATCTATCTATCTATCTATCTATCATCATTTAAATGCAAAAGCCCCATGGAGCGCAGTCCCTGGGCTTAGAAATCATTCATTAGCCTTAATATGTATGTGTTTTGTTCTAGTATGATTTCTTGGATTAACACTAACCATTGCTGCAATTTCGTTGCATTGGTTTATTCGGCGCTGGTTTTTTGTCTGCCGGGAAGCCGGTAATCCAGCGGTGGCTTTTGTTCTTTCTCCATCAGGGGTTCATACTTCTTTCCTTCCAGTTTCCTGGCAAGTTCTGCTTTTGCTTTTGCAATGAGTTCAGGGGATTCAAAAATATCCATGGCTGTAGTTGCCAAAACTTTTGAAGCCAGCATCATTCCTTTTTTACCAATGGTGGTACCGCCACACGCTACGGCTTGCCATGAATGGCCGGGTGTCCCGGGAACCCAGGTGGCTGCACTGAATCCCGTTGTTGGCACCACCCATGAAACATCGCCCACATCGGTTGAACCCATGGTGGTTTTTCCAGAAAGATTGAGTACTTCCTTGAGGGAGTCGAGAGGAGTGTTTTTATCCGGGAATGTTTCACGAATTCGCAGCGCAAAAGCCATTTCTTCCTTGGTGTATTCCAGGTCGTTGAGTGCAACCAGGTTTTTTCTGGTTACCTGTGCAAGGGTATCGTTGGGAAGTATTTCCATGGTTCCACCCAAAGGAACAACTTCGAGCCTGGTTTCTGTTGCAAGAGCAGCACCTTGGGCACATTTTAACAATCGAGGCCAAAGCGTTTTAACAACATCCGATTTTGGATGACGAACATAGAAAAAACCTTCTGCAAATTCAGGAACAACATTGGCAGCCCCGCCTCCGGAGGTGATGGTGTGATGCAAACGGGTTCCTTCAGGCGTATGTTCTCTTAGTAGTTCTACCGCATGGATCGCGAGTAACAATCCATCGAGCGCGCTGCGGCCTTTTTCAGGGGATCCTGCAGCATGGGCGGCCTGGCCGTGAAAACGAAACTTTACTGCAATTCTTGCAAGGCAGGAAGAATCACCAGCAGCATTTTTACTACCCGGGTGCCAGTGTAATGCAATATCCACATCTTTAAATAGCCCTTCGCGAACCATGAATGCTTTTGCTGCTCCGCCTTCTTCCGCAGGGCAACCATAATATCTGATCGTGCCTTTGATTTTTCCAGCCTTGATGGCATCGCCTATGGCCATTGCTGCATTTGCGGAGGCTATCCCAAATAAATGATGCCCACATGCGTGCCCGTAGCCATTGCCGTTTTCCTTGGGTTTTCGGAATGGCACCGCTTCTTGTGCGATCTCAGGAAGCGCATCGTATTCACCAAGAATTGCGATTACAGGTTTGCCTGAACCAAGGGTGGCGGTAAAAGCTGTGGGAATCCCTGCGACACCTTTTGAAATCGTAAAGCCTTCTTTGTCAAAAGCATCGGCAATAAGGTTGGATGATAATTTTTCAAGGTAGCCTGGTTCTGCAAAGTTCCATATTTTTTGGGCCATCGACCAGGAGGATTCTTCCCTTTGGCTGATGTTTTGAATTAGAGAAGTACGCAAATCCTGGGCACAAAGGGGGTTGGTGAAAAATAGCAGGCCAACAAGAAATCCAAGTAGTTTTTTTGAGGTAAACATAGAAGTTGTTCCGGATGTAACAAAGTTATTACTGATAATTCCAAATCTAAGGCCTAATACGCTGCTTGGGTAGAATTAAATTGTAATTATGGAATTAATGAAACAGGCCCACTGCTAACCTTGCGTTTTTTTATTACAGTGATTTAATTTATTTGGGTTATAATCACCACTGGTTTCCATACTTGATTTATTGGATTGCTACGTGCCAAATGTATTGTTTCTTATTGGATATCCTTGATTTTTGGGGCCACTTAAATGGATAAGAAGCTGATCCAGTTGTCCCAGGTTGACAATATAAGCGATGGCATCGCATTTAATGAAACCATTATCCAAGATGATTCAGTTGGTGCGAATTTCATATCAGGCATCAAAACAATCACCGGTGTCAAAGATTGGGAAAATGCAGATCAGGTTCAGGTGGATTTTATCCTGGATCGTTACAAGGTGATAAAGCAGCTTGGCGAGGGGGGCTTTGGGAGGGTTTTTTTAGCAAGGGATGAAAAACTAAACAGGCTTGTTGCAATCAAAATCGCGAAAAGATCGGTTAAAGAAAAAGATCGTTTAAAAGCATTTTTTGACGAGGCCAGGGTTCTTGCCTCATTGGATCACCCGCATATCGTTCCTGTTTATGACGTGGGGAATTCCGAGAATGAGGGTGTTTTTTTTATTTCCAAATTCATCGATGGCGCAAGCCTGGCGCAAAAAATAAAGCAGGGGGGCTATCCTGTTGATGATGTGATAGCCAAGGTTTTGATGGTGGCAGAGGCTTTAGGGCATGCCCATGAAAAAGGGCTTGTTCATCGCGATATAAAGCCTGATAACATTCTGATGGATCAATCTGGTAATCCCCATGTTGCTGATTTTGGCCTGGCTTTAAAAGTTGATTTTTTAAGCGAGAGATCTGATTTTACAGGAACCCCTGCTTACATGAGTCCGGAGCAGGCTGAAAACAAAGGAAACCAGGTTGATCGCAGGTCAGATATTTTTAGTCTTGGTGTGGTTTTTTACGAGTTGCTTTGTGGGGAAAGGCCCTTTAAGGGCTCTAATATCGCGGAAATTATTCAAAAGGTTGTCAAGGCGGAATTTGTCCCTCCTTCGAAAATAAATCCAAATATCCCCAAGGAAATTGAACAAGTTTGTTTGAAAGCGCTATGTAAAAACCGGGATGATCGCTATGCCACTGCAAGTGAATTTTCATCTGATTTGAAATCGATTCTTGATTCAAGGAAGGTTTCTTCAAGCGCAAAAATAAACAGCTTCAGCTACAAATGGTTGTCAGTGTTTCTGGCTTCGAGTGTTATCTTTTTGTTTTTAATCGCCTGGTTGATTCACCGTAGTTATGAAGCTGACCTGGACGGCAAGGCAAAAGCATTGGTGGCTGGTGTTTTGCTTGCAGAAGGGAAGGTGCTTTCGCAAGCGCTCGATGGATCTGATGAATTTCTTTCTCGTACCTCCCTGATTTACAGGAAAGAACTGGCGGGGATGGATAAAACTGACCCCCGGCGCATTAATGCTATTCTTGGCCTTGGTGGTTTAGACCCGGATTTGAACAATGAGCTTTGTGAACTTTTGTTTAAGGCTTCTATTCCAAACTTCCTGGTTATTAGGAAAAGACTTGAACCATTCAAGCATTCGTTAGTTGATGGCATCGTGGGTAGGATAAAAAAAGCTGATGCTGATGAATTGTTGAGAATTGGGGGCTTACTCGCTTTGTGGGAACCTGATTGTAAGGAATTGGAAGAGTACCTTCCAAAAATCATAGATAAATTGATCACTGAAAATAAATTGAAATTGGATGACTGGATTGAAACTTATAAGCCGTTGAGTGAAAAATTGTATCCTTTGCTGATGATTAAAATTTCGGATAGTCAGATTGGTGTTACCCAGAAAGATTTTGCCACCGCACTTTGTTGTGATTTTGCCGGAAATAGTTCTTCCCGATTGTTTGACTTGATGGAAGTTTCGGATCCGCATAATGCAAGGCTTGTTTTTGACAGGATGTTACCATTAAAAAGCGATGTATTGGAGCTTCTTAAAAATATCAGGGCAATGAAAATTGTGGGTACTGATATTGCTGAAGACTTAAAATTAAATGACAGGCAGGGGATTGCTGCTGCTGTACAGATTGCTTTGGGTGAAGAGGCTGGCTTTTCTGTTTTTTCCCCATCAAAAAATCCCACCGCCAAAAGCAAGTGCCAGTTGATGCTTGGCAATCTGAATATTTCACCATTGATGTTTGTTGAAAAAATAAATGCCACATCTGATATTTCTGCAAAAAGTTCCATGTTGATAGCTTTGGGTGATATGGATCTTAATTCAGTTGATTTGCAAACCAAGGACATTTGGATTCGTGTTTTTACAGGGTTATATCAAAATAATCCTGATGCACAGTTGCATGGCGCATTGGATTGGTTGTTAAGGAAGCGTTGGGGTTTGGAGAAGGAATGTGATCGAATTGTTGAATCTCTTAAATCGAAAAAAAATCCCGGCAACAAATGGTTTGTTAATTCATTGGGGCAGACCTTTGTGGTTGTTGATGGGCCTGTTAGGTTTACCATGGGTTCGCCCCATGATGAACCGATGAGGTATGATTCCGAAGAATTTAATCCCAGATATATTTCGAAATCGATTGCTGTTGGCCAGAAAGAAGTCACCATTAAGGAGTTCCTTTCCTTGATGCCAGAGCAGCGTTACGTTGAGAAATATGCAAAAACATCAGATACGTCGATGTGTTGCATTTCTTGGTATGATTGCGCTCGCTATTGCAATCTTTTGACAGAGAGGGAATTTACCAGGGAGGATTGCGTTTATTTGCCGAATGCGGAAGGTTTGTATGAACAAGGAATGAAAATCGTGGATGAACCCATCAAGAAAAAAGGATACAGAATGCCTACCGAGGCGGAGTTTGAGTATTTTCATAGGGGCGGTTCAATCAAAGCATTTAATTTTGGTTCTGATATTCGTTTGTTGGATAGATTCAGCTTTTATTCAGGGAATTCAAAAAACCAGCTATGGCCGGTTGGAACGTTAAGGCCGAATGACTTTGGTTTGTTTGATACTGGTGGAAACGCATTTGAATGGTGTTTGGATATTTATGAGCCCTATTATGACTTGAAGGGCGAAGACGAGGATTTTTTCATGCAATTGCAGGATAAAAATATCTTCACCACCATTTCTCGTTGTATGCGGAGTGGCTGTTTTTATAGTGAAGTCAATGCGATGCGAAGTGCTGATCGCAATGGGGCCAAACCCGATGACCGAAGCAATAGTCGGGGTTTAAGGCTGGTCCGATCCCTACCTTGAATTTCTACGCAACTTTTTGTTATTTTGTGACACTTCCCAAAGATTTGATTTCTACCTGAAAGCCCCCGGCTTTTTTGTCTCCAAGCATAAATCCTAGCGATTCTATCTCGTCAGGATTAATCGGTGGTGCATTTTGTATTATTTTGCCAAACGATGTTGAGACAAATTTTTCAAGGGGAAAAGAAAATTCCGCCCACTCATTCTTTTTGGTCAGGAATGATGCCCTGTACGAAAAGGCAGTCAACCTTTTGTTGGTGTATAGGTTTATTGTGTATTCTCTTCCATCGCCTTTGGCTTGGAAAGAGATAGAATCGGTTCTTTTTAGCCCAAGTTTTGCGGGCAAACTTCGGACGGAAGCAAAACCACCATTATTGTCAAGCGAAAGATTTCCATAAAAAAGAAGTGTTTTCTCTGGGGTTATTTTAAATTTACCATCAGAAACCCCGCCCATTACATTGTCATTGATATTCACCCATGCCTTGCCTGTTTCAGGTGTGTCGAAGTTGAATAAAGTTTTCCTTTGTTCGTCTGCCATGATATTGATGGCTCCAGTCAATAAAAGGATTGGTACACAGATGAATATTCTCATGGTGGGTTTAATCCATAGTTTGGTATTTGATTCCCGATTTTATTCATAACATAATTTCTTGTTGGAACCAATCTGCGTTAATGATTGTTGGGATTTAATTGAGATAAAATTAACGTTTGGGTAAAGTGTTTGCTGTATTGCTTTTAAACTGGGGGCAGAGATGAAATCGCAAAATCAAAATGCTGGAGATGGTGGTTCGACTTCTAGGCGATCCCTTTTAAAGACAACAGCATTATCTGCTGCTGCACTTTCTTTTACAAATGCGTCTGTTGCGGAACCCTTCAAAGGGGGGAATCACGCTAGATTAGATGAGCTTATTCAATCAAATCAGTCAATTGCCCGAGCAAGGCAAATTGCACTTGATATTTTAAAGCCCACGTCAAAGCAATTGGATCATGGTTTAAAGTTGCATTCTGAATCATTGGTGTTTGATGGTTATGCGTTCTCGCCAAGAACATCAAATGACCCATCAATTCTTGCAAAAATGATGGAAGATGGGGCTTCCGATGTTGAACTTCAAGATATGACGGAAGATATGGGGATGACTCGGGCTGTTACAGATCTGCGAGAGCGCGAAGAATTCATGATGGCGTTCCGTGCCTCAGGGGTTACTTGTATTTATCAGAATGCAGGTGAAGAATGTCAGCATCCTCAGCGCTTGATAAAAAGACTTGCTCGTTTTACTTTTCTTACCGATTTGCTCAAACCATTTCTCATCAAAGCAACAACCCCGAACGATATTGAATCGGTTAAAAAGGCTCAAGGACATTGCCTTTATCTTACGGGCAATGGAGTTCCCCTTCCTCAGGATTGGATTTCTGTTGAGGAAGAACTTAGATACATTCGCATTTTTTTTCAGTTAGGCATCCGCATGATGCATGTGACTTATCAGCGTCGAAACATGCTAGGTGATGGATGTGCGGAAATTGCAAATGGGGGCCTAAGCGATTTTGGTAGAATGGCTATTGCAGAAATGAATAAGCAGGGAGTTTTGGTTGATATTGCTCATTCCGGTTGGCGGACCAGTCTTGAAGCTGCAAAGGTAAGCTCGAAGCCCGTGGTTGCGAGCCATACTACTGCGACCGGTTTGTATCATCATATTAGAAGCAAGCCTGATGAAGTGCTGAAGGCTCTTGCAGATTCTGGTGGCTACGCCGGTGTATGTTGTATATCCCAGTTTCTTGGGGGTAAGTGCGATATAAATGCGTTTCTTGATCACATTGATTATGTTGTTAAAAAAGTTGGAATCGATCATGTCGCAATTGGTACGGATGTCGCTTATTCTTCTAGGCCTAGTGGTAATAATTCAATAAAGCTGCCTCCCCGAAGGAAGTCCAGAGCTCGTTTTGCTTCCCTATGGCCTAAAGAAACTTTTACTGCAACTGAATCTGCAAGAGAAAGTATAGCCTGGACGAACTGGCCCTTATTTACAGTTGGGTTGGTGCAACGGGGTTATCGGGATGAAGATATTAAAAAAATCATTGGTGGTAATGTGATGAGGGTTGCGAAAGCTGTTTTTCCAGCTTACCCACCTTTGGTTTAAAGGTATTTTTGACTTTATGAAAGTTGGCGATGGATCTGAAACTTAAAGATAAAGTGGCGGTTGTGACTGGCGGTGCAAGTGGCATAGGATTGGCCACCGCTAGGCTTTTTGCCACTGAAGGTGCTAATCTATTCCTTTGGGATCGTTCTGATAGCGTTGTTTCTGTAGCGCAGGAATTAAACAAAGAGTTTGGTGTCAACGTGACCGGGATTAAAGTTGATGTAACAGATTCGGTGTCTGTTCAGGATGCTTTGAAAAACACCTTGGTTGTTTTTAATCGGGTTGATCATTTGGTTCATTGCGCTGCCACAGGTTCTGGAAAATTTGGTTTTCCTTTCACTAATCTGGAACCATCTGATTGGCTCAAAGTTCTGAATGTAAATATCATCGGCATGGTAAACATTGCTCATGCAATCGCTCCGGTGATGATGAATCAAAAAGAAGGTACCATGGTTTTTATTGCTTCTGTTGCCGGGCAGATGGGTTCGCAGACCGATCCACCTTACAGTGCATCGAAGGCGGCAAATATCAACTTTGCCCAGTGTCTTGCGAAAGATCTTGCCCTACACCAAATCAGGGTGAACACTGTTTGCCCTGGCATGGTGCAGACCCCTTTAAACCAAGCAGTTTGGAAAGCCTGGCTTGATAAAGCTGCTCCTGCTGATAAACTTGGTTACGAAGAATGGTCACAAAAAAAAATAAATGCTCTTGTTCCGCTGGGTAAATGGCAGACCGTTGATACTATTGCTGATATGATCGTTTTTCTTTCTTCGTATAGGGCAGGTCATGTTACAGGCCAAACCATTAATGTAGATGGCGGTTTTGTCATGCATTGTTGATTATTTTTGATCTGGCAATGATTGATTTGCTGTTGTTCTTTCCACATCAAGGGTATACTTTAATAATGGTTTAATTTTGTTGGGGGGCATCTATGACACGAATGGGAAAAGAATTAAGTTTAGTCTTGGTAGGCGCTACCATGCTTACAGCAGGTTATTTTTATTTTCGTGAAGATGATCATGCTGCAGATTCTTATACCAACGACACAAATCATAATCATTCCAGCGCTCATCCTTTGTTTATTCCGATGATTATGCGGGGTTCTGGTAGGTATGCTGGTTTATCAAACCGGACTTCAGGAAGTATTACTCGGGGTGGTTTTGGTTCTACCGTTTCTGCCCATTCTTCTGGAAGCTGAAAATGCAGCGGTTGACTCACGCTCCAAGAAGCAACTGGCAAACTGCGGTAGAGAAATATGGGTTGCATTTTCATACGGTCGATGGTCAGCTTTATTGGGATGAATCAGTTTCTTATCACTTCTCAGCTTTTGAAATTGATACTATTGAATTTGCAACTAATTCACTTCATCAAATGTGCATGGATACCGTGCAGCAGATTATTGATGATCGGCTTTTTCGATTGTT
>RFZJ01000140.1 GCA_009920765.1 Planctomycetota bacterium | reverse complement strand
GATCAAACAATACGAAGAAGAAACCAATCTTCGTGCAACCATGATCGTGGATGTAAGCGAATCGATGCGATATGGTTCAGGCGCAATGAACAAATACGATTATGCCTGCACCGCTGCAGCGTGCCTGAGTTACCTTTTATTTAGGCAGCATGATGCGGTGGGGTTGGTCACATTTGATTCGCAAGTACGCACGATTCTTCCAGCAAGATCTCAGATGTCCCATCTTGATGCGTTCGTGATGGGATTGCATCAAAGCAAGCCTGCAAAGAAAACGGATTTTTCGCAGGTGATGCGCCGAGTTGCAGAATCGGTGGGCCAACGCGGATTAGTCATCATATTCTCTGATTTTCTGGTCGATAGACCTGAATTGTTCAAGGGCCTTGAGATGCTAAGGCATCGCAGGCATGACATTCTTGCTTTTCATGTGCTGGATACCGATGAGATCAACTTCCCCTTCACAGGCAGCACCAAATTTGAAGGCATGGAAGAACAGCCTGATTTACTTTGTGACCCCAGATCTCTTCGTGATGGATATATGGAGGCGCTTGATAAATACCTGGTCGATGTGCGCAGGGGTTGCACCAAGCTAGGTATCGATTATCAAATGGTAACCACGGGCGATTATCTGGATGCCGTGCTTTGTAAATTCCTCAACATGAGGCTGGATGATCGCAACGCCCGGGGCAATGGTGGCACGGTACGCTAAGAGGTAAACTGTAGGAAACTATTGGAATAGAGGGTAGATGGAACTTTTTCTTAATCCATGGTCGATGATACTGGGTGGGCTGCTGATCAGTGCCCCCATCATCATCCATTTGATCAACCGCATTCGCTACAAGCGCGTTGAATGGGCAGCCATGGAGTTCCTGCTCGAAGCCATGAAGCGCAATAAGCGCAAGCTTATCCTCGAACAATTGTTGCTTTTGTTATTGCGAATTTTCCTGGTTTTGCTGACAGGGTTTTTGGTCGCACGGTTTGTTGGCGAAACGCTTGGCCGTGGTGCAGGCTCTTCTGGGTTTCACTATTTGTTACTGGATGATTCCCTGAGCATGACCGATCGCTGGGTCGAACCTAATGGCGAAACCACCTCTTTCAAGGTTGCAGTGGAAGAGACAAAGAAAATCGCCCGCAAGCTTTCGCAGGCCAACGGTGTACAACAAATGCGCATTGTTTTACTCTCTGATCCTGCAACTGCAGTGTTTGAAGGCAGTATCAACGAGCAGGCAATTGAAGAACTTTCCTTAAAGCTTGATGCGTTAAAGCCCGGCTTTTTGCATCGTGATGCGCTTAAGGGGATCGAAACTGCGGGAGAATATTTTGGTGGCATCCAAGTGGGAACGAAAACACTTCATCTTGCAGGCGATTTTCGTGAAGTTGATTGGTCGGTTGGTCCCGATAAAGAAAAACTTCGCCAAGGTGTTGATAGGCTTCTTGAAGCCGGGGTTAACCTAAGCCTGGTTGATGTTGCCCATCCCTACCGGGGTGAAAACAGGCAGTTGACGATTCATCATGATAATCTTTCGGTGGTGGATTTTAGGGCGGAGTCAAGGCTTGCAGCAGAGGGTGTTGCGGTAGAATTTTCTGTAGGTATTCAAAACTTTGGTGCTGCAGACAAGAAAACCTTCCTCCATGTGAAGGTTGATGGGCAGGAAGATTTTGGCGCTTCGCAACCGGTTGACAGCCTGCCTGCGGGCCAGCGCACTGAAAAGCGTTTTTCACTTATTCTTTCCCGCAAGAACAAACCTGCGGGCGCGGCATTGAAATCTTCAGATAAATCCGATGAGCGCGATCGCAAGCTACGCATGGATCGCGAGTTCGTTCGAATCCGTGCTGAAATAACCGAAGATGAAAAAACAGGCGTCCTTTCTGATAATGCCCGGGAATTAGTGCTTGAAGTGCGCTCCCGTGTTCCTGTTCTTATGGTTGATGGTGCTGGAGCGGATGGCCGTCTGCCCGGGGGAGATTCCTTCCATGTCGAATTCGCGCTCGCTGCTGCCAGGGCCTACGAGGTCGAGCACCGCACTCTTGATGACCTTGAAAAAGCAGATCTCGAAATCTATCCTTCCATCTATCTTCTCAACATCCCAGAAATCAAATCGGAAAAGGTGATCAGCAAGCTTCGCACCTTTGTAGAACGAGGGGGCGGCCTTGTTTGGTTCTTGGGCGATCGCAGCAAACCCGTTTTCTTCAACAATCTTTTTGAAAAAGAAAAAGGGTTGTTCCCATTATTGCTTGCAGACAAACCAACCGATGCACTACCGGAAGCAATTCGTTCAGAAATGAAACAGCGGGATGAACAACCAAAGATCATGTTTCCCTCGCCTGATCACCCGGTGATATTTGGATTATCGCGTAATCAGAGTGCTATGCGCTTTCTTCTTATCGATCGCTATTTTCAGGCCAGACCTAGATTCACTTACGACCCATCGGGCAATGCGACCGAAGAAATCATCCTGCTTTCCAACCGAAAATGGAATGATGATGGTCAGCGGGATTCTTATAAAGAACGCGCCCGCGGGCTTCTCGGTAGAATCCCCTACGATGATCCGGCACAGGAAAAGTTTCAGAAGTTATTGCGCAAACACGAACGGGCCATCAAAGAAAGTTTAGCTGCAGATTCTCAATACCGTGTGGGTCAGGCATTGGAAGCCCTGCTGAATGATCCGGGTGATGCAGCACAAAACATCCCGGGCATGAAGGAATTCTGGGCGCAACCTTCGCTTAGGCCTTTGGCACGCGAGTACGAAGATTTCCGCAAGAGCATTTTGTTTGGCGACCCTCTTGCAATTACTAGAAAACTAGGCAATGGAAAAGTTGCAGCAATCCTTACTCCTGCAGGTACCAGGCCAACCGTGCCTGGTGCGACCGATGGCTGGAATGAATGGGGCGCAGGCAGCCCAGTCTCCTGGAGCTATCCAGTTTTTATCATGGACTTACAGCGGTTTCTTTCGAGTGAGGGAAGTGATCGTAATAAGATCGTGGGCGATGATCTTAAACTTTCGCTTGATTCAACCCGCTACCAGCCCAAAGTTTCCGGCTCTTATCAATTGATGGAGGTAAGTTCAAATCCGGGTGCTGCCGCTAACGCAAACCCTGTTCGTATTGCTGAACAACCTTTGGTACAACGAGAAGGCTTGCTCGATTTTACATTCAACCAGACTGCAAAACCGGGCTCATGGTTTTTTGAATTCTTCCCCAATGCACCAACCGATGGCAAAGATACTCCTGCAATGGAAGTGGAGGCTTATGCGTTTAATGTGGATGCGCAGGCAGAGGGGGATTTGCGCAGAACTTCCCGCGAAAAGCTTGAGGCCAATCGCTTTGCCTCTGATCCAAGGGCTGGGAAAATTGCCTTGTGGTCGCCAGGCGACAACTATGATTCCCTTAAAAACAGATTACCCGATGCATCCGAATCGCCCTGGCTCTACCTTGTATTTCTTATCATTTTGATTGCTGAGCAGGCCCTTGCGGTTCATCTTAGTTATCATCTGCGAGGCAGCGAAAAGGCCCCCTTGACCCTAGCAAGAAGTTTGGGAGTATGAACGAAAACCTTCCCATCCAGGTGACCGAGTTTGTCTTCCGAAGGCTGGCAGATCCCCTGCGCATCTTTTCCAAGGAACTTCCTCCCTCAGTTTGGCTTGTGGTTCTTACATTTGTTCTTTTGCTTGCCTTTGTTTTCATCGGCTGGATGTACCTTCGCGATAGCCGTTCCATTGGTATTCTCTGGGCCATGGTTCTTGGTTTGTCGCGGGCCATTGTGTATGGCTTGCTCGCCTTTGCATTCCTACTGCCTGCAGAACAAACTTGGGAACAAAGCACTTCAAGATCCAAGGTTGTCATTGCATTTGATGCTTCAGGCAGCATGACTTCCACCATCGATGATATCCCCTCTGAATCAGTACCTTTGAACAAGTTGCCCACCCGGCAGGAAAAAGTAATTAAGTTCCTGGGTGATTCCACGATTGATTTTCTGGGCGCACTCGAAAAAACCAACCCTGTATTCGCTTACCGCTTTGGTCGGTCCTTGGATGATAACTTCCTGCAGTTCCAGGATGGTGCCTGCCTTACCAAGGAAGATCGCGAAAAACTCAAAGAGGCTTTGAAAGATAATCTGACATTCAAGCCAGAAAAGCTTGGGATGGAGGCCTGGCAGGCTTGGTTGCAGCCGGGCAAATTAATCCCTGCAAAAGAAGGTGCTCCAGAATCTGAATTAAACAGGCTTCAAACCATCATTACCGCGGGTCGTAATAAAGTCGAAGCGGGTGATTTCAACGCAACCAATGTGGTTGATAGCGTGGTTGGTATTCTACAACGCGAGATGAATCAGATGACCCAGGGCATTGTGGTGTTTTCTGATGGTCGCAGCACTGAGGGAACTTTACAGGCGCTGAAGGATCTTGAAGAAAGGGCGACTGCTGCACGCATACCCATTTTTGTTGTTGCAGTTGGCGAAGACCGTCCTAAAGTTAAAACCGAAATTGTTGACTTGCGTGTTCCGGGCCGAGTGCAGCCTGATGATCGATTTCGTGTTGCAGTTGAAGTTGTGGGCGAAGGCCTTGCAGAGAAAGAGTTCCAGGCATTCCTGGATATTACCAATGTAAGAAAAAATCTATCGGGCAAGGAAGAGATGCTCGATGTTGCTATTGAAGAAGCTGGTTCGAAGGGATCGAAAGACAAACTAAGAATTAACCTTGGGAATAAAATCACCCTTTCCGCACCTGTTGCAACATATGACAAGGGCAATCCACCTAGGGCTGAAGTCGAGTTTCAGGTGGATGCACAAGCCCTCGCAAAGGCTGCGGGTCGCGAAGCTGATCTTGCTGGTAAGAAGTGGGTTCTTGCAGAAACCCCCGACAGCGAAATTAGATTTGTAGCTAGAGTACCCCGTGATAAATCTGAGATAGCATTGGATAAGGAGCACAAACGCGGGCCAGTGGAAATGCGCGTGATGGATAAACCATTGCGGATTCTTTTGGTTGCAAGCGGGCCCATGCGGGATTATCAATTTGTACGCACCCTTTTCGTTAGGGAGACCGAAAGAAAGCGTGCTGAACTTGCTATTCTTTTGCAGAACCCTCCCGGAAAAACCGAAAGGAGACCCGGGGTTGTTCAAGATATTCCACCCGAAAAACTTCTCACCCGATTCCCTGATCTCTTTGACTCTACAACTGTTGACCCCAACGAAAAAATTTATGACCTCGCCTCTTACGATGTAATCGTTGCTTTTGATCCCGATTGGAAACAGGTAAATGATCTTTCCATGAATCTCCTGCGTACCTGGGTGGATAAAGGCGGCGGCTTGATTGTGATTGCTGGCCCGCTGCATACTTTGGAGCTCGCACGGCCGGGTGCAGAAAAAGAAAAACTTAAACCCATCCTTGATCTTTATCCCGTTGTTCTAAAGGATATCCGCATTGAGGAAATGGATCGAAAGCCTGATTCTCCAAAACCATTGCGATTTGATGGCGCTACTCCTGAAATGGAATTCCTGCGCCTTGATGAAGATGATCAACTCCCCTTCCTTAAAGATTGGGATCAATTTTTTAATGTAGATGCCAAAGAGGGCCAGCCTAAGCGGGGCTTTTATAATTTCTACCCAATTGAACAAGCCAAGACTGGCTCTATTATTGTGGCGCGCTTTGATGATCCCCTTGTAAAAAGCAAGGATGGCAAGGAGCAACCTTTCATTGTCATTAGCGATCCTGCCAGCGGTAAAAGAGTAGTCTGGATTGGCTCGGGTGAAGTTTGGCGCATCAGGCAATACCGTGAACAATATTTCGAACGTTTCTGGATGAAGCTTGCCCGCTATGCAAGCGCTGCAGCAACAGGCAAAGAGAATCGCAGGATTTCGCCCTACCTTGGTGGGCCATATCTTGCCAACCGCTTTATCGAATTTGAAGCACGCATTGATGATAAGGGTGGCAAGCCCTTGAGTTCAGCGGGTAAACCACCCAGAGTTTTAATCAATCCACCCGCAGGTGTTGCGCAGTCTGAAATTCCCAAGGAAATTTTAATGACCCCAAGGCCGGGAAGTGAAGGAGTTTTCAGGGCCCGGTTTATGCTGCGTAGCGCAGGCAGGTACGAAGTTGTTTTTGATGTTCCCGAAACAGGGGATAAGCTTTCAGGTAACTACATTGTTGTGGAACAACCCGACCCCGAAAAAGAAAACACCCGGCCCGACTTTGCAAGCCTTTATAAACTTGCAAGCCCCGCTGAGATGGTTCTGCCCAGGCTTTCTGATGCAGACCGCGACACCCTTAAACAACGCCTGCAATCCCCTGTTGCTAATACAGGGTCTGAACCTTCGAAGAGTGCGGAAGAACCCCCAAGATTATTCTTCGATCTTCGCTCTGCTAGCCTTATTCCTCTTTGCATGAAAACTGATATCAAGGAGCAACGCAATCGCGGCCCGGTTCGCGACCTTTGGGATAATGGTATCACTATGTGGGTTGGCAAAGATAACAAACCCGTCATCCTGCCTTGGTTGCTTCTTGCAGTGGTGGGGTTGCTTTCGTTCGAATGGCTCACTCGCAAACTATTGCGCATAGCCTGATTTTTATACGGAGATAAAGTTTCAATGGCTGATCAATCGCCGCATCTGAACCAGCAACCTGCCCTTTCGGGTCCGCTTGTGTTTCTACGCGGTCGCATTCGCCAATATGTCATCATCGAAGCATTGCTTGGTATCATTATCTTTGCATCGGCTTGGATGTGGCTTGATCTTTTCATTGACTATGGTTCCTACAGGTTTTTCGGAATCGACTGGGTTCAATCCCTGCCACGTTTCATCCGTATATTTCTGCTTGGCGTTTTAACGCTTGGCGTGATTGTTCTTACCGCAACCCGCATTGCCCTTAGGTTGAACAAGGATTACCGGGATGATGCATTGGCATTGGTGCTCGAAAACAAATTCCCCGAGCGGTTGAATGATCGCTTGATTACTGCGATCGAATTAAGTTCCCCGAAGATTCTGAAGGAACGAGGCGCATCGCCTCAAATGCTTCAACAAATGCTTCTTGAAACTGAAGAACGATTGAAAGGCCTTCCCGTTGATGAAGTCTTCGATTGGAAAAGACTTAAAAATATGGGTTATAAGGCGTTGGGTCTTACCCTTGGGATGTATTTATTTGCGCTGGTGTTATCCATCGCAGGTGCGGGAATACCAAACATGGGTGCAGATGAAATTACCTTGTCCAGCACGCAATCGCTTCACGAGGTGTTGCTTAGGTGCGGGTTGGTCGCGATGCACCTCCTTTTCCTGTTAAGGTGCGCGCTGTTAAATACCTAGTAGCAGGCAGGCCTTCTGAAAAAGCAGTATCTAAATTCCGAGACTACCTCGCCTTTAAAAATATTGATCCAGCACCTGCAATGGTTCGATTTGATCGCAGGCCCATTGAAGGCTGGCGCGCACTTTCCTTCTTTGATCTTGAAGACTGGATCTCCGTGAAAATCCCCGCCTTCGATTCTCTTCCAACAGAACTAAAACCTACAAGGCCAGAAGATCCACTATCCTTTGATGAGGTTGAACATTTTCTTGAAAAACAATCCAGTGATGCCAGCTCCGAGGTGATTGATTCCTTGAAAACCTGCCATGATGCTCTCAAGCAATTGGGTAGCAATGCGGTTTATCGCAGGAAATTCAGGGTGATGGCAGTTCCTGAAAATGTCATTCTTCGATCTTGGGGCAACTCCTCGAATAACACCATGACACTGCAGCGTGGTGCCAGCAATGAATACAGTGGCCAAATTGCAGACTTGCGGGAAACCATTGATTTTACAGCACAGGCACTGGATTACCGTACCGCAACCAAGCGTCTGGTCCTTGTACCACCGCCCATGCTTCTCAAACTGATGGTGGAAGAAAGTCACCCTGCATATCTTTATTATCGTTCCACCCTGGGCGATAATGCCTCGGGGCTCAAAGGTTTGAAACAACGCTTTGAAGCCCAGGACATGTTGCAATCCGGTTCTGATATAAGCAGGATTACGGTTCCCGAGGGCACGACATTGGTGGTTACTGGCGAAGCAGATGTTGATCTAGCCTCGGTTAGGGCAGTGAATAAGGCGGGGGTCGCAATCGACGCAATCAAACCCACTTTGGTTAATAAGCGATCCTTCACTTTTACTACTGCAAGCCTTAAGGAAGAAATCAGTTTCTTCTTGGAATACGAAGATCAGGAAGGGGTTCTTGGCCGCAGGGGCATGCTTTTAAAACCTAATGCTGATGAAGCACCCAATGCAGATTTTGAACCTGATGCACTGCGCAGAACCAAGGATGGATTTATGGTAACACCCATTGCACGCCTGCCTTTCAGGGGCAATGCCAACGATGCACATGGGTTGGGCGATATCCGTTATGCACTTACTGTAAAAAAGGTTGAGTCTGAAAACCTGAATGTAAAGGATCTCTTTTTGCTTTCTGCAATTCCACAAATGATGGGAACCCATGGCTCGGTGCTTGGTGGCGTTACTTTCCTTGGCGCGGTAATGCCTTCAGGCAAGAAAGTAGAGACCAAGGAATCAGAAAAAGAAGCAAGGCGATTCTCCCTTCCCGCGTTTCAAAAACTGTTAGAGTCCACTCCTGGCGAAATTAAAACACTTGCAGCAATCAAAGAAGAGCTTGCCAAGTCTAAAAAGCTATCTGAACGAAGACAAGCTATCCGTTCGTTCCAAATCCAACCCGATACTTTTGAAAAAATCGATGAAGATGTGCAAAGCGATTTCGCCTTGGGAAAATTGGGCCTTGCAGTTCCCGGTGGCAGTAACGCCTACCAACCTCGGTATCGCATGGAGTTTTGGCTCGAGG
>RFZJ01000139.1 GCA_009920765.1 Planctomycetota bacterium | reverse complement strand
GGGCGGTGGCGGTGGATATTATTCCACGCCTTATTATTCGGTTTACCCCAGCGAAGTCGCTTACGACTCTTCGAGTTCTTTTCCAAGTTACTATCAGACTTACCAGGGCCCTGAAGAAGACACGCCAGATTATACTCCCATGGATGGCACCACGACTCCAGTGCCTAAACCCATGGTAAAAGATCCAGCAGTTGTTCCCCAGATTATTCCTGAAAAGGGTGTTTTCCCCTCTGCCACCCCCTTGGATAATGATCTAGACCCTTGATTATTAATCTTAACAACTCCTCAAACAGTAAAAGGAACAGTCCCTAGGGCTGTTCCTTTTCTTTTTCTTCGTTTGGAGATTGCATTCGATTTGGGTTAGAATCTTTGCTTACCTTATAAGTTTGTGGAGATATTTTGATGGCCAACCAAGAAACAGCAGCCAACCTCAGGTCTTTACCGAGGGTTTTGGGACCGGTGATGGCAATTGCCGTGGTGGTT
Organism: Planctomycetota bacterium; assembly: GCA_009920765.1. Taxonomy (GTDB): domain Bacteria; phylum Planctomycetota; class Planctomycetia; order Gemmatales; family Gemmataceae; genus UBA969. The sequence goes on along the minus strand of RFZJ01000139.1, from coordinate 8,331 downwards.
GGTACGATCATTGGATCCGGGGTATTCAAAAAAGCATACGCAATCACCCAAGACACTCCATATTTTGGGGTCATTCTTTTGCTTTGGGTGGGTGGGGGTATTTTCACTTTTCTGGGTGCCTTATCTTATGCAGAGGTTGTTACTCTGTTTCCCCGGGCGGGTGGCAATTATACTTTTCTCAAAGAAGCTTACGGTCCCATGTGGGGTTTCCTTTGGGGATGGGTTGACTTCGTGATGATCAGGGCGGCTTCCCTGGCGGCCCTTGCCAGTATCTTCACAGACTCTTTTTGCGATCTTATTAATATACAAATACCCTTTTGGGGCAGGTTGGCGATCACCATCAGTGTGCTTATCAGTCTTTCCTGCGTAAACATCCGTGGTGCCAGGATCAGCGGATCGCTTCAGGTTTTCTTGACCATCATCAAGGTCGTTTCGTTGGCGCTCATCGCCCTTGTCCCACTTTACTTTTTCATCCTGGGGGCCCAAGAAACCAAGGCTACTTTCAAGAACCTGGAGCCTTGGTGGGCGGGGCAGGGGGACTTTGGCTTCAGTCATCTCTTCAGTGCATTCCTTGCAATCCTGTGGGCCTACCATGGTTGGGGGAACATTGCGCCTGTTGCAGAAGAAATCAAAGACCCGCAGCGCAACATCCCACTTGCGCTTCTTGGTGGTGTTGGTTTGGTCACCCTGCTTTATGTTGGTGTAAATATTGCCTATCACCTGGTGTTGCCGATGGAAGTTATCAGGCATCTTCCCGGGGGTTCCACTGTTGCAACCGAGGCGATGAAGGCGGGGTTTGGGCATGCGGGCGTTTTATTTGCCTCTTCTGCAATCATGATCTCGGTGTTTGGCTCGCTGAATGGGAACATCCTGGCGGGGCCAAGGTTGTTGTATGCGATGGGCAAGGAGAAAATGGCGCCATCCATGTTGCAGGAAGTTCATCCGGCTTATCAAACTCCTTATGTTGCGATCATGGTTTTGGGTGTTTGGTCTTCGGTGCTCGTGATTCTTGGAGGCGTGGGAACCTCGATGGGAATGGGGCTTTCACTTTTTGACTTGTTGACAAATTTCTCGATGTTTGGTGCGGTGATATTTGAAACGATGGGTGTTCTTTCGATTTTTGTATTCAGGCGAATCATGCCCGATTTCCCCCGTCCTTACAAATGCTGGGGCTATCCCTTCACCCCTTTGCTTTATGCAGTGATCCCAGCCTGTGTTTTGGGAAACATGTTCTTTGCAAGCCATACCAATGAGCAGGGAATTGTAATCTACCCCCACCATGCGGAGGTTTATTCAGGCATCCTATTTCTGGCGGTGGGCGTGGGGGTATACCTTGGTTTCATCAAGCCTTATCGAAATAGTTTAACAGGATGATCACTCAGCGCCCTTGAATGGCTCAAGGTTTATTTCGTCTATCTGGGCCGTGATTTGTTCCATATCAAGTGGGAACTTGTTGATCTTGTACAGGCCTTCTGCAAGTTGCACGATTGCAGTTTGCGACATTTGAACCCTTTGGACTTCGGCTTCGAGCCTTGCGAGCCATTCTGGAATATCCCGCCCCACGCCCGAGGGTTTTGCTGCCTGGGTTTCCAGTTCCTCCAGGAAGGTTCGGAAGGCGCGTGGCACGCTCTTTTTTCGTGCCTCGCCCATCGCAGGTTCCACAAGCGAGCACAACCTATCCACTGCCAGGCTTGCGGTAAATCCATTTTCAATCCGGTCCCGGACCGAAATAATACGCACGCCCGTTTCTTTTTCGGTGGTGTTCAGAAGGTCCAGTATAGCCCCCGCCTCCACCTTGGTGATTTCGTGCAGCGATTCCTGCCAACGCTTTGCCGCCTTGGTTCTTTTCATTCGTGCTAAGAGCTCATGAACCATCATGCGGGGACGCAGCAGCCATGCCTTGCGTTCGAAAATAGCCTTGACCCGAAGGAACGAAAGCAGCACATGAAGCATGTTGCCATAGTCGGATAAAGTGCAGGAAGTGTTGTAATCCTTGAATTCCTGATAGTTTTCGACAAGGGTGAGAATGATGCCCCCCAGGATTCGTGAGGCATCGTCCAGTTTGATTTTTTCCCCGAGGTCATCTGCGAGTTTAACGGGATGAAGCGGATCAGGGTTTTGCACAAGCTCCTGCAGGAAGTTGGCAGCGCCCAGGTGGATCACCCCTCGAAGGTTGGCAAGGGTCATGAATCGGGCATGAAAAATGTCTTTCCCGTAATTGATGATGAACTCCCGCACCTCATCGAATGCCTTCTGGTGTAAAAATCCTTCCGCAGAGGAAAGCTGGCCGGTCCAACTGTGTTCCACCCATAGCTTTTCAAACGGTACGCACGCTTTTTCCAAAAGCTCGAGCACCCTGGCATCGGTTTCATCCACCGCGGTTTCGATGATGGTTTCGATCACCGAGCGAAAACCTATGGTGAAGTGCCTGTTGTATTCAGACACCCCTCTTCCCTTGGTGTGCCTTTTTTTCTCCATATCCTTGGCGAGAACCAGAAGTTTCAGGCTTTCACTGATCAACCCGACCCTGGGCAGATTGACCAGGGTGAAATCGAGAGAGCTTTGCGCCAGCCTTACCCGAACGATAAGGTGGGGGTCCCCGCCGTTCGAAAGGGTGGTGTAAACCAATGGTTCCTTGGCGAATCCTTTTCGAAACAGTTTGAGGGCTTCCTTGGCTGCGGTGGGGTTGCCTCTTAGTAACGCTCTTTCAAGATCCTGATAAGAGTTTTCCCATAGCTTGGCTTCTTTTTCTGTAGCGGCACCGAGTGCCCCGCGCATTGAATTTACCGCACTGGCTGTTTCCACGCAGGCGGTGATCGTTTCCATCATCAGGTTTTCCTTCAGGTTGCGCTGCCTGTCATACTCGATGATGGCATCAGGCTCTGCGCCCGGATCCGGGATTTTTGCCTGGTGCAGGGAATCCACCAGGTGCCCAAGTTTTTGCAATCGCTGGGAGGCTGAATCAAGCCATTGGCCCAGGGCTATTTTGTCTTCGGGGTTCAGTTCGGTGCGTGATCCCAGATAGTAGGCTGCAACCTGCCATAGTTTCGATGAGGCGTTTAGAAAATGCAGGCGGTTTTCCAGGCTTGAAGCTTCTTCCTCGAGTTCGAAAGGGGCGTATCTCGGCCCATCAGAAACCGCGCCCTCATCATCATTGCCTGTGGTATCCAGGTAGCTGACATCGTCATAGGCTGCATTAAAAACATCTTCCTCTTTTTCTTCCTCTTGGGGCTTGGGTTGTTTTTCGAGCACGGGCACCTGCCAGTAATCTTCCGCATTGGCCTCAAGCTGGGCAAAGAATTTGCGTACCGCAAAATGGCGTTGTTCCAACTGCTTTGCGGGAATCTTTTCGCGGTGTACCGCAGTTGCCAGCAGCCAGCGGAACGCCAGTGAATGGAAGGATTGGTTCCCTTCTTCAAGCGGAACCTTGTCTGCCTGGCTTAGCCAGCTCATGAGTAAACCAAGGGCAGCAATCTGGTCGCCTTGCCTTAAAAGAAGATCGACCACCATGGCAAAGGCCCGGGGGGTTCTAAGGGCGGAAAGTTGTTCGCGCCAGAATGCCAGGTCTGCGGGGGTTTCCCCACGATGATGCCATTTCAGCAAGGCACGCGAAACCATCCTGGCAGAGCCCAATGCCTCGCCCCCGCGTACCGTCCTTACACCGCTTACCTGGTAAGTTGCGAAACGATCCCACCACTTCGCCTTGGATTCCATTTCTTTTTCGAGGGTTTGCACCAAGGCTTCATCACCATTGGCGGCGGCTTCACACATCAGCCTGGTGGTAAGCAGGAAAATATGTTCCATCACAGCCAGAAGTTCCTCGATCCTGGGGTCGCGGGTGCTATCTTCGCGTGCCGGGGAGAGTGGGAATAACCCTTGAAAACCCAGTACATTCCATGGGTCTGCACTTGCGCCACATTCGATGGCGCGTTGCAGGATGGCAAAAGCCTGATTGGGCCGTTGGGCCGCTTGCGCCCAAAGCGATCGCTCGACTTCGAGGTGCCCCAGCCTGATAAGGCCGAGTATTTCAGCAAGCATCCTGCCCGAGGCGGGTTCAATTTTCCGGGCCTGTGCCCTCGAGGCATCCAGGTATCCCATGTTGGCAAGCAGCAAGCCAAGAAACCGATGCTGGACATGCGAGGCGCGCTTCCTGCCCAGAAGATTATTCAAGTGCTGCCTGGCTCCGCCAAATGCCTGCCTTAATTGCACCTTCTCTTCCAGAAGTTTTTTCTGATGTTCGGGAGTGGCTTTCTTAAGGAGGTATTCGTAAAAAGTATCGCGTACCCGGGCGATGCCTGGAATCAATTTCGCCAATGATGCAGATGCTTCATGGGTGCCCGCCACCCTGCCACTTACACTGGCCGCCATCAGGATGGTGCCTGCAAGGACTGCAGCAGCTTCGAAGGAATTTTCCTCGGTGTTTTTGCCTGCGTTGTCGATACGATCTTTGAGAACATCAAGCAGTGCCTTGCGCACGACGAACCTGCGGAATCGGCCCTGCTCATCGATGTAATGGGGGTCCCATTCGCCGAAGAAATAATTCGGGCGGAGGTTTGCGGGATGGGAGTGATCGTAGCCCCGGACATCCATGGAAAGTTCATCGAGGTTTTGCAGGTCGAAATTTGCCTCTGAAAGCAAAGAGGGATCGACATCGGCAAGGATATCAAGTGCCTGCTGGATCAAGGTGCTGTAAGGGCTGTAGGAAGTGCCTGCATTGCGGAGATAAAGGGGGACACAGCGGAATTTTTCGTGGGGGTAGGGCTCGCCCGAGGGTCGGGTTTCGAGCAGGGCAACCGGCCTGTAGCCAACAAAATCGTTGAACTGAAGAATGGCATTCTTGAGGAAAGATTCGGGCTGCCTGGGAAAACCTTTTTCAAGGGCCAGCCTTAGCAGGGTTTCAAAAACCTTGGCAAGGAAGAAGGGCAGGAACAAATCCGCATCAGGCAGATGGCCCAGGATATCAGAATGATAAGCCCTGTAGTTTTCGAGAAACAAGGGAATCAGTTCAAGTGTTTTCCTGGCTTGTTTGTCATTTTTAAATGCAGCAGAACCACTTGCCTTCAGTGCATCCAGCCTTTGCTCAAGCCAATCCAACAGGCTGATCCAAGGTTGCTTGTCGCCATTCTCTGCAAGGAAGGCATAGGCATCGCTTAGTTGTTTCTGCCAGCGGGGGTCGGCCCTGCCATCGGAAAGATTGAGGTAGCCCAGAATCTTTGCAGCATCAATTTCTTTATCCAAGGCACCAAACAAATCTTCCACGATGATATCTCTCCGAAAATATTAGGGCTTTTTGAACAGGGGCTCGATGTTCCAGATTTTTACAATGTTATCTGAACCTGCACTTGCAATCAGTTTGCCATCGGGGCTGTATGCCACCTGGATGATTTCCTGGGAATGCCCCTTGAGATAAACGATTTCCTTGCCTGTCTCGGGGTTCCAAATACGGACTGTGTTATCCCCTCCCGCCCCCGAGGCTATACTTTTGCCATCGGGTGAATAAGCCACGGTGCGCACGATGTCAGAATGCCCTTCGAGTGTGAAAAGTTCCTTGCCGGTGCTTGCGTCCCATAATTTCACCAATCGATCGCCCCCAGAGCTTGCGATTTTCTTGCCATCGGGGCTGTATACCGCAGCAGTTGCCCAATCGGTGTGGGCTTTCCAGGTTTTTATAACTGCCCCATCCTTTACATCAATAATACGAATCCAGAAATCATAACTTGCTGTGAGGATGTTTTTTCCATCAGGGCTGAAAATGGCAGTGGAAACCCAGTTGCGATGTTCGGGCATCTGGCGAACTTCATCCCAGGTTTTGGTGTTCCAAACCTTGATGGTGTAATCGTTGGAGGCGCTGACCAGTAATTTACCATCGGCGCTGAAGCTGACATCGCCCACCGAGCGTTGGTGGCCCTTTAACACCTTCAAAGGTTTGCCATTGCCTGCATCCCAGATCTGCACGGTCATGTCATCGCTTGCGGTGGCGATTATTTTGCCATCGGGGCTGAATGTTACTCCCCAGATTGGGGCCTTGTGGCTTACGCCTACAAATACATTCTTGCCTGTTCGAGGTTCCCAAACCCGAAGCAGGTTATCGGCTGCGCCCGAGGCGATTAGTTTCCCATCGGGGCTGAATGCAACACACTTCACCGCATCGGTATGGCCATCAAAAGACACAATTTCCTTGGGTGTGATTTCCTTGGATTGGGCGAAGCAGACTTCGCCTGGAAGGAAGTTGCATGCGATCAGGGCCAGGGTCCAAAGAGGCTTGAATATCTTGTTCATGGTAATGTTCCTTGAAAAGTCTTATGATTTCTTTTTATTCATGGGATTCTTTTTGGGGTCAAAATCGACCAAAGGAAGGGGAAATTCCTTGCTGGGCATATGCTGGCCCTTCATGATTTCTTGAATTTTAGCGACAATGTCAGGGTTTTTTGCTGCAACATCGGTGGTTTCACCGGGATCTTTGGAAAGATCATAAAGTTCCAGTTGGTTTTTTCCTTGGTTCATCTTCTGCTTGATTCCCTTCCATTGATTCATGATAACAGCAATCTGCCCGCCATACCCCGGGAATTCCCGGTAAAGGAAGGGTCGCTCCTCCTGTTTTTTCCCAAAAAGGGTGGGTGCGAAACTTATGCCATCTGCATCCTTGGGCGCAAGGTTGGAAGCATTTGCAAGTTCCATCAGGGTGGGCATCCAGTCTTCAAAGCCGGTGATTCGGTCGCTGGTCTGGGCAGGTGCGATTTTTCCTTTCCATCTCACGATGCCAGGAACTCGGAACCCACCTTCATAAAGTGTGCCTTTTCCATCGCGAAGGCCCGCAGAGGAATTAAAGAAACGGGCATCGGTGCCTGCCAGCCCTTGATGAGTGCCACTCAGGGGGCCGTTATCCGAGGTGAACACAAAAATGGTTTTTTCATCGAGGCCCAATTCAGAAACCAGGGTCATCATTTTGCCTATGTCTCTATCCATGCGGGTGATCATTGCAGCGTATGCAGCTTTTGGTTTGAAATGGGGAGTGTAGCCTTTGCCCCCAACATAAGGTGGGTCTTCAAATTTCCCCTCGTATTCTTTCAGGGCTTCATCAGGAACTTGCAACGCCACATGGGGGACCGTGGTGGGAACATAGCAGAAAAAGGGTTTGTCTTTATTTTGTTTGATGAAGGCAAGCGCCTGATCGTTGATTAGGTCTGCGGAGTAATCGTTGCCTTTGAATCGGGCGTAGGATTTTGGATCGTTGGGGTCTTCATCGGGTTTGAGTTTCCCCTGGGCACTGAAGGCGGGGTTGTTAAGCGATATCTTGCGATCGTTGTCCCAGAGGTAGGTGGGGTAGAAGTTATGGGCAACGGCCTGGCAGTTGTAGCCAAACCATCGGGTGAAGCCTTGCTTAAGTGGTTCGCCCGTGGTGCCCGGCCCGCCTAGGCCCCATTTGCCGAACCCGCCTGTGGCATATCCCTGTTGCAGGAATAGTTTTGCCAGCGTGGTGGTTTCAGCCGGGATCGGGTATTGGCCTTCCTCCATGGGTTTGAACTGTTTGTTATCGCGGATGAAGGCATGGCCCGGGTGTTTGCCTGTCATCAATACGCAGCGGGATGGGGCGCAAACCGCATTGCCCGAATAATGGCGGGTAAGGCGCATGCCCTCTGCAGCCAAGCGATCGAGGTTGGGCGTGCGGATGATTTTTTGGCCATAGCATCCCAGGTCGCCATAGCCCAGATCATCAGCAATGATGAATATGATGTTTGGCTTGGATTGAACTTCGACAAAAGCGGGGTTTAATGCTAGCAGCGTGGAAAGTAAAACTAAATGCATGACAATTTCCTTTCAGGTAGAATTAGTCATTTTGATCTTTAGGGCAGGTTTGTTCAAGGTAATAAGTTTTTGGGGCTTATAAATAACTTGCCAATAGGTGCGGAACGAATAACCCCGGACAATTTTTCCTTTGATGAAACTGTTAATTTGCCTGTTTTAATGGCAATCAAAACTCTTCTTACGCCAAAGAATATTCATTCACATTTGTTAATTTTAGAAGCTAAATAAGATTTTGTGGTTTGAATAGGATAGGGGCTTTGAGAAGGAAGGGTGGATTATTTTTGATTTTTTGGCCTGAGATTCCTATAATTACCTTTGATCTTGTTAATTTAGGAGGTTTGCTTTCACTCCTTTGCCGATGTTTAATCATTACCCCTGATGACATGGATGTTTCCGGGTTGTATTTCCAAGGGTTCATTCATTTATAAGGGTTCCTTCATGGGTAGTTTTCTTCGCAGTCTCTTTGGCTCTAAAAAATCCAATCCCAAAATCAAAACTCGTTTGCAAAGTAGAAGGCTTGAACTC
>RFZJ01000138.1 GCA_009920765.1 Planctomycetota bacterium | reverse complement strand
GACTACCAGCATGCCCAGGAAACCTATGAACAGGCGGGCAAGAAACACCCCAAGGAAGCTGGCATTTGGTTCGAACTAGGCATGCTTCATGCCAGAAAAAAGGAATGGAACATCGCCCTCGAAAATTTGGCCCTTGCTGTAAAGCTCGAGCCCGAAAATAGACAATTCATCAACACCTATGGCTTTGCACTTTGTCGAAATGGAAAATTCGAGGAGAGCTACAAAGTCTTCATCAAGATCAACGAACCAGCGAAGGCTCATTATCAGGTTGCCCGGATGATGGAACATGTGGGCAAAAAAGAAGAAGCACGCGAACACCTAATCAAGGCACTTGCAAACCAACCCGATTTCCCCGATGCCAAGGAGATGCTGGCTTCCCTTGGCCAATAATTGCTGCCTTTAGAAACTTGCTAACGAAGGTAGCGAGCAAGTGGCATTAAAACATTTCTTAAACTCCACATTGTAAATCAATTTCCAATGTTTAGGCGACTTCAATTAAAGTTGAATTAATATTAAATCCGTCATTATTTCATTTTTCCCGAATAATCATCCGTTTAAACCGAATAGTAGTTTGTAAAAGGCACATTCAGCGAAAAGCGCTGTAACCTGGGCGCCCAAGGCAGTGGGGTGCCCAGGCGAATTATTACTGCTATTTAGGAGATCCAACATGGAACTTATAAAGTGGGAACCACTTCGGGAGTTTGAGGAAATGTTCAATAATTACACCAGGGCGATGACCTGGCCCACCCTTCGTGCTGATGCTTTGATCTCAGGTGATTGGGCACCTAGGGTTGATATTGCAGAAAATGACAGCGAAATCGAAATCCGTGCGGAAATCCCCGATGTCAAAAAAGAAGATGTCAAGGTCGGGGTCAATGACGGCATACTCACCATTGAAGGTTGCAGGAACAAGGAAAAAGAAGAAAAGGGAAAACGGTTCCATCGGATTGAACGATCCTATGGAAGCTTTGCCCGCAGCTTCACCCTTCCAGATCATACGGATGAAACCAAGATTAAGGCTTCCTTCAAGGATGGCATGCTTAATCTTCACATCCCCAAAACACCCAATGGCAAGCCCAAGGCCATTCAAGTGAAGGTCGACTAAGACTGAGATTTTTAGTTCAACTGAACATTAATCCTTGGATTATTCGTCTAATCATCCATTACAATATCTTCGTGAAAATCATCACGGAGATATTGTATGTTTACTCTGGTTACCTTGGCTCTTGGCGCTGCTTTACTTTCTGAAACTCCCCGCAACATCATCATCGTCATGACGGATGATCAAGGTTATGGCGATATTGCAGCCCATGGCAACCCGATTCTTAAAACACCAAACCTCGACAAGCTTCATTCCCAAAGTGTTCGCTTCACCGATTTTCATGTCAGCCCCACCTGCTCACCCACCCGCTCAGCCCTGATGACGGGCAGGCATGAATTTAAAAATGGCATTACTCATACGATCTTGGAAAGAGAAAGGCTAAATCCCAAAGCCATAACTCTTCCCCAAGTTTTAAAAACTGCAAACTACACCACCGGGATATTTGGCAAATGGCATCTGGGAGATGAGCCCGCCTACTGGCCCAACAAGCGTGGCTTTGATGAAATGTTCATTCATGGCGCAGGAGGGATCGGGCAAACCTATCCAGGAAGCTGTGGCGATGCCCCCAACAATAAATATTTCGATCCAGCCATACTTCACAACGGAACCTTTGAAAAAACCAAGGGTTACTGCACTGATGTTTTTTTCAACCAAGCCATTCTTTGGATGACTGCACAGCAAAAGGCAAACAAACCTTTCTTCACCTACATCACACCCAATGCACCTCATGGCCCACTGATCTGTCCACCCGAGTACGAAAAGAAATATGAGGGCAAGGTTCCTCCCGATGCTGCCAAGTTTTTTGGCATGGTTGAAAATATTGATGACAACATGGGCAAACTCATGGCTTTCCTTGATCAAGCTGGAATTGCAAAAGATACGCTCTTGATTTTTATGACCGACAACGGCGGCACTGCTGGAGTGAAAGTTTTCAACGCAGGCATGAGGGGTTCTAAAGTTACCCCTTACATGGGCGGCACCCGTGTTCCAGCATTCTGGCGCTGGCCTGCTGGTTTCGCAGGGGGTAAAGATTGCAACAAGCTGACCGCCCACATCGATATTTTCCCCACCTTGCTTCAAATTACAAACACCCCTATGCCCAAGGAAGCAATCTCGCAGGTTGAAGGCCGAAGTTTTCTTCCACTCTTGAAAAATCCCGAAGCATCATGGGATGATCGTGTTCTTTTCACCCACGTGGGGCGCTGGGAAAAAGGCAAAGCCGCTGAATCCAAGTACTCTTTTGTCTCTGCAAGGAACACCCGGTACAATCTGGTCAATAATGTAAAGAATGGCGAGAAGTGGGAACTTTTTGATATCTCAACCGATCCGGGTGAAAAGACCAACATTGCAGAAACGAACCCTGAAGTTGTAAAAAAACTCAAAGGTGCGATTGATCAGTGGTGGCTTGAGGTTACTCCGCTTTTGGTAAATGAAGATGCAACAGGGCCTAAGATCAATCCCTTCAAGGAACTTTATTGGAAGCAGTTTGGGGGCACCCCTGATCCCGATATGCTCAAGAAGATGGATCCCAATTCGAAACAAGGCAAGAAAAAGTAGCGTCTATAAGAATGGCTTAAACAGCGATTTTAGTTTCTGTTCTGAATGCAGGACAAAAGAATATTCCCTGCTTTGTAATAGTTGTTGATTTTTGAATTGCCCTTGCAGATATTTAGCCTTTGCAACTTCTTGCTCATAATCGGATTTAATCCAAACCCTGAGGTGATCCAGATTAGCCCTCAGTTTTTGATACCGTTCTTTGCGCTCGATATGGGTGTTACAGGGAAGAGCCAGAAGTTTTTGCCTTTGCACCACCAAGGCTTCCCATTGAGGATCGGGTTTTGCGGGCGTATGTCGTTGCGGGTTCCACCAGATATCCCTGGCTAATTGATTTGCACCTTTTATTGAACTTTCAGTTTCAAGATTCTTGATCAAGTTCAGCCTTGCAGTGGCGGATACCACCATAAAAGCAGGGGGCGTTACATGATAAAAATCCTGAATCATCTGGTCCGTTACTTCATCATACTTGGCACCACCGATGCCATGAATGAAGGCATCCGAAAGTATAAGCCGGGCAAAAATCGTGGTTGATAAAGCACGGGGCCTAACCCTGGTTCCCTGGATTTCCAAGTTTCTTAATGCAGAAAGTTGATCTTTAGCACCCAGATTGATTCTTACACCCTGAGGCCCGGGTGTACCCAAAATGATTTCTCCCGTAGCTTCTTTTTTAACCCCCAGCCTTTGTCTTCGACTCTCTCCGGGAAGTAACAACCAGAATGGCGTTTCAGCCCATCCCTTTGCTACCCCCAAATCAGGGAAGGGATGATTCTTGCTTTTGAGCCCATGTTTTTTTCGATAGCTGGCAACCGCTTGGTTAAACAAATTTGCAAACCCTTCTGCCTTGCTGATGATATCCATGGCAAAAAGCGAAAAAGATTTGGTGCCACAAAGTGTACTTACGGGCAGTTCAAGGTTATTGCAGCCCATATGTTGTTCCCATTTTCTTCGTGCATGGGTAAACGCCAGCCCCGGTTTTAAGCCCGTTGCAACAGCTTTTAAAACATCCTGCCAAAAGGTGACACCCATGGGACTATTTTCCCAATCAAAGGTGAGCGCTTTTAAATGTTCGCTGAAATGACCAAAGATTTCATGATTTTTGATGGTCCAATCTTCATAGGGCATGCCCGAATTGTCTTTGTCAAAATTACAGTCAACCACCAAAGACTTTTTTAAACCAACCGGCATCATGGGAACAGAAATTGAAGCATGTTTGACCACATCGTTATCAATAACAAGATTAAGCGGTGTCAGACCATATCTTTTGGAGACTTTGTTTAAAGCAAAATTCTTGATCCAGACTCCGGGGTGAAACAATTCGGGTTGATGCCCTGATACAAGCAAAGGCAGACCTTCATCAACTTTTATTTCCTGCTGATTTGATTTCAAAAATGCTATCGCAGCACTAATCGCTTCATCTTTGGCAAGCAGGCGAAGCTCTTTTAGGGGAAGATCAAAAATCAAAGGTTGGGCGTTAGAAAGCTTTTTTTGGTTTTCTTTGATCAATTCTGCGGCAAGCGAAAGGTTCGGGTAAAAAAGAATTCCGCCATCTTCAGAAGGTGCGCGAAGTTCATGCAGCGAAGTCAACGGGTTGTTTCCATTAAGATTGAATCGAAAGTGAAAGAACCAGATGAATTAATTCCATGCCAGGAAAGTTGCTCTTCAGCCTGCACCAATACCTTACGGTAATAGGCAAGGCGCTTGGCAGAATCATCGAGAACGGTGCCAAAAGTTCGGTTGGGATCAATATAAAGCCTTGGTACTGCAACTTCCTGGATCTTCATGTTGTAGTAGGCAGCCTGCACCCATAGTTCAAGGGGCATGCCCCAGCTGGTTTCGGTGATTTGAAACTTCGCAAGTGCACTGCAATTATAAGCTTTAAAACCACAGAATGCATCTGTCAACTGAAGCCCATAGCGCAGATTTAATTCCTTGGTGATCAGCGTGTTGATGCGCTTACGATCTTCGGGGGCACTGTTATCCTGACGGAAGTCGCGGAGGTACCTGCTGCCAGAGACAATGTCTGCATGATCGATCGCTTCCAATAAAACGGGAATCCTGGAAGGTTCATGCTGCCCATCACAATCCATGGTGATGAGAATATCTGCATTATGCGATAGTGAGTATTCAAAGGCGGAAATCAACGCTGCGCCATACCCTTTGTTTTTTTCGTGGGTAATCCGCTCAATACCGGTTTCCTGGTCTAGTTTATTGGAGGTGCCATCCGTTGATCCATCATCTATCACTAAAATTCGATTGGCGTACTTGCGTACTTCTTCCAACACAGAATGAACATGGTTGGCTTCATTGAAAACAGGAATAGCTACAATAGTGTTCAAGACGTTGACTCCAAATTGGATGTACCGGCAATCCATACTAGTATTTCGCCACATCCATGCAATTATTTTATGGTAGCAGAGAGAGGGAAGTCAAAAGGGTTGTCGGAATAAGTTAAAGCAAAGTTGCAATAAGCCCTAATATTTTGAATAAAACGTAACCTCACGCAGGTTATACTATGTATAACTTAAGTTGAATTAAGCAATGAAACCTGATCAAAGTTTTAAAGAAAACGAGCATTTCCCTTGGTTTGACCCAATGGGAGCCTCTGGAAAGTTTCGCCCGCTGCTATGGTTCTTGCTATTTCTTTTGGTAATTTCTCTCCAGGGTTCGCGCTTTATTTTTTCTCTACCGGGAAATTTAAACTCCGGAAGTGATTTTTTCCAGGACTGGGCTTCTGCCAAAGATTGGCTGGATGGCCGCCCATTATATGGCCCACTTTCCGATTCTCTAAATCGCTTCCTTGATATCCAGGCAGACAACAAAAATATTACCATGGATGTTCATGTCAATGCCCACCCCCCTTTCTCTCTTTTTATCTCATTACCCTTTGCATTTCTCCCCTATGTCCACGCCATGCTTTTATGGAATCTGGTCATGCTTGGTATTTTTGTTTGCTCTACCGTGTTCGTTTTTAAATCAATGAACCTACCCTGGCATTGGTGGAGTCTATTCCCTGCTTGCACACTTTTTCTTTTATGTGGCCCCCTGCAAAGCCAAATCAATCAAGGGCAATGGAACTTCATGCTTCTTGCATTACTCCTTGCAACCTATTTCTTCGATCTAAAAAATAAACCCTGGCTTTCAGGTATCAGCCTGGGTTTAGCTACTGCGATCAAACTTACCCCGGTGTTTCTAATCCTCTGGTTTGTACTGGATCGCAAATGGAAAAGCTTCCTTGCTTTTATTCTCTCTTTTGTTGTTTGCAATCTGCTTTCAATCCTGGTTTTTGGATTACCCGATATGAAGGATTACCTATTTCGGGTATTGCCTTTGGTCAGGGACTTTGAAGGCTCGCTGGGAAATATCTCCTGGAATGGTTTCATGGGCAAACTATTCTTCCCCGAACACCCCGAACTTTTACCGCCCTTAATACTGGCGCCCACCTTGGGCAGGGCGCTGGCCCTGATATTACAAATAGCTTCCACCTCACTTTGGGTTTTACTATTTTTTCTTCCCATGCCCGAGAAACGAGAAAGGCTTTTCTTCATAGGCATTGTCATCATGCTTTTTGTTTCCCCCATCACCTGGGATCACTATCTTGTGCTTGCTTTACCCGCCCTTGCCTTCTCTTGGAGAGATCTAAGGCAGCACCCGATGCTCAATATCTTCTTTCTGATAACATTGGTTTTGTTTTCGGTCTGCCTTGGAGATTTACAATTTCATTTGATGCAAAGTAAACCTCTGGATGCTTTTTATGGCCCTATTTATTCAGTCACTTTATTCAGCATACCCACTTATGCACTTTTTCTTTTACTGATGATGTTGCTGCATCCGATATTCCGAAAACCGGAAACTCAAAAAAGCCTTTCAGTTCATGGGGTTTAAGCTGTAATCTGTAAAAATTGCTTGCATTTCAAGATAATACGAAGTCTCATTAAAGGTAATAGTGCACTGTTTCTTAAAAGGTAAATAGCCATGCGTCGCAATCTTTTTGTAATAGCATTGATCTCCTTGGGTCTATATTTTGCCAGCTTTTCGCTGGGAATAGCAGAGCTGAGAAAAGAGCCAGTCAAGAAAGATTTTGGCCTAGAAAAGCGGATACCTTGGACGACTTCAAAAGTGATTGGCTCACCCGAGCCGCCCCCTCCGTATAAAACCGAACTTGCATTTCCGAAACTTCCAAAGTTCGAAGAGCCTCTGGACCTTGCACAGGCTCCGGGATCGGATCGACTATTTGTAGCAGGACGCTGGGGCAAGATTTGGTCATTCATCAACAAACAAAACTCCGATAACGCCAATCTCGTTCTTGAGTTTAAAGATGCCAAGGATTCAAAAGGTGCGGCGATGAAGCAAATTATCTACGCTCTCACCTTTCATCCCAAGTTCAAAGATAATGGCTACATGTATGTAACATGGATTCCCAACCCTGAAAAAGAAGGCTTGGAAAAAGGCACGCGAGTTTCTCGATTCACCCTGAAAGGGGAACCCCCGGTTGCTGATCTCTCTTCTGAAAAGATTATTTTCGAATGGCCCAATGGTGGCCATAATGGTGGCTGCCTGAAGTTTGGTCATGATGGCTATCTTTATATTGTCACGGGCGATGGCTCTGGAATCGCTGATCAACTAGAAATCGGACAAGATCTTTCGAGCGTATTCGCAAAGCTGCTTCGCATTGATGTTGATAACCCTGATAATGGCAAAGCCTATGGTATTCCGAAGGATAATCCATTCGTAAACACCAAAGGCGCACTGCCTGAAGTTTACGCTTATGGCCTGAGGCAATTCTGGCGTTTTAGTTTTGATCGCAACAAACAGATGGGCCTTTGGGGTGGCGAGATCGGCCAAGATCTTTGGGAAAGCGTTTATAATATTCAGCCGGGTGGGAATTACGGCTGGTCGGTCATGGAAGGCAATTACCCCTTCCGGCCCGAACGAAAAAAAGGCCCCACGCCCATTCTCAAGCCGATTGTCGAACACTCACATACTGATTTCCGATCCATCACCGGTGGGTTCATTTATCAAGGCAAACGACTGAAAGAATTGAAAGGGCATTACATTTACGGGGATTTCGATACGGGCAGGGTTTGGACATTCAAGCCAACCAATCCTTCCTCTAACCAGGCGCAAGTTGAAAACCTCCATGAATTAGCACGCACCACTTACCGCATCGTTAGTTGGGGCGAAGATGCTGAAGGCGAAATATACTTCCTTGATTTCACAGGTGGTGGCATACATCAACTCATTAAATCTGAAAAGGTAGACGACTCTGCAAAGAACTTCCCGCGCAAGCTTAGTCAAACGGGCATCTTTGCCTCTACCAAGGATCATAAAGTTGCCCCGGGCATTATTCCCTACTCCGTCAACGCACAGCTTTGGGGCGATCATGCTGAAAAAGATCGCTTCATCGCCATTCCGGGCAATGGTCAGATTCATCTTGATGAAGTCACCTATCCTGCATCCCCTGGCGCACCTCCGGGTTGGAAATTTCCCGATGGAACCGTCCTCGTCAAAACCTTCAGCATGGATATGGAACGGGGTAATCCCAACAGTCGAAAGCGACTCGAAACACGCATCATGCACTACCAGCAATTTCCCGGTACGCAAGAATATGGTGACCAATATTGGAGGGGCTATACCTATGTTTGGAACGATGAGCAAACCGATGCCGACCTTCTCGATGAAACAGGTGCCGACAAACTTTTGAAGATCAAGGTGGGTGATAAGTTTGTTGAACAGAATTACCGTTTTCCCAGCAGGGCGGAGTGTACACTGTGTCATAACAATGCTGCGAAGTTCGCACTAGGTGTAAGCACTTTACAGATGAACCGCGACCACAACTACGATGGAGTGATTGCCAACCAACTTGCCACGCTTGAACATATCGGCATGTTCGCCAACAAGCTGCCAACCGAGGTAGCGAAGCTTCCCAAGTTGCCTGATTATCGTGATGAAAAAGTTTCGATCGAGGATCGCGCCCGGTCCTACCTGCATTCCAATTGCAGCCATTGTCATATCAAATGGGGTGGTGGTAATGCGGAGTTTAAGCTTCATCTGGGCCTTGATCTCAAGGATCTAGGCATTGTCAACGTAGCCCCAGTGCATGGGAATTTTAAAATCGATGGCGCCAAGCTTCTGGTCCCCGGGCAGCCCGAAAAATCGATCATCCTCGAACGGATGAAAA
>RFZJ01000137.1 GCA_009920765.1 Planctomycetota bacterium | reverse complement strand
CAACTGCAACCCTGGCCCAGTGGGAAGCTGCACTCCGTGCCGTCACCTACACCAATACTTCCCAAACTCCCAACACCTCCACGAGGACCATCAGCTTCGTCGTCAACGATGGCACCAGCAACAGCAATACCGCCACCAAGGATGTTAGCGTCACCGCCGTTAACGATACGCCGGTTGTTAATGCTCCAGCAGTCATTCAAGTAATCGAAGATGTAATCACTGTTCTTACGGGAATAAGTTTTTCTGATCAAGATGCTGGTTCAGGACAGGTAACAGCAAATTTTGCTGTGCCAAGTGGAACACTATACGCAACCAGTGGTGGTGTGACAGTTTTGGGTTCAGGTACGGGAAATTTGACACTATCTGGCAGTGTGGCAGACATCAACACTTTCATTGCTTCAAACAATCTCAGTTTTCAGACCACCCCCAACAACACTGCAACCGTGCCCCTTACCATTGGTATAAATGACAATGGCAATAGCGGTGGTTCAGCACAAACCAACAGTACTACTGTAAATCTTCAGGTTATTTCTGTCGCAGATGTGATTAATGTGACATCCCCAACTGCAAATGGGCATTACAAGGCAGGGGATGTTATTACTGTTACTGTGCAATTTGATGAACCGGTGTTTGTAAATACTTCTGGCGGAATACCCGATTTGGTGTTGGAAACAGGCACAATTGATAGAAATGCAGTTTATACAAGTGGTTCTGGCACTTCGACCCTAACATTCACCTATACTGTTCAACCAGGAGATACGACCCCCGATCTTGATTATGTATCCTCTATTTCATTGGGTTTGAATGGGGGCACCATCCAGAACAATACAGCGATAAATGCTACACTTGCTCTACCTAATCCAGGAACCACAGGTTCTTTGGGGGCCAACAAGGAAATAGTAATTGATACAACCCCTCCTTCTGTTGGGCCGATTGATATTACGAATGGAACAGATTCCGGAACTAATGACACTATCACCAACAATGGAAGCCCTGTAATAATCTTTACCGGGGAAACCGGTCTGACTATTTCCCTTCTTGGTGCTGATGGTTCTATATTATTAACCCCTGTCACCCAATACACGGTTATTGAAACCCCAAACGGTAATGGCACCTCCACCTATACAGTGACTTTACTTGATGCAAACGGCAATTTAAACGATGGCAACCAGCCTTTCGGCACCTACCTTACCACTTTTCCAAATATCGGTAACCCCACCAATAATGGCGGTAGCGTGGCGGATGGCATCTACACCATCAAGGCAACCGACATTGCAGGCAACCAGTCTACCGTAGGAACCTTTACGATTGATACCACGCCCCCGGGATTAAGTCCTGGAGTTGGGCCGATTAATATCACCAATGGAACAGATTCCGGACCTGATGACACTATCACTAACAATGGAAACCCTGTATTGACATTCACTGGTGAACAAGGATTGACAATAACCTTGTATGGTCCCGATGGCACCCAATTGATCTTTGGGACCCATTACACTTTTAGCTATACCAGCGGCACTTACACGGTAAACCTTCTGGATGCTGTCCCGGGTGGCCAAGCAAATACTTTTGGAAGTTTCAACAACGGTGCCCCGACTGGGAATTTACCCAGTGTGGCGGATGGCCTCTACACCATCAAGGCGACCGACGTTGCAGGCAACCAGTCTACCGTAGGAACCTTTACGATTGATACCACAGCACCCTCCGTGGTGGTTACCTCGAACCTTAGCACGCTAGTTTCCAATCAAACTGCGACCATCACATTCACTTTCAGCGAGAACCCTATTGGTTTTACAAACACCGATGTGATTGTAAATGGCGGAACCATTTCAGGATTTACATCAACTGCAGATCCAAAGGTCTACTCTGGAATTTTCACTCCTTCACCAAACAGCACAGCCAATGGAACTATATCTGTTTCGATTGGTAGTTACACAGATCTCGCAAACAACCCTGGTGCTTCCGATTCGACATCTATAATGGTGGACACACTCGGGCCAAGCCTGGCTATTTCCTCAGACAAGCCCGAACTTGAGTACCATCAGACAGCGGCCATTACTTTTTCCTTCTCGGAACTACCTGTTGGTTTTGATTTGGTAGATATTACACTTACAGGTGGAACCTTAAGCAACCTGAAGGCTTCCCCCATCAATCAAACAATTTACACTGCGCTTTTTACCCCAACGATTGATTTCTGTTGCGAATGGAAGATTCACGGACAGTCTTGGCAATTTAGGAACTGGCGGAAATATTAGCCCCGCGATCAACATTTTCAACAAGATTAGGGGATTTACTGCCACTGGTGATAATTCTTCATTTGTTGGCCCAGAATTAGGCAACTCAAGTTCGAGTGATGGAACCTCAGTGGTTCTCTATAACCCATCAACTGGTGAATCAAGAGGAAATGTGGTTCCATTCCCGGGATATACAGGGCAGGTGAGGATTTCCCGTGCTGATACAAACAATGACAGCATATTGGACATGGTGGTATCTCCGGATGCAGGTTACGCACCGTTAGTAAAAATCATTGATTCCAGCAATGGGTCAACAATCGCACAATTTAATGCTTACGATCGTAATTTTACTGGTGGGTTATACGTTTCAGTTGCGGATGTCAATAACGATGGTTTTGCAGAGATAATAACAGGGGCTGGATTTGGAGGTGGCCCCCATGTGAAGGTTTTCGATGGGAAAACACACAATGAGGTTGCATCATTTTTTGCCTACGATTTGAATTTCCGCGGCGGTGTAAGTGTTGCGACTTTTGATTTTGACAGGGATGGAATTCTTGACATTGTGACTATCATTACCGGAGCTGGTGCAGGTGGTGGCCCCCATGTTAAGGTTTGGGATTACGAAACGCTTAACTTGGTGGCTGAAAGAATGGTTTACGACAACTTCACCTATTCAAGCGGTTTGGTGATTGACATTCTTTTTGGTGGTGGCGCACGCGTTGGCTTGGCAGATGGAAATAATGATGGAATAGATGACATCATCACCGGAGCTGGTGCGGGTGGTGGGCCACATGTAAAGGTGCTTGCAGGTTTGGGACTTCAAACCGTAAGAAACTTCTTTTCAGGTGAAGAAACAGATTCCCGGGGAGTCTTTGTCGGCCATTAATTCCCTAATGTATTATCCCCACCAGACGTATTCTAAAAGAACCACTATTTAGAATCTTGCAATTGAACAAAAACAATTCAAGCTTTAATGCATTGCATTTGGATCGCTGATTAACGCAAGGCAAGCTATATAATGTTTTAGCCTAGAAATTTAATTGAAATCTGGTGCCAAAGGAATGGAATGCAGCTCCACTAGGGCCTTCCGGGCCAAAGAATCCAGTGGTGTACACATAATTGGCCATGATCAGGGCGCTGGGATTCAGATACCAATTCAAACCCAGCGTGGAAGAACCCAGGTAGCCTCCGATCCGGTTGGGATCATCGGGAACCTGAAATTGTGACCTGATAAAATCATATTTAATTCCAACCTCCCACGCGCCTTTACCACGCAAGCCACCACCGGAACCGAACGAGAAGTTTTCGACTGGGATTACCTGAAGGAACGATGGAGCCATTTTGTTAACACCACGGTAATCCCCATGGGTAAGAAAACAAAGTGCCTCCACCGAGAAGCCATCAAAGTACAGGTTTCCTACTGGCTTCACACTGCCCGGCGTATTTGGGTTAACCGGGGAACCAGGCAATCCGCCCACAAAAGAATTATTGAACATCTGGGCATCGTACTGGGCTCCCAGCGAAAAAGGCCCGTTGGCATAATTCAGACACAGAGTGTAAAGTTGCGTGCCTGCCGTGGTGTAGATGGCACCCGAATTGATAAGGTTTGGTACTTGGTTGGAGGAACCCGCCCTTACCTGTGGCTGTACCGTGATTTGGCCCACCGGCAGTGAAGTATCCAACTCATTTGGATTAGCCCTAACCGAACCTGTTGCGCCCACATTCAACCAGTGGTTGGATGTCTCATCATAAATAGGCATGGCACAAAGGCGCACATCAAAGGCAAGCTCGCCAGTTTTGTTAACCCCCAGGGCATCAGTGCGGGTATTGGTCTGAAAAAGCCCCAGCCAGGAATACAGGCGATCGTCCAGATAGGTTCTGCTGATCGTGATGCCGTTATCATAAAGGTAAGGGTTTTCAAAGGCATCCCAAGCATTGGGTCGTTCCATGAAAGGAAGATTTTTGCCACTGGAGGCACTGTAAAAACTTAGCTCCTCCTTGATATGACCAAAACGCACAGTGCCCAACCAGGGAATACTTTTCAGCCCCACATACATGTTCTGGAAGGAAACCTCTGGTTCGGTGGAGGTAAGCCGATTTTTGTTCAGATCCGCTGCCTTGGAAAAATCCATTTCAAACATCCATTCCACCACTTCGTAGCAAACACCATCACTGTGAATACGTGCCCTGCGGAAGTCGGACCCCTGTTGCAGTGTGGGTGGGCCAAGCAGGTTTTGCACATAAGGTTCCACACTGTAAAAACCGATATCGAACTGGAATAATCCCCCAAAGCGCGCCACAAACGCCCCATCCTCAGACCGGAAGCTGAAGATTCCATCTTTCCCCCAGTAATCGAACATTCCATCATCTTTCAATGAAATTCTTTGAAGGGTAGCCTCGGGCTTCATTTCCACTTCAAGATTTAATACCCTTGCACCGGGTATCTCCACCGGATTTTGTGCATCTAATGGTTGTCCGCCACCTTTTGGGGGTTTTCTCTCCAATAACCGAGATTGGTTCTGAATGATTAGCTTTTGTTCTTCCAGAACCCGGGACAATTCGTCCATTTTAGCCTGTTGCGCCTTGATGAACTCCTTGGCTTCTAAATCGGTGGTAGTGGTGCTCTGAGCCAAAGTAGGTAATGCAAAAATCATGCAAGCCAAAGCAGCGCAGGCGGAATGCCTCAAAGATGTATGCTGTTTGGCCATTACGGAACCTTTAAAGCTGGGAAAATAGCCAGAACATCAGGAATATACCCGGGTTTCCCAATTTTCCGACATCTCCATTAATTCGGCTTATTCCACCTACTTTCTTTAAACGAATTCATTTTTTCCAGATTCTCTCAAGTTCGCAGCCTTTGGATCGAGTTGGGGTAGCAAAACAAAAAGCCCGGTTGACCGGGCTTTGAAAATTTGTGCTGTTGAAAAAGGGTTTTCAAAAGATAAACATGACCCTGGTTCCAAAGGCATGAAAAGCACCATCATCCGGGGCGGAATCCCTATTCGTCCCAAAATAACCGGAATTGTATGCATAATTCGCCATAAAGGTAGTGTTGGAGTTAATAAACCAGTTTAAGCCCAAAGTTGTCGAGCTTAAATAACCACCACGCGGCTTGGCTTCATCGGGCACATTAATCATCGTGTTGACAAAATCAAAACGCACACCCACCTCCCAGGCACCAGTACCATTTAATGCTCCATGGCCATACGAAAGAGGATTTTGGGGAATCACCTGAACATACATGGGATTATTTTTATTGGTACCCCTGTGGTCCCCTCGGGTAAGAAAGCAGAGTGCTTCTACAGAAAAACCGTCAAAGTAAAGGTCGCCCACAGGTTTGGCGCCCCCCGGCAAACCGTTCACAGGCTTACTTGTATCTCCATCCACATAACTGTTTCTAAACATCTGGGCATCATACTGGGCACCAAACGAGAATGGCCCATTCGCATAGTTTGCACACAGAACAAATAATTCTGTTCCTTCCAAAGTATAAATTGGTCTTGTATTGATGATGTTGGGAACCTGAAACGAAGATCCAGCCCGAATCAAGGGTTGCACATTTACAGCAACCGCCGGAATGTTGGTATCAGTTTCATTGGGGTTGGCCCTAACCGAACCTGCGGCACCCAGATTCAGCCAATGGTTATTTTCCTCATCGTAGATTGGCATTACGCACAAACGTGCGTCAAAAGCCAGTGTGGCAGTACTGCTGACATTGAATGCCCCCACCCTAGTGTTCGTTTGAAAAAATCCAATCCATGAGTAGAGCATATCATCCATGTAATTTCTGCTTAGGGTAATTCCATTGGAGAAAAGATAAGGATCTTCGATTGCATCCCATACAGATGGGCGCTCCATGAAAGGAATGGTTCTGCCACTACCCGCACTATAATAACTGAGGTCTTCCTTGATATGGCCAGCTCGAAAGGTTCCCAGCAATGGAATATTTTTAAAACCAATCCACATATTATTAAACATGACGCTGGAATTAGGTTCCTGCAGACCAGGACCGGCGTTACCCGGGTTTATGGTGTTCTTGCGCAGATCGGCGGCACGGGAAAAATCCATTTCAAAAACCCATTCCATAATTTCGTACGCTGTGCCATCACTGCGAATACGCGCTCTACGAAAAGCAGAACCCTGGTTTAAATCATTGTTGGAACCCAACAAATCCTGAGTGGAATCACCGGTATTATAAAATGCGCTATCATATTGCATCATAACGCCAAGGTGGGAATTAAGATGTCCCTCATCGTTTTTGAAATTTAAACGCCCATCTTTTCCCCATTCCACCTTCACGCCTTTATTTTTTTCCGAAGGAACAGATTCCTTGGACTCTTGTTGCTCGCCTTCCTGCTTAAGTAGCATTTCAAGCGTTGCAATTTTCTCTTTGGTACTGCCTTCGAGTTGTCTTGCCGAAAAGCCTTTTTGTTCCTCCAAAAACTTCGACTGGGCCTGAATGATAAGTTTCTGTTCTTCCAAAACCTTGGAAAGTTCGTCCATTTTGGACTGTTGGGCCTTGATAAAGGCTCGAAGGTCTTCACCGGGTTCCTTAGGCTCCTGGGCTTGAACGGAAAAGCCCGTGCACAATACCAACATTCCCAAAAGTAATAACCTTGCAAGCTTATTAAACCATTTAATCCCAGATTTTGAGTGTAACATAATCAGGTTTTCCGAATATAGGGAACAGACAATCTATCAACGATTTACCCAACAACTTAAGGGCCATATACCAAAAAGAAACTATTGCAAGAGGTTTTAAAAAAAGGATTAACCAACTTGGCAAGCTAGGCAGCTTAAAAAATACCCTGAATTATCAAAAAGCTTTTAGAAAGACTGCTAGTTATCAAGGAATGTTTCGAATGGTACAAGCCTTATTAGAATCATGAATAAAAATTTCATGATCTTTAAAATGGGGCCATTCAAAATGGCAATTAAATTCAGTATGGTCCCTGGGGATTTTACCGACGTTGTTAAGGTATTTCTGAATGTTATTCATTAAATAATTTCCGACAAACCTGCGAAAATCTTCCAAAATCACTTAAGCCATACTTTGCTGCTATCTAGGTAACCGAATGAATTGCTGAGCCCCTTGATTAAGACAGCCCCGGGCTGATGAAGACAATACAGCATCATTTAGCGCTAGAGCAAAACGCCAAAATACTCTAGAAATATATTCCAAAAAGTTCGTTCAGAAATATTTTCAGCGGTAGCCAAATCATCGATGGACAAATAATCATCTGTATGCCGTGCAATCTTATCGAATAGCAAAGGCATAATTTCACTACGGGGTAATACCGGTCTACTTTGAACATCACCGAAGCTGGTGTAGGTGGCAGGCCTCATGTAAAAGTGCTTGCAGGTTTGGGACTTCAAACCGTAAGAAACTTCTTTTCAGGGGAACAATCAGACACCCGGGGAGTTTTATAGGCCATTAATTCCCTAGAGTATTATTCCCAACAGATGGATTCCGAAAGAACCACTATTTAGATTCTTGCAATTGAGTAATAGCAATTCGAGCTTTAATGCATTGCATCTGGATCAAATTCAGAAAATGTGAAATCAAGACCCATAATTAGAATTTAAAAATCATATTTTTTTACAGGTTGATATATCAATGAGATGAAGTTGCCTTCCCTTGCCTTGATGTGGAGAATCCACAACCACCATGGAACCATCATTGCTAAACCTTGGATGGGTATCGCAGCGCCATTCTCCAGTGTATTCGGCAGGGGATAGAAAATCCCCAAGCGGAACCTTCTTGCCTGACTTAACATGAAATAAATAAGGATGCTGGATTCTCTGCTTATCGGGATAGGTATCATTAAGAATCCATTCGTTTCCTGGAAGGTAGGTGCAATGGCCATTTTCTGTCATAACTCCGGCACCAATTTGCTCAATTTCAGAACTTTTATCTTTAAACAAGTAGAAACCAGGGCGCTTGTCCTTGGGTTGGGTCCATGCAAGAATATGCTTGGGATCACGCCAAATAAAATGTGAAGTATTCCCAGATGGGTCAAGAATATAAAGATCAGTTCCATCAACTGAGGCGGTGATCATTCTGGTTTTAAAGCTTACTTTACCAGATTGAGGTTTCCAACGATGAAGAAAAACAAACCGTGTCCCATCGGTATTAAAAAGTAAATGATTAAACCAATGCTTGGCGCCAATCATGTCATCAGTTTGTGGGCCAAATGCAGCAATTTGAGCCATCGAAAATAAAAGCTTTTGTTTTCCAGTTTGCAGGTCAATCCGAAACAAACCGGAATCTTTAGGCGCCAATTCAATCGAGGGATCCGGAACGCCACTGTAGCCATAACCCGGGCGTGTGTCGTGCAGGCGCCTAAAATCAGCAGCAATGGCAGATTTACCATCTGGGCTAATCGCATAAAAAGGAACAGGCAAAGTTCGGGTTTTTCCAGTATGAACATCCATTATTCTGGTAACAAAATGAGGTGAAGGAGAATCTTCACGATCATTCCAGATAATTTCAGATTTGGAACCCGGGACCCATTGCAACATGCAACCTTGCTGCCAGCACCACGCTTTACTTGTCCCCAAGGCGATCCATTTATCATTATTTTTAAGATCAACCATGCCAATTTGTATGGTATCACCCGGTTTGGGAGACCGATGTTCAAAATCAACCTTCATTCCCAAAACAAACCTGTCAGAGGGGTCAAACTCAAGTTTATCATAGTAGCCA
>RFZJ01000136.1 GCA_009920765.1 Planctomycetota bacterium | reverse complement strand
AGCGACCAGGATTTGCAGAAGGCAGGAAGTTAGCGCCCTTGAAGTTCCGCCACAATCGATGAAATCTTTTTGAACCTTGCCCACTTCGGTGATGTGGAAGTGGGGCGGGATGAAGCTTTGATCGGGAAGCATGAACTGCATTGCCGCATCTGGATTGTTATTGATTGCAGCCCGGAACATTTTCAGTGTTATCATGATTTCCCTTTCGTGGAAAAGTTCCAATCAAGCAAGTAAATCCTTGATCACATGCTGGGGTTCGACACCGGTAAGTTTTTGATCCAGGCCTTGGAACTTGTAGGCGAACTGTTCGTGATCAATTCCCATGCAATGAAGGATCGTTGCGTTAAGGTCGTTGATATGAACGGGGTTTTTGGTGATGTTGTAACTGAAATCATCGGTTTCACCATAGGAGATACCAGGCTTGGTGCCGCCACCCGCCATCCACATGCAGAAGTTTCTTGGATGGTGATCCCTGCCGTAGTTTTCCTTGGTTAGGGTGCCTTGGGAGTAAACGGTTCTGCCAAACTCGCCACCCCATACCACGAGGGTTTCATCGAGAAGGCCGCGCTGTTTTAGATCCATGACGAGGGCAGCCGTTGCTCGTTCGGTATCTTTGCACTGGTTGCCTAGCTGGGATGGGAGGGAGGAATGCTGATCCCATCCACGGTGGAAAAGCTGCACGACCCTTACGCCTCGTTCGACAAGCCTGCGTGCCATGATGGCGCTATGGGTGAAGGTGCCGGGCGTGGTAACATTGGGGCCATACATTTCGAGGGTGCGTTTGCTTTCGGAAGAGAGATCGGTAAGCTCGGGCACGCTGGATTGCATGCGGAATGCCATTTCGTATTGGGAGATCCGGGTCTGGATTTCCGGGTCGCCTAATTGTTGCAATTCGCGTTGATTGAGTTTTTGCAAAGTATCGAGCATGGTTCTGCGATCATCGGAAGAAACACCTTCGGGGTTACGAAGATAAAGAACAGGGTCGCCCGTGCCGCGCAATGCGACGCCATTGAAGCGGGTGGGAAGAAAACCGCTGCTCCACATACGGGTGAACAAGGCTTGGCCGTTGCTACCTTCGGGGAAGCGCGGCGTAAAGACAACGAATGAGGGAAGGTTGTTATTTTCGCTTCCCAGACCATAAGCGAGCCATGAACCAATGCTGGGTTTGCCTGGTACTTCGCTGCCTGTCATCACAAAAGTGCAGGCGGGATCGTGGTTGATTGCGTTGGTGAAAACAGATTTGATGACAGCGATGTCGTCAACAATCTTGGAGGTGAAGGGCAGGAGTTCGCTGTTGATCCATCTGCCACACTTTCCTTCCTGGGTGAAGTTGAATTTTGAAGGAGCAACAGGGAAGCGGGCCTGCCCGCTGGTCATGGTGGAAAGTCGCTGGCCACCTTGAACGGAGGGTGGAAGATCCTTGTTGAAGAAATCGTTAAGGAGAGGTTTGTAATCCCATAGGTCGATTTGCGAGGGAGCTCCATTCATATGGAAATAGATGACGGATTTAGCAGTGGGCTTGTGGTGGGGTAACCCTGCGACAGGTTTATGAACCTGCACTTGTTGTGCCTGGGATTTTTTGTTCTCTGCCATCATCATGCCAAGGGCAAGCGAACCGAGCCTAAGGCCTTGATTGCCGAAGAACTGCCTTCGGGTTTGCAGCATCTGATTTTCTAAGAAAGGATTCATGAGAGTTCCATTTAGTTTCGGTTGACGGTTTCATCGAGGTTGAGAATCGTGTTGGCAAGCAGGGTGTAGGCTGCGAGTTCTGATTCGTTGATGCCTTCCTTGATTTTGGATTCACCTACTTTTACGACGAGGGCACTGGCTTTGGGATCTGCCTTGTAGCGGGCAATATGCTTTTCCAAACCTTCCATTACGATGGCTTTCTCCTCGGGTGCGGGAAACCTTGAAAGGATGATTTTATAAGCAAGCTCTATGCGCTTTCCAGCATCATTACCACCCTCGGTTATAAGCCTTTCACCGAGTTTCCGGGCAGCTTCAAAATGCTGGACATCGTTCATGAGCTGAAGGGCTTGAAGGGGGGTGTTACTGCGTTCGCGCTTGGCGCAAAGGGCCTCGCGGTTGGGCAGGTCGAAGTTTGCCATGAATGGCGCAGGGGCGGTGCGCTTGATGAAAACATAAATGCTTCTGCGATAAAGGTTGGTGCCAGTATCTTGCTTGTAGTTACGGGTATTGGAACCAGTAAAACCAACGGGTTCCCAGATGTTGGGTGGCTGGTAGGGCATGGTGCCTCGTCCGCCCATATCGAAACTAATCAGCCCGCTGGTGAAAAGGATGTTGTCACGGATTTGTTCAGCATCGAGCCGGATGCGAGGGCCCCGTGCAAGCAGCCTGTTTTCTGGGTCTTTGCGTAGTAGTTCAGGAGAAACAGTGGAAACTTGCTGGAAGGCTTCGGAAGTCAGAAGTAGCTTGATGAGTTTCTTGACATCCCAGCCGGAGGATCGGAAATCCGAAGCGAGCCAATCGAGGAGTTCGGGGTGGAAGGGGAGTTCGCCCTGGGTGCCCAGATCTCCGCTGGATTTGACAATGCCAGTGCCAAACACCTGCTGCCAAAACCTGTTGACCATCACACGGGAAGTGAGGGGCTGTTCTGGGGAGACAAGCCAGTTAGCGAGGTCAAGTCGGTCGGCACGTTTCTTGGGGTCGGCTTTTTTAAGAGGTGGGAAAATGGCAGGGGTGTTGGGTTCAACCTTTTCACCCGGCTTGTTGTACATACCCCGTACCATCACGAAGCTATCGCGTGGCTTGGGTAGTTCCCTGAAGATGGCGGTGCCGGGTGCAGATTGCTCAAGGGCCGTTTTCTTCTTGGAGAGTTCATCAAGCTTGGTTAGTAAAGGTTTCATTTGTACCTTGGTTGCCGAACAATAGTTGGCGAGATAGAAAGCCTTCACCTTGTTCACCTGATCTTTATCGGTGGTTTTTGCAGGGCCTTGTTTGATGAGAATGGCGACATCGCTCGCGGCTTCGGGTTGGTCTCTGCCTGTTTGTTGTTGCCACCATGCTGCGAAAGATTGAGCAGGATCGGTAGCGGGATCTTTCTTGCCAGTCATGCCAATTTTATCCCAAAAGACAATGCCTCCAAACTGGGTTACAGCAAAGCCATTAACGATGGTGCCAGGCTTAAGGCCGATTTTTTCGGCTGGGACTTCAAGACGAATCCATTTGCCTGCAGAAGGAAGTGGACCCATGTTGACCCGCTCGGTGGTGTTGGCAGCGCCCCAGGGGATGATGTTGTAGTCGCCCCAAACCGCACGATGCAGCCAACCGGTGGAGTGATATTGCAGCATGATGGATTTGGGAAGCCTGCCATCCTGAAGAAAGACATGGGCAAAAAGCACGCTGCCTTCTTGAATGGTGATTGGCGACATGTTTTCGCAAACATCCTGGGCCAACCCCGCATCGGATCTACGAATGGCTTTGGTGCCACTGAAGACTTTGCCTTTTTTAGCATCGACCAATTCAAGGGGCACCCCCGGGCTTGCAAAGACTTTGCTTCCCTTGGGGAATTCATCTTCAAACCAGATGTCTTCTGCAACTTTGATTTCGCTCTTTGCCGGCTTCAATGCAGGGTCTTCGTACGCAAGCTTTGCAGCTTCTTCTTCCATTTTTCTGCGTAGTGTCGAAACTTCAACTTCAAGCTCTGCAATCTTTTTCTTCGTTTCGGGAAGATCCAGCTTCACGCTTGGAGCCAGCAATAACTGGTTGCCATCGAGTGGCGAATCTGCTGCAGAATGAAAGAATGCGTAAAGCGAGTAATAATCCTTGGCAGTGATGGGATCAAACTTATGATCATGGCATACAGCGCATCCACCTGTTAAGCCGAGAAAGGCTTCCATGAAATTCGAGGTGCGATCAACCGCATTACGGAACACCCACTCTTCAGAAATCGAACCACCTTCCCCGGTGGAAACATTGCAACGGTTGAATCCGGTTGCAATCAATTGATCCAAGGTGGCGTTGGGAAGTAAGTCACCTGCAACTTGTTCCACCATGAATCGATCGAAGGGCTGATTTTTATTGAATGCGGAAATCACCCAGTCGCGATAGGCCCACATCTGCCTTTCGTTGTCAAGGTGTAAGCCATGGGTATCCGCATAGCGAACGATATCGAGCCAATGGCGAGCCATCTCTTCGCCATATTTGGGCGAGGCGAGATAGCGATCAATCATCTTCTCGTAGGCATCGGGGGATTTATCAGCGAGGAAGGTTTCCATTTCCTGCACACTCGGGGTCAATCCGGTAAGAGTGAGGGAAACTCTGCGTAATAAAGTAGATGGGTCTGCTTTAGGCGCATAGTTCAACCCTTCTTTCTTAAGCCTTGAGATCAGATAGGCATCGATGGGATTGGGTTTTTTCTCTGGTGGGGCTTGGGCCTTGATGGGTTCGAAGGACCAATGCTTTTCGTAAGGGGCACCCTGTGCAATCCACTTCCCCAAGATTTCTTTCTGTGCAGCGGTGAGAGTCTTCTTGGTGGAAGGCGGGGGCATCACCTTGCCTTTTTCCGTTGAAAGAATGCGCTTGACCAGTTCACTTGCAGAGGGTTGATTCGGAACAACAGCTTTTTCGCCTGAGGCGCCCGCCTTGAGAAAATGCTCGCTTGCATCCAGGCGAAGCTCGCCCTTGGTCTTTCCCTGCCCATGGCAGGAAAAGCAATTTTCCGAAAGGATCGGCCTGATGTCTTTATTAAAGCTAACGGGGACGTTTGAGGGTTCAACTGCATGAACCCAAAACACGGGAATTAGAATTAAAACTGAAAGTAGCAATCGTTTCATGAAGGTAACCTGATAAAGAAAGCCAAACTTTGACAACAAGTGTCTTGTTGGAAGCAAGCTAAAAGCCATCTAGATATATTTTAGGCATTGTAGCGGTATTTCTCAATGAAATAGCGCTTCGATGGATATAAATCATGCAAGGATTTGAGGAATAACCCTGCCATGATCGATATCCAGGCGTTTGCGCCCGGGGATTTCGAGCCTGCGGGAATCAAGACCCATAAGGTGCATGATGGTTGCATGAATATCAGTAACATAATGGCGATTTTCGACTGCATGGAAGCCGATTTCATCAGTGGTGCCATGCACGGTACCACCCTTGATACCGCCCCCCGCCATCATTACGGAGAAGCCATAGATATGGTGATCCCTGCCATCAGATCCTTGAGTGCCCGGAGTTCTGCCAAACTCGGAAGCAAAAACAATGAGGGTTTGATCGAGTAGCCCCCTTCGTTTTAAATCTTGAATGAGCCCAGCGATGGGTTGGTCAACCTTGGCGCAGTTTGCGGAATGGTTGTTCTTTAGGCCGCCATGCGCATCCCAGGCGCCTGCCCCGCCCGCCCCATGTTGGATTTGAACAAAGCGCACACCTCGTTCGACTAATCTTCTTGCAGCAAGCATTTGATTGCCAAAGTCGCGGGAAGCAGGCTTGTCGATGCCATAGATTTTCTTGGTCTCTTCGGTTTCCTTGGAGAAATCCATGACTTCTGGAAGCGACCTTTGCATACGGAAAGCAAGCTCGTAGCTTTTAATGCGTGCAGCAAGTGCGGGGTCGTTGGGGTATTCGACGCCCCTGATGGAGTTTAGTTTACCCACGAGTTCGAAGCCCAGTTTTTGTTCATCAGGAGTGACCGGGCGTTCGGGTGATCCAAAATCCAGCGGGCTCCCTGGAGCAACCCTGACAGGAACTGCATCATGCATGGGCCCAAGATAATGGCCATCTTTTTTGTTCCAATATTCGCGATTGCCCATGCTGATGAACTGGGGAAGATTGTCGTTGAGGGAACCCAGGCCATAATGAACCCAGGCGCCCAAGGTTGGGAATTCGCCATCAAGCATGTGTCTGCCTGAATGAAACTGGGTTTGAGCGCCATGATTATCATCGGTGGTATACATCGAGCGAACGATGGCCATGTCGTCTGCGCAGTTGCCCAGATAGGGAAGCCAGTCGGAAACATCCATGCCGCATTGCCCGCGTTTTTTGAAGCCCACCTGGGTGGGGAAGAGTTTGTTGCGCTGCTGTCCGTTGGCATCATTGACCACGGTGACCCGGGCCAGCTTTAGTTTCTCGGGGTCTTGCGTGCTTTTGTAGGGTGTTTCAGAAATCGACTTGCCTGCGTACTTGTCGAGTTCGGGTTTGGGGTCGAATGTTTCAAGATGGCTTACCCCGCCATTCATGAACAACCAGATCACACTTTTAGCCTTTGGGTTGGAATGAGGTTTGCCGTTGGGTGGTGCCCAGGATAATGAGGAATCAGCCCGGGTTATGCCATCGCTTTGCAGCATTGAACCAAGGGCAAGGCCGGTAAAGCCCATGCCCATGTCTGCGAGGAAGGCCCTGCGGTGATTTCCCGAACATCGTTGATGATTCATGTGGCACCTCTTAAAGCAATTAACGAACGGTTACAAAATCGTTGTGGTTGACAAGGGAGTGAACCAGAAGCAATCTCGCACGGGCATTGCCCCCCGCATTTTGATTTGCAGGGTTTGCACTGTTCCAAGCTGTAAAGATATCAAGGCATTGGGAGATCTCAGCATCGTTGGGCTCAGACCCAAGAATAAGCCTGAAAGCAGCCTGGATGAATTCCTTGTCATTTGCCTGTGAAAGTTTTAGTTGAAGCTGGGCATGGATGGCTTCAGCCATCGACCAGGCGAGCTTGCTGTTTGAAAGGGTAAGTGCCTGCTGGGGAAGGATGCTTTCCTCGCGTTTGTAGCATTCGAGTACATTGGCATCATCAAACTGCATGAGGAACATATTGTGATCATTGTGGGATTGGAAGAAGTAAAGCGCCCTGCGGTTGGAATCCGCCTGGGCAGCAGGTGGAATGGTGGGCCCGCCAATCGTGGTATCGAGTTTACCTGCAAGCTGCAGCATGGAGTCGCGAACAGCCTGAGCTTCAAGCCTGCGGGGGTTCATACGCCAGAGCAATTTGTTATCGGGATCGATGGCGATGTTTTTTTCCATGCCCAGGGTGCTTGAGTTCATCTGATAGGCCTTGGAGGTAAGCATGATGCGGTGCAATCGTTTCATGTCCCAATTGTTTTGCATGAAGTCTGCAGCAAGCCAATCGAGGAGTTCGGGGTGCGAGGGGAGGGCACCCTTGCGGCCGAAATCGAAAACCGTATCGACCAGTGGCCTGCCAAAATGCCGGGTCCACATATGGTTGACCGCAACTCTTGCAGTAAGGGGGTTGGACTTATCAGTCATCCACCTGGCAAGGGCAGAGCGCCTGCCCGTGCTGGTTTTAGGGTAGGGCTTGCTTCGGGAGGCCTCTGATTCGAGGTTGGATTCAAGAGTCTTTATTGATCCCTTGATTGCGGTGAAAACCTCACCGGGGGTATCAATATTTTTTTTTGCTACTTCCTGCGCCTTTATTGCTGCTTCCACTTTTTTCTTGGAAGCATCTTCCTTGCCCTTAGCAGCGGATAGCAATTCGATCTCTGCATTTAAAATATCCAGGGTTGCCTTTGCCAGGGCAGCTTGTTTTTCCGCCTTCGAAGCCAATTGAGCTTTGGCTTTGGTTTCTGGCCCCATGGGTTCCAGGAGTTTCGCCTTGGTTGCAATCCATCGTGGCTCGATGTTTTTTTCTTCCTCGATTGCCAGTTGCAAACCTTGCTTTGCAGATGCAAGTTTCTTTTCAAGCAAGGGTTTCTCTTCGGGTTTCTTGATGGATTTGAGCACTTCCTCTGCCGAGGTGTAAGCCTTGGATGCCGCTTCAATTTTTGTTTTTGCAAGCAGTTTTGCGTTTTCCAAGGCGGTGGGTTTGAGTTCTGGTGCGTGTGCTTCAAGAGGCAGGCTTACCGGTTCGATCTTGAAGTCGCCCAGGGTCATAAAGGCTGGAAAACCAGGGGGAATGGATTTATCTTTCTTTGGGTTTTTCTCATCGCCACGTACGAACAAGTAGGTTGGTGCATCAAGGTTGCAATCGAAAACCCTAGGTATGCCGTTCTTTTCGAAGTCGGATTCACCGGGCACCATGTCGGTACGCACTTGATAGGGTTCAAAAAAAGCGCGCAGTTGGTAATATTCGACCTGGGTGACGGGATCATATTTGTGATCATGGCACCTGACGCAATTGATGGTGAGGCCCATGAAAGCCTTAAAGGTATGCTCGACGGTTTCTTCCATCCAGGAGTTATGGTTGAACTTGAAATACTGTCGTGCGAGAAAGCCTGTCGCCCGTAACTTTTTATCATCGGTGGGGCTAATCTCATCAGCGGCAATCATCTGGCGCACCATTTCATCGTAGGGCAGATTGTTGTTGAGGGATTCGATGGTCCAATCACGGAAATGCCAGATGTGTTTTTGGCTGTTGCGTAACTCTGCGCCTAGTCCCCACCAATCGGTGTAACGCCAAATGTCTAGCCAATGCCTGCCCCAGCGTTCGCCATATTGGTTGCTGGCAAGCAGTTTGTCGACGATTTTCTCGTAGGCATCGGGAGAGGAGTCGTTGAGGAAGGAAAGGTAATCCGCTTCAAGGGGGGGTAAACCGATCACATCGAGATAAAGCCTTCGAAGAAGGGTTCGCTTGGCTGCGGTCTGTTGTGGTTGTAGATTCTTTTTCTTCCAAGCTTCTTTAGTGAAGAAGTCAACCGGGTTGGTGTTTGCAGGAATGGCAACCTTTTTAGGAGAGTTGAAAGCCCAGTGGTCTTTGGGGCTTACTTCGGGTTTTTCATTTTCAGGTGCAGGGGCACCCGCTGCAATCCAGCGTTCAATCGCTTTGATTTGCGCAGGGGTTACCGGTTCGCCTTCAGGGGGCATGCGCTCGGATTCTTCCATCGTGGTAACGCGGGAGAGTAACTCGCTTCCCTTGATGTTACCGGGAGTGATGATTTTTGATTTGCCCGCACCTGCAAGAATGAATGCAACCGTGTCCAGGCGCAGCTTGCTGTTTTGTTTAAGGGCGCCATGGCAGGAATAGCAGCGTGATTGCAACAGGGGCTTGATCACCTTCTGGTAATCATCCAATGGGTCTGCTGCAAAGTTCAGGCTTATCAATAAAAGAGTATTAAATAGCATGGCAACTTAACCAGGGTGGGTGGGAACACAGCATCCTAATCAAGGTAATCTTAGCTTTTATTGCAATTGAATACCACATTATTTT
>RFZJ01000135.1 GCA_009920765.1 Planctomycetota bacterium | reverse complement strand
AACTGCAATGATTTTATTTTTACCGAAATTGTTTGATGAACTCCGTTGCATTCAACTCAATCAAATTGCCTTGAACTATAGCACCAAGCAGGCCTTGAATTTTGAAGGGAATGATCCGCATTATGGGAATTCCTTTGGTTTGGCACGGATACCGGAATTTGAAAAGGTTCTGCTTGCCCTTACTCCTTTGATCAAACAAAAAACTGGATGGGATAATATTATTCCTGAGAATTCCTACACTCGGATTTACTTTAATGGGTCTGATCTAAAGAAGCATGTAGACAGGCCAGGTCTTGATATCACTTTAAGCGTTTGCACTTTTTCTGATATTAATAAGCCTTGGCCGCTTTGTGTTGAAGATGAAAACGGCAAGGTGCATGCGATTGAAATCAACCCTGGTGATGGGGCTCTGATTTTAGGTACTAAATATACCCATTGGCGCGATAAATTGATAATCGATGCAAACCAGAAAGTAATTCAATCCTTCTATCATTGGAAATTTGCCTGATTGAAATACCTTGCTGTAGTTTACCTGTCTTTGTTTTAAACTACCCAGTCTGCTGCTTTGGGGTAATCGTATTCTTATCTTTGGCTATTTTTGCCGTTATTGCTGTCAGAATTGTGATAATCCTAATTTGATCTTAAGTTGGTAAAGTATTAATGCCGATTTTATTAAAGTTAATTTAACAAACCGGGTGCTAGCTTTAGGTTTATCAGCGCTATGAAAATTCGAAGTCACGCAATAAAAAGTCTGTGCTTCGCTTCTTTATTAGCCTTGCCTGGGTGTGTGCTTTTCCCGCAAGTTGACGACAATTTGCCCCCCATCGTTGTACCGGTTGAAAAAAATGAGCTTTCCACCGTTGTTAAAAACACACGTCCAAAGGGATCAACTGAAAGTAAAAACATTGATCAGGTTGAGGAAGGACCAGGGAAAGTTCCAGCGTTTTCCAATCTAAAAACTTTGACAGCGGATGATCTGGTGCGGGAAGTATTGGGGCGAAATCCAACCTTAACTGCAATGATTGCTGCATCAGAAGCTGCCTGGTCGAAATACCCCCAAGCGATATCTTTGGAAGACCCAAATGTAGGTGGGTGGTTTGCGCCTGGAACCATAGGGTCAAACCAGGTGAATTTTGCGTTGAGGGTGGAGTTTGCTCAAAAATTGCCGGGCCGGGGGAAACTCAAGCTTCGAGGTGATAAGGCGCAAGCTGAAGCAAGTGCAACGGAAAAAGATATTGAAGATGTAAGATTGCAATTAACTGAAGATGCCAGAAATGCTTACTTTGATTTTCATTTGGTGGATAGGGCGATGGAAGTTAATGAGGATTCCTTGAAATTGCTGGGTGAGTTCAAGCAGAATGCAGAAATAAGATATCGTAATGGACAGGTTCCCCAACAGGATGTGCTTCAAGCAGACGTTGAGATTGGATTGCAAAAAGAACGATCGATCACGCTGAACCGGATGCGTAAAGTAACACAGGCGCGAATCAATACCTTGCTACATTTGGATCCTGAATTAAGCCTGCCTCCTTCTGCACAGGAGGTTTCATTGGAGTTTGAAAAAAGAAATAGCGAGCAATTGAGGGAAGAGGCTAGGGCTAATCGGCCGGATTTGCGATCACTGGAAGATAAAATCCGGGCAGATGATGCAGCAGTCCAGCTAGCAAGAAGGGAATTTTCCCCTGATTATGAGGCACTTGCGGCATATGATAGTTTTTGGCAGGGCATGGATAAGCAGATGCAATATCAGCTTGGTTTGAGGATGAATCTTCCTTCTCAAAGAAGTAGAAGGTATGCAGCCCTTGCAGAGGCGCAATCAAAATTAGCCCAGAGGAAAGCAGAGCATAAAAAGCTTGAAGATCAAATTAATTTTCAGGTGCAGGAAGCTTATGAACAATTGAAGGAGAGTGTCCAGGTCATGGAGCTGTTTAAAAAAACAACTCTGCCCGCAATCCAGGCAAACGTAAGGGAAGCCCAGGCTTCCTATATCTCAGGAAAAATTCCTTTTTTAACATTGGTTGCAGCCCAAAAGGAACTGTATCTGGCGAAGGATCGTTTTTTTCAAGTTCAAGCAGAAGCCTTTCGTAGAAAAGCAGCCCTCGATCGGGTTACCGCAAATATAGCCAATGTGGAGGAAGGAAAATCGGTCAAATAAGACTTGCGGATTTTTGTTCCCGCAGCTTTAGCCAGCGTGCTTTGCGAACCCAGAAGAATCTGACAGGTAAAAACAAATCAACTACTTCATCTGAAATCAGAAGGCCACCGAGAACCGGCAACGCCATGGGTGCCAGGATTTCTGAACCAACGCCTTGCGAAAAGACCATCGGGAAAATGGCGAGGATGGCAACCCCTTCGGTAAGTAATTTTGGGCGGAGCCTGTGAACCGCACCTTCAAGGACAACTTCCTTGAGCTCTTCAAGGGATTTGATGTTTTCCAGGCCACCTCGTTTCTCGATGGCTTCGCGCAGATAAACCATCATGATAATGCCTGTTTCCGCCGCCATGCCAAAGCATGCAATAAATCCAACCCAAACGGCAACGCTGAAATCGAAAGGTGGTGAATCCCATCCATTTTGTATTTTCGGGAAGAAGAATAAAAAGAATGCGCCCCCAGCCAGGGCTTCAGGGAGTGTAAGCATGATTAGTGAAGCATCTGCAAGATCTTTGTAAGTGAAGTAGAGGATGATGAATATTAGAAGGATTACTGCAGGAAAAGCAATTAACAGTGTTTTAGCTGCCCGCAATTGATGCTCAAATTCACCGCTCCATTCAAGATGGTAGCCTTCTGGTAAATTGATTTTATGTTCGACGACTCTTCTCGCTTCCTCAATGAAGCCTACCATGTCTCTTCCTCGGACATTTAGGGTGACAGCATTCATCATTTGTCCATTTTCACTTTTAATCATTGCGGGGCCCTCGGTGATGCGTATGTCCGCAAAAGCCGAAAGTGGGATAACGCGCAATCCACCGCCCAGATGAGCGGCTCCCAATTTGTGGATGTCGCCCCCGGGTAGAACTTTGTTCAATGGTTCGCCCTCCCGATTCATTTTTGCGGAACGACTTCCAGTAACTAGCAATTTGCGAACAGCGTTTTCGTCTTCTCGTTCAATTCGGGAGTAACGGACTCTTACCGGATATCTTTCACGGTTTTCTACTGTAGATGTAACGTTACGGCCACCGATTGCCATTTCTATTTCCAGTTGTGCATCTTCAACGCTTACCCCGAAGCGCGCTGCTTTTTCGCGATCAATTTCTATTTCCAAATAGCCTTTTCCCATTATGGGTCCAGCTACTACATCACGGGCCCCACGGATATTCCTGACTGATCGTTCAACCTCCTTGCAAAGTTTATCAATGGTGGCAAGGTCGGGGCCAAACACCTTGATTCCCACATCGGTGCGAATGCCGGATGAAAGCATTTCTATGCGGTTGATGATGGGTTGGGTGAAAATGTTGCTCCACCCGGGAACTTGTAAAACCCTTCCCATCTCATCATCAACGAGATCGCCTCTAGGTCCTCCCATCCTCTTCCACATTAATGCCCATTGTTGGAAATCTGGTTCAAGTTTTTTTACAAGATCTTCGAATTCCTTGGGAACTTTGGTTCGTGGTTCTTGGCCAAGTCGGGCAGAGGTTGTTGTTTCAAGAAGTGCAATGATGGCATCATTGTTGGTGCCATTTTCTAAAAAACCGTGATCCCTGGAAAATGTAAAAAGTTCCTCCATGGAAAGCCAGATAAAAGCAGAGGTTCCTTGATAAAACAATTCCCGGTCCAAGATTTGAATTTCTTTTTGCCAGAAATTAGATATTGTTTTCAATAACAATCCGGAGATTCGATCAGCAAGGGTTGTTGCTTTTCCTGTAGTTTTTTCGCCAAGGATTTCTAATAAAGTTGGAGATGCTTTCATTGCTGCCGCAGGGTCGGTTAATAGTTTTTCAGATGTTAGAAAATCGGCAAGCCTGCGGAGTTCTTTTTCGATTTCGCCAATGGAAATATGCCTTGCCATTGCTAGGCCAAAACCTGTGGATAATTGTTTTTCCAATTCGGCAAGCTTTGCATCATCCAAGAAGTTCTTTGGGCCAATCCATTCGGAGGTGTTTACGAAATGATTGTATGCTTTGCTTACAAGTTCCCTGGTGCAATTTGAAGCAAGTGAAGCCTCCATTTCGATAAATCTGCTGGTTGCAAGTTCCCGTTGTACTTCGTCAAATCTTTCAAGGGCTTTCTGGGTCGATTCAACCAGCATGTTGGATCGATCATCTGCTGATATTTTTTTTGAAATGAAACCTGACTTTTCCAAGTTGGAAAGAATGATTGTAGCCTGTTTTATGCCATCGTTGTACTTGAGAACTCTACGAGGCCAGAATTCCCTGGGGCGGAAATTGATGAAAGTTTCCACCATATCAAGGGGGGATGGGTCTGTTGGTGTATCGGCTCTTCCTGCTTTTCCTACAACACTTTCGACCTCGGGGAAACCCCGGATTAATGCGTCCCTTGCTTTTAGATCATCAATAACCTGGGTTACGCTAGCCCTTGGTATGGTAACCGGCATATCGAGGGTTGTGCCCTCATCAAGTGCCGGCATGAATGCTACGCCAATTTTAGGAAAACCATGGGCGCATACACCCAATGCAATAAGGGTGATAAGTGAAAAAATTTGATTTATTCCGCCTATTGTCGACATGACTGTGATGGTTGTGACAATGGCTAGAACTGCTAGGAACATGTTTTGCCAAGCCGTTTCTGAAGCCCCCATTCCTACCAAAGCCTGCAGGGGGAAAATTCCTGCAGCAAGAATGAGAAGCGCTGCAAACATCCACATGACAAGGTTGATACGGGGCATAAACCATGATAAGAAAGGCTTGTAAATTGATATAAAGCTTCGAACAATAAGGTTTTCTTGTTCTGAACGCAGACGTCCACGAATTAATAAGGGTATAAGTGCAGGCACCAAGGTTACTGAAAAAAGGGCAGTTCCAATAAGTGCAAATGATTTAGTGTATGCAAGTGGGTGAAATAGTTTCCCCTCTCTTCCCGAAAGGAGGAAAACAGGAATGAATGAAAGTAGCATGATCATGATCGAAAAAAAGATTGGTCTTCCAACGGAAACACAAGCTTTAATGATCAGTGCTTTATTTTCCCCGGCGATTTTGTCTTTCCCAAATTTCTCTTTCAAATGATGAGATGCGTTTTCTACCATTACGATTGCCTGGTCGACCAGTACCCCGATTGAAATTGTGATTCCAGCTAGGGACATGATGTTTGCTTGGATGTCAATGATGCCAAGACTTCTTAATATCCACATCATTGAAAATGAAAAAAGTACAGAAAGAGGAAGCGTAATGCAGATTACAAAAACACTGCGAATATGGCCAAGAATAAGAATTATTGCGATTGCAGCGATAACCATTTCGTGCCACA
The DNA here is from genome assembly GCA_009920765.1 of Planctomycetota bacterium. Classification (GTDB taxonomy): domain Bacteria; phylum Planctomycetota; class Planctomycetia; order Gemmatales; family Gemmataceae; genus UBA969. The sequence continues at coordinate 3,787 of RFZJ01000135.1, read as the reverse complement.
TGACCTCGGCAAGCGTGTTAATGGCGCCTTCGATAAGTCTTGTGCGGTCGTAAGCTGGGACAATTCGAACGCCAGCAGGAAGACTGGGAAGTAGTTGTCTTATTTTTTCTTTGACTCTCGCAGTGACTGCTAGTGGGTTTTCGCCATACCTCATTAAAACCACGCCCCCAACAACTTCTGAGCCGTTTTTTTCAAAGACCCCTCTTCGGAATCGTGTTCCAATTTGCACTGCTGCGATGGTTTTTACATAAATTGGGGTACCCTCCACTTCTTTGATGAGTGTGTTTTCGATGTCTTCTTTGCCACGTATCCAGCCTATTCCTCGAACGATGTATTCAGCATTATTTTTTTGAATTACGCCTCCACCAGCAGGTTGATTGGAGCGAGAGACCGCATCAAAAAGTTCCCCAAGGCTCACTCCGTAGGATCGAAGATTTTCAGGGTTAACATCTATTTGATATTCCATTGGCATACCGCCTACGCTTGCAACTTCAGCGACGCCCGGGGCAGAATTGATCTGCGGTGCAATAAGGAATTTGTTGACCCCCCATAATCTTGAAGAATTGACATTAACACCTGGGGTTGGTTCCACTGTATACCAGTAGATTTGTCCCAATGAAGTGGCGTCTGGTGCCAGGTAGGGTGTGACCCCTGTTGGGAGTTTGTCTGAATTTTCAGCAAGGCGCTCTAATACCCGTTGTCTTGCAAAATAAAAGTTTGTCTTGTCTTCAAAAATAACAGTGATCATCGAAAAATTAAATTCAGAAGAAGACCTGAGTGTTCGGACCCCAGCCAACCCTTGTAGTTTTCTCGAAAGGGGGTAGGTAACCTGATCTTCAATTTCGCGAGGGCTGCGCCCTGGCCAATCAGCAAAAACAATCACCTGATTTTCACCTAGATCTGGTATGGCGTCTATCGGGGTGTTGTATGCTGCAAAAATTCCCCAGCAACCAAGAGCCAGGGAAATCATTATCACAATCAAAGGATTTCGAATCGAGAATTCAATCCATTTTCCGATCATGGTGCAACTCCTGCTTTTTCTTTTAACGCAGGATTCTTGCTTTTAAGCATTTTTAATCGTGTCAAAGTTTTAGCTGAATCTACTTTAGCCTCATTTAAGCATCCCTCGCAGCAAACAAAAGCTGTCTGGCCTTCAATGGTAAATTTAATTGGCACCCCCATTGAACCAAGTTTTGAATTTTCCTGGCTTGCGCATAATAGTTGCTCCAATGCCAATTTTTTATCTGAAGGGGAGAGTTTCGAAAGGTTTGCAGCAATGGTTGCTTCTTCATCATTGGGTGTTGAAGGCCGGATTGTTGCCCGACCTGATCCGGTTCCACCAAAATAAATTGAACCCAAAGCAGGGTTCAAGCGTGTTTCGGCATCGATTAGAAAAGAACCTTGTGTAACAATTTCGTCTCCTTCTTTGATTCCTGAGTATACCGGGAAAGCGGATTCCCCATTGGGTAATCTCATTCGGGGCCCCAACTGGACGCTGACCCCCACAAAAACGCCGGCAGACTCCTGCTTGTATACTACTTTGGATGATCCAGTATCAATTACGCTTTCCTCTGTTATAGAAAGTACTTTGTCACCTTTGATTTGAAGAGGAAAAAGAGCTTTTCCATCAGCGCGTTTTAAGTTTGCTAGATCGGAAGCGTTTGCTTGGAGTTGAACTTTGGTGGCCATTCCCGGACGAAGTCGATTTCCTGGATTAGCGATTTCAAATCTTACGGAGAGTGTTCTGCTTTCCTGGTCAACATGGGGGTAAATAAAAGAGAGAGAGCCCGGGAATTTCTCTTCAGGATAAGATCTGCTGGTTGCAAACACGCGCCAATGGTTGCTTTTGTCACCACCCAGTTGATGGTCAATTGGGGTAAAAAATCCGAGGTCATCTTCGTAAAGTTGGGCAAGAACCCAAACACGTTCAAGATTTGCAACATCATAAAGCGGTCCGCCTTCCTCAACGTATTGCCCTTCTTTGGGGTATTTTTTCAAAACATGACCATTAATGGGAGAACGAATGGCAATTCTTTGTACAGGTACTCCATCACGAATAATTTTTTCAATTTCGATGGGCCCAACGCCCCATAATTCAAGTCTTTCGCGTGAGTTTTTTTCCAAACCTGGATTGTTTGATCTTCGTGCATCAAGAAGATTTTGTACCGTGATTATCATGTCGGGACTAAATAACACAGCCAACTCATCCCCTTGATGAACCATTTGACCGGTTTGATTAACTACCAGTTTTTCTATTCTGCCTTTTACACGTGCAGCAACGTGTTTTAGTTCCCGCTCATCAAATTCCACTGTTCCAACAGTGTTGATGTCCTTGATAAGTTGAACATAAGATACCGGTTGGGTTTTAACTCCTGCGAGTATGACCCGGTATGGAGTCAATTGAACTCTGCTCACGGCGCCTGGTGGTAGTGCATCAGGGGAAACTAACCCTTTTTTTCGTTTGCTTAATCCCATGAAACAGATTGGACATTTATCATTTTTTTTCTCAGAGTTAAATGTTGGGTGCATTGGGCAGAAATACTCAAAACCTTCTCCTATAATTTCGTTTCCTTGGCGACTCCAAGTCCATTTTTGCCCAAGTGCAACAAGCATATCCCATTTTGCAAGAACCAAACCTATAGTTCCAAGGATTAAAATAAATCTAAGTCTTGCCAATGGGGTTAGCACAAGAAGTTGCAGCCAACCCAAATTATTTGAACTGGACTTTTCCATAAAAATTACCCTTTATAAAACCTATATTTTAATTAGCAAGTAGTTTGCCAGTTTTAAATTTGATATTAAAACAAGAAATGGGGTTAAATATTGAGTCGATTATATGTCAAGTTGAAAAAGATAGGTTTTTTTAATAGAAAAAAATACTTATTGTATCCTTCAAATATGAGTTGATTATTGCTATTTGTTAAAGTTAAGGATTTAAATTGGCTAATAAAGTTTGGTTTAAAAAAACGCCCATATTCAATATTTGAAATAGCTAGGATTGATTTGGTCAAACTATGTGTGTGAAATTCACAACGGCATTCCCTGTTGCTTATGGTGTTTGATTTTGAATTCAAATGGTTTTCGTTAATAAAGCAGCATGAACAATTTTGAGATTCAATACATGACAAGCAACAAAATGATTCGATGTTGTCATGGCTTTTTGTTAACGGAATAGCAAATTGCTGGGTTTTGGAGCAAGCGCAAGAAATTGATGGCATGAACCAACCTAAAATAATGCCAGCCAAGGCTAACATGATAAGTGATCGACCAACTGTTTTTTTATAAGAATCCATTTTTCCATTTTAGATGGCTTTCCTTGTTTTTGTCAAGGAGTAACAAATGATCTTAAACCATTGATTTATTTTAATGATGAAGAATCGGCATGATTGTTATTTTGTGAACGTTGTATTGAAAAGTAAGGGCTTTCAGCCTGGGTTCCCAATAAGCAAGAATTTTGATTCAAGCTTGGCTTTCTATTATGAATTAAAGCTGGAAATTTATTGATGCCCCTATTGAGAAATGTCATCCTGATTCTCAAGGTTAGATGATTGTTTTGCAAAAAGATTACGAGGCAATTATGCTTTGAAAGCCAAAGCACCCGTTTACATTTCTTTAAAAATTCATTCATATAAGTTGATCGCCTTTAAAATTTGCAATTGAAAAGTCGACCCTTGATGGGATGTCATTTTCTTCTGCTGTTTGAAATTGTGCCATAACTCCTTTTTTAGCTGAAGCAGGTTCCCTTTACAGATATTCAAATGGATGTATTAATACTGCTGTTTCTACT
>RFZJ01000134.1 GCA_009920765.1 Planctomycetota bacterium | reverse complement strand
AAACGCAACTTTAGCCTAATACCCAGACACCCCAAGCACCCAGGCTTGCCAAACCTATTTTTCGACTTACCTCAAATAAGCTAACTGAAGTCTTACGAGTGTATTGACTTAAAATTTAAAAATTTGTATCAGACAGGACAAGTAATTCTTATCAGAAATAATAAAGGGCGGAGATAAACCTGGTGTTTGGAATACTGCAAAGAATGGTTTTTTGGGAACTTTTTAAGGTGTTTTTCCTAGCCTTGGTGGGAATTACCGGAATCCTCCTAATGGCAGGCATTGTTGCCGAAGCAACCCAGCAAGGCTTGGGCCCAGCTCAAATCCTTGCTGCAATTCCTCTTCTTATACCAAGCACCCTGCCCTACACCATTCCTGCTACCACTCTTTTTGCAACATGCGTAGTATATGGTCGTTTGTCTGCTGATAACGAAGTACTCGCCATTCGCGCCTCAGGAATTAACCTAGGACAAATAGTATTACCCGGCATTGCCCTAGGCCTTATTATGAGCACCGTGACAATGGTTTTGTATTATCAAATCATTCCCCACACCCATCATCTTTTACGCGCAATGGTTTTCAATGATGCCGAGGAACTGCTTTATTCCATGCTTAAAAAGAATGGCATGATCAATCACTCCAATATCCCTTACTCCATGTTTGTCAAAGGAGTGCAGGGAAAAAAATTAATCAACCCAACCTTTAAAAGGCGTGATGTAAAAGGTGCGATTGATGTAGTTGCTCAGGCAAGGGAAGCCAAGCTATCGGTGGACCGCGAACGTAAATTATTGATGATCCATATGAAACATGGAATCGCAACTTTCGAAGATGGCAGTAAGGGTTATTTTGAAGATCGTGTTTGGGAAGTACCTTTACCAACGAACATGAGCAATGATGCAAACAGAAGAGCCCGTGATATGACTTGGCAAGAAATCCTTGACAAGAAAGTGGAATACCAAGAAGAAATATCTAAAGTTTCAAGCGAAATCGATACTGCTGCTTTAGCTTTTAATACCGCAACGACAAACCCTGATCTGCCGAAGCATGTTGAAAATTTAAAAGGAAAACTAAAACACACCAAGCAGCAATACCTCTTTTTAAATGTGGAATTATTAATGCGGCCTGCACTAAGCCTTGGCTGTTTCTGTTTTATTCTTGTTGGGTGCCCGGTCGGTATATGGTTAAGTAAAAGTGATTTTCTCAGTTCTTTTATCACATGCTTTCTGCCAATTGTTCTTATTTACTATCCACTGATGCTTTGTGGCACTGGAATGGCAAAAGAAGGTAGGATCGACCCAGTAGCACTAGTTTGGGCAGCTGATGCAATCATTATTTTTATTGGCATAATCTTGTGCTGGCGTACGGTTCGCTCTTAACTCGAGCGCTTGCGAATGGTTGCCCTGAATATTCTGGATGCCCCTTCAGGCCTATCATGCTCATCTTCGATTTCACCTACTATTTCTTCCAAAATATCCTCAAAGGTAATCAACCCCAACACCTTTTGAGACTCCTCATCCCTAACAACAGCCATGTGTCGATGACTGTTTTTGAAAGTTTTTAATGCAAAGGCAATGGTAGCATTAGGTTTCAAATAAATTACTGGATAAAGAGCATCTTCAAGCACAACAACGCCCTTGGCACTGATCAAGTAAAAAAGATCCTTGGTATTAACAATACCTACAATATTGTCGATTTCTTTATCAAAAACTGGCATACGGGTATGCCCACCATCGCGAATACGTTCCATGACTTGCTCGAAAGGCAGGTTTAATTCTATCATTCCCATTTTTTCACGTGGAATCATGCACTCGGAAACAGTCTTTGAGGAAAGTTGAAACACGTTTTGAAGAAATGTGGCTTGTTCTGCTTCTAAAATACCAGCCTCTTCAGTATCTTCAATCAATAACTTCAACTCTTCCACGGAATGAACAATTGCAGCAACTTCAGAAACAGAAATCCCCATCCTGCGAATCACCAACAACGCTGTGCCGTTCATTATCCTGATAACAGGCAGGGTAAAGTAATTAAACAAAAGCATGACAGGTGAAACAGCAAGAGAAGCTTTTTCAGGAGACCTTAAAGCCAAAGTTTTTGGAATTAACTCGCCAAAAACAACATGGATGAAAGTTACGCCAACAAAAGCAATAAATGTGGCGACGCCATGAATCGTAACCTCTTTCCAGAATGGAGCAACCCATTGAAATAATGGCAAGATAATACGTGCTGCAGCAGGTTCCCCAACAAAACCTAGGCCAATGCTGGCGATGGTAATACCAAGTTGTGTTGCAGCAATGGTCTGATCAAGATTCTGTATGACTTTTTGGACTTTCGAAGCACCAACAACGCCTGCGTTTACCATTTCTTCAATTCTGGTTTTGCGAACAGAAACCAAAGCAAATTCAGCTGCAACAAAAAAGCCATTAACAAAAACGAGAACTGGCACGGCAAACAAAGCAACCAATAAACCAATATGATCAACTTCTGAACCCATCAAAATCCCCTGAATCAATACAATCTGACATAATATTTTATAGGCTTAAAGGCTAAACCTTGTCATCTGTTTACACTTTTTTATAATATTAGATTAAGGAATTGTGGATCGTAAGTATTTTACTCTTAAGGAATCATATGGGAACTAGCAAAGGCCGAAGAAAAGTAGGGCGCAAAAAACGAAGGATGCGCTCAAAAATCAGACATCGCAAGTAACAACTGGTCTATCTGACTACAGCTATTTATAAAATATTTCAATGAAAGCCTGGTGTTTTTATACCGGGCTTATGCTTATTTTATATCTATTTTAAACTTCTCTAGCCCAGTCTCTCGGTTTCAAATAGATGTCATATAATTCGGCCTCTTTTGAACCAGTTGAAGGCTTGTAGTCATACAACCATCGAACTTTTAAAGGCAACGACATAAGAATCGATTCGATTCTACCGCCAGTTTTAAGGCCAAAAATCGTCCCTCGATCATAGAGCAAATTAAACTCCACATAACGACCACGCCTATATTCTTGAAATTCTTTATGCGTCTCATCAAAAGCATGTTTTTTTCGCTTCTGAACAATCGGTAAATACGAAGAAATAAAAGAATTCCCACAACTTTGCACAAAGCTCCAAACCTGATCCAAATTTTTATCCATATAATCAAAAAATATTCCTCCCACACCCCTGGGTTCATTTCGGTGAGGAAGGTGAAAATATTCATCACACCAAGATTTTAGTTTATCGTAATCAGCAACATCCGAATGAGTGGTACATGCTTTATGCCATACCTTATGAAAAGAAATCACGTCTTCGCGAAAAGGATAATAAGGAGTAAGGTCAACTCCACCGCCAAACCAAGCCCGGTTACCTCGGGTCAAATAGCGAAAATTTGCATGTACCGTAGGTACAAAAGGGTTTTTAGGATGAAGAACCAGCGATATGCCACAAGCGGTAAAGGCACGGCCATCGCCAGGAATCTGCTTGGCAAATTCTTCTGAAAACTCGCCACTTACATCTGAAAAATTAACCCCAGCTTTTTCAAAGGTAGAACCATCTAATAACACCTTGGTTCTACCACCGCCCCCTCCTGGCCTTTCCCAACAATCCACATGAAATTTTTTTTCGTCCTCTTTTTCCAAAGTCCCAACGATTAAATCTTGAAGAGAAAGGAAGTAATTGCAAATAACGTCACGATCAAGAGACATAAAAGTGCCCTCCAAAGCAAAATAAGACTATATTGTCCGATATTTTATCATTCCGGGGGCCTTTCCTACAAATTATTTCTGTGGGCCCAGAGGAACATTCACCTCGTCGCCCAACCTGAAAAAAACTTCTCGCGCTTCTTCTTTTGATTCACCCATATCCAGCCAAATTGCCTTGAATGTGTAAGAATAAAGCCGTCCAGCAATCAATTCTGGACTAAAAATCAAACGTTTTTGCCCAGTCCGATCCGATTTTTTACCATCGACAAAAAGATCTGCATTTTCAGGAAGAATCACCAGAAATGTCGCTCCACCGGCATTTGTTGGAACCCTTGATACAGGTGGATTAATTGGATTATTAATTAGAGAAGGAGCAATACCTTTGGAGTTTTGTCTAAAAAAACGTCTTGGGGATTTCGTAAATTCTCTATCAGGATCTTTGGGGATTTTGCCCGGGAATGGACCAGGATAACCACCCAATCCTTGCCCCACCCAGCCATATGCATAATTCGCAGTATAGTCACCACCGCCATACCATCCAGGCCCAGCTTCAGCCCAATCAAAAGTGCAAATCATCATACAGGCTGAAAAAACAATAATTCTTCGCTTCATGGTACTTCTTTTTTCAAAATACTAATCTCATTAAATTATATTTCATGATTCACGGTCTTCGTGATGAGTGATCGTGTTTTTTCTTTTTTTTGACATGGTAAAGTTACGATTGAAACGAATAAACTCTATCTAATTGAATCGTTTGTTTTTAATGGTCTTATACCCCTTAGCCACAAGGTTTCATCATGACTCAAGATCTTTCATTTGCTGCCAAGCCTGTTTCAGATCTCTTTCAATCCGATCTTGCAAAAAACCCCGCTTCATTTTCGATTTCAGATGATCAATTTCGCTTCTTCAAAACTCAGGGGTATTTACCAGGGGTCAAAGTTCTAAGCGACTTCCAAGCGGATAAACTATTGGAAGAGCTTGCGGATCTTTCCAATCCCCAATCCCCGGGGAATGAACTTTTTCACGAATATCATTCCAACGAATCAACAGACCCGACCAAAATATTATTTCATGCTTTGGGTGCATGGCGTATCAAACCCTCTTTTCACGATATCCTTTGGGCTCCAGGTTTCCTTATTCCAGCATCCCAGTTGTTGGGGGGTGCGGTTCGGTTCTGGCATGATCAACTTTTCTGCAAACCTGCCCGGCATGGGGGTGTTGTTGCCTGGCATCAGGATTACTCCTATTGGACAAGAACTCAACCAATGCAGCATCTAACCTGCTGGATCGCACTCGACGATGCCAACGAAGAGAACGGCTGCCTTCATTACATCCCCCAAAGCCATGAGTGGGATTTATTACCCATCACCGGACTTGCAGGGGACATGGAGTCGATTAAATCTGTTCTTAAGCCATGGCAGTTTGACAAATTCAAGCCCGTCTCTGTCCCACTCAAAAAAGGACATGCCACTTTTCACCACCCACTGACCATTCATGGTTCTTTTGAAAATCGTTCCGCCTTTCCCCGCAGAGCTGTAGTTCTGAATGTTTTTCTTGATGGTACTTTTTCTTCCAGTGAAGAACCTCTGCTTAAAGGTGTTCCACCTATTCCCAAAGGCCAAGCACTTAGTGGGCAATTCTTCCCTCTATTATTTGATGGCAAAACTATCCGATCCTGATATGAACCCCATGCAGACCACTCCTGAACTGTATCAACGATACATACGCGCAATTAAAATCCTGATTCTTTTGGGCTTGGTTGGAACTGCTCTTTATCTTTTCACACAGATTAATATCCGAGAATTTATTGTCTCTGGGGCGCAATGGATCAAGGATCTTGGTTGGAAGGGTATGTTTTTATATGGGACGCTATATTTCTTGCTTGGCATCTTTTCGTTGCCTGCTTCCCTGATCACCATTTCTGCAGGATTTTTATTCGGATTCTTCCCCGGGATTCTTATTGCTAACCTGGGAAGCACCCTGGGAGCAGCAGCGATGTTCCTTCTTGGGCGGTTTTTGTTTCGCAACTTTGTTGAAAGGCAGATTGAAAAATCAGGCTTCCTAAAAAACTTTGACACCCTCATGGAGAAGAGAGGCTTTAAAATTGTTGTACTTGCAAGACTTGCGATCTTTATGCCCTACGGCCTTTTGAATTATGCATTCAGTGCAACGAGAATTCACCTTCGCACTTTTGTTCTGGGTTCCATCTTTGGTATGCTACCAGGCTCCATACTTTACATTCTTATAGGCACTTCAATCGAGAGTTTATCTGATTTGCTGATTCTGGGCCACAAGCAATCTGATCTTGCAAACTCTACCGATCAAAAATTTAAACTCTGGTACTTTGCCATCATGGGTATAGGAATTCTAGCCATGTTTGCTCTTCTTTATTATCTCGGAAAAATTGCAATGCTATCTTTACAAAATATTAGCAAGGAAACCCACTCAATAACAGATGATCTAAAACAAAACACTCACGAACCTCTTCAATAGTTTTTTGCTTCCCTGGCATTCCCTGCTATCATGACTGCATTCTTATTTATGTTGCGCATAACCTAGGAACAGCTTTGTGATATGCCAAATCTTTCCAAAAGAAATCGTTTACCCGAGTGGATGGATCAGCCCGATATTGATCCTGCTTTACATCTTCATGCTCTTCAGGGTCTTGCCAGGCTTAACTATTTCAGCAACAGCGTGAATCTGCTCTGGAAACCTCTTCGTAAACTCGCCCAGGCAAACCCACATTCCGGTGATTTTTCAGTCCTCGATGTCGCAACTGGAAGTGGTGATATCCCACTGGCGCTTAATCAAAAAGCACGTAAAGCTGGAATTAATATGAATTTCAGCGTCACCGACAAATCTTCGTTCGCACTAAATCTCGTCAAAGAAAAAGCTCTGCAAAAAAATTCGCAGGTTCAATGCTTTGAAACTGATGCCCTCCATGGCCCCGACTTTCCTGTTCATGATGTTGTTATCTGCTCTCTTTTTATGCATCACCTTGATGATGACGAGGCGATATCTTTAATGAAACGCATGGCTAAAGCAGCAAAGATTGCAATTCTTATCAATGACTTGGAAAGAAGTTGGCTTAACTGGAACATGGTTTGGATTGCATCTCACTTGCTTACGACATCGCCCGTGGTCCACATGGACGGGCCACGATCAGTTGCAGGGGCATTTAATCAAGCAGAAGTGGCAAAGTTGGCCAAACAAGCAGGTCTATTGGGAGCAACAATCGAAACTCGATGGCCTTGCAGATTTTTGCTATCGTGGAACAAATGATGGTAAAACCAAACATCAAGATTGATGAATGCGCATCTCAGATTTGGGATGTGATCATTGTTGGAGCCGGCCCTGCGGGTGGGCTTGCCGCCATTTTGCTTGCCAGAAAAAAACTTCAGGTTCTTTTGGTCGACAGGCAAACCTTCCCCAGACCCAAAGTTTGTGGCTGCTGTCTTAATGGGAATGCTTTATCGACACTCAAAGAAGTGGGACTATTCCATTTAATCTCCGAAAATCAGGCCATGCAATTGCATGAGATGCGCCTGGGAAGCAGAAAAGTAAACTACACCTTCCCCTTAAGCAGCCAAGTTGCTCTTTCAAGAGAGCGTCTCGATTCAACCCTTATAAACAAAGCAATGCTTGAAGGCGCATTTTTCCTCGATGCTACACTTGCAGAAATGGGACAACTACTGCCTTCATCCCGTGAAGTTATACTTAAACAAGAAGATCACCAATTCTTAACTAAAGCAAAAATCGTACTCGCTGCAGATGGCCTAGGAGGCGGTCTTCTCGTTAGAAAAAATATCACTACACGACTTAAATCCAACAACAGCCGCATCGGGGCAGGCGTTACCCTACTTAATCCACCCGACTTTTATAAAACCGGAACATTATTCATGATTTCAGGCAACGGCGGTTACCTAGGGTTGGTTCGCCTTGAAGACGGCAGGCTTGATCTCGCTGCTGCTTTTGATCCGATTGCCATCAAAATTCAAGGTGGCATGGGCCCGCTTGCTAAATCGCTTCTTCAAGAAATGAACTGGCCTTTGCCTTTGGATATTGAGTACGCATCCTGGAAGGGAACCCCAGCTCTTACAACAAAGATGGAACAGGTCGCAGCAGAACGACTTTTTGCGATCGGTGACTCTGCTGGCTACATCGAGCCTTTTACTGGCGAGGGAATGGCTTGGGCATTTACAGGGGCTAATTTTGTAGCCCCTTTAATTGCAAAAGGTGTTGCTTTCTGGGAACCTGAGCTGGCAAAACAATGGGCATTAAAATACAAATCGCATATCGCCAGCAGGCAAGGCGTTTGCAAGACCGCAGCTTTTCTGTTAAGGTGGCCTTTGCTTGTGAAACTTGCTCTTTTGGGTTTAAAGGTCTTTCCTTTCCTATCGAAACCAGTTGTCGCCATGTTAGATAAACCAAGTAAGGCAACCACAAGAATCTAAGGAATTAATATGCACCTTGCTTTTTTGGGTTGGGGGACTGCTGTTCCCGTGGGCACATTAATGCAGGAAGAGGCATTGGAACTGGCAAGATCGCTTTGCCCACGCACTGAAGAGCAATTAAACTGGCTTCCAAAATGGTATTCTCAAACGGGGATCAAAACCCGTGGCATCATTCTGGGAAGGCCCGTTCTTGATGATATCTTGCAAAAGAAAAACGAAACTGGGTCCCCGTTTATTCCAAATGGAAGGTCTGATGATCACGGCCCAACCACAAGGCAACGCATGGAGCATTTTCAAAGATTAGGACCACCTTTAGCAATTTTAGCAAGCCAACAAGCACTAGAAAACTCAAATATTTCAGCGGGGAATTTCAGCCATTTGATCACGGTTACATGCACCGGTTTTTTTTCGCCCGGGTTCGACTACAATCTTATACAGAACCTTTCTCTTTCTCCCTCGGTTTCTCGCACCCAAATCGGATTCATGGGGTGCCATGGGACTCTGAATGGTTTACGGGTCGCCCATGCATATGTAAAAGCACAACCCGATTCCAAGGTGCTGCTTTCTTCGCTTGAACTTTGCAGTACCCATTTTCATTATGGTTGGGATCCCCAAAAAATTATTGCTAATGCATTGTTCTCAGATGGTGCCGCATCGGTCGTATTGGGCGCTTCAGGTAATGCTTCAAATGATGTTTGGAAACTCGCATCCTCGGGGTCGTGCATTCTCCCCGATTCCAAAGATGCAATGACCTGGAACATAGGCGATCATGGTTTTGAAATGACACTTGCAAAACAAGTTCCAGGGCTGATAAAAAAATATCTCAAGCCCTGGCTTGAACAATGGTTGTCAAAAAATAATTTGATGCTGAGTGATATTAAATCCTGGGCATTGCACCCGGGGGGGCCTCGCATTCTTACAGCAATCGAAGATGCCCTGTCACTGCCTGCCCAATCTTCAGAAATTTCCCGCAAAATACTATCTAAGCATGGCAATATGTCGAGCGCCACTCTTTTGTTCATCCTGAAAAAGATGGCGGAAACAAACTCGCCTAGACCATGTGTGGCACTTGGTTTTGGCCCTGGTCTTGCTGCAGAAGCTGCACTTTTTATTTAAACAGGAGCCTTAGCCTCA
>RFZJ01000133.1 GCA_009920765.1 Planctomycetota bacterium | reverse complement strand
TCTTCGTTCTTTTCTAGCATCTTCACCAAGTGTAGAAATACTGCTGGAATGAATTTGAGAAGATTTGGATTGAATTGATGCCATGCCTTTGGAACTCCGCAATAAAGCCATTATTCAAACCTGAACCTAAAAAGCAGAAAACAATTTAGACCTTAATCCAGTACACAAATCATTAAACCATTAAATACTTTTGTCCTATTGCCCATAACTTTTAAGCAATCTTCGATTTTTTAACCAAAATCAGAGCAGTTACATGGAACAAGGTTGGTATCAAATTCCCTAACCAACAGAATAGGGTTCTGTTTCAATACCTGTTTCCGAATAAGGCTCGAAAAAAGCACAATAGGCCAAAATGCTATTACAGGCTTTAAAACTACCTGAAAAACCTCACTAGCCAATGTAAATCGGTTAAAAACCATTGTATTAAAAGATTTTACCCCATTTTATCTAAACTTCTTATTTTAACCATGTGATCATATTATACAATTTATCTGAAAACTATAGAAAAAAGTCTTTTTGTTGCCTTTTTGTTAACTAATTTCCCGGCATATTCGTTATCTAAATTTTTATCTGCTTTGATTAAATCTTTAAAATGGGTGTTTCCAAGCCCTTTAAATTTGCATCCATGATCGCAGGGCAATGCACTTGGCTGATTTTTCTATTGGAATCCCTTAGAAACCCAACCCGTTATTTTTGTCATGCTTCATGAAGCCCCAACATTATTATCCAGATTTAAATCCATGATGGCTTTTGCCATTTCTTGAAGCGTGAGCGCAGCTTGGGAAATGCCAGCCTCCATAACAGCCTTGGGCATCCCATAAACAGCGCAACTTGACGACTCTTGCGTCAGCACAATACCACCTTTTTCCCTGATCATTCTTGCGCCGAGCAGTCCGTCTTGACCCATACCCGTTAGTACAGAAACAAGCGTCCTTTTACCAAAAACACCTGCCATGGTGCGAAAGAGTACATCTGCGGAAGGCCTGCAGAAATTTTCCTGAGATTCTTGATTTAATCCCAGAACTGGGAGACCACCTATCGAATGAACAAACAGATGGTAATCACCCGGGGCAATATAAATTTCTGATGGGCGAATCACCATGCCATGGGAAGCCTCAATCACCTTTCTACCCGGGATAAGATCGTTAAGCCTAGAAGCAAATCGGGTGGTGAAAAGAGGTGGCATGTGAATGACCACAAGAATGGGAATCTTAAATTCCGGCTTAATCAATTTGAGAAGCGATTCCAAAGCTGGTGGCCCACCTGTCGAGGCAGCGATACCGATGGCTGACAGTTTTTGGGGTGATGGAAGGTTGGGAAGCACCGGTGAATCTTTAATGATTTTACCGGAGATCTCATCCTGCTTTAAAAGTCCGTTCAGCTTGCGATATACATCCTCCGCAAACTGTTCCCATGTAACCTGCTTGCCGCTTTCCACCTTAGGCTTGGTTATATAATCAACTGCCCCCAGAGAAAGAGCCTCAAGCGTTATCTCTGCACCTTCCTGGGAAAGAGAAGAGCATATGATAACTTGTGTCCTTGGACTTTTTCTGCGAATAAGCTTCAAGGCCTCGAGGCCTCCCATCCTTGGCATGACAATATCAAGAAACACAAAATCGTACTTGCGCCCCTCAACCTTGGCAACACCATCCATACCATCCTGCGCGGTATCTAATTCAAGCTCGGGAAAACCTTCCGCAACCTTTGTGCGTAGGAAATGCCTCATCATCGCGGAATCATCCACAATCATCAATGATTTCTTGTACACGACTGCCCCTGAAAAACCTTTATATCCTATATTGTTTTACAAAAAAAGACACAAAGATCCACTTAATCAACCTTCCCTTATAAACCTTGAACCAAATAATGGTTAATTCATATCTTACCAATTATTGAAACCGAACATTGGATTCCACCAATCCTCGGGCAATCATCAAAAAATGTGTAACCATTTTCTACCGTTATCTACAAGCTTGAGGAATATGGTAACCTAAGGTATCCGTTTCAGAAAAAGGTGGTGTTCTAATTTTCAAGATCACCCTTTGAAAAACCTCTGGCCAAGAAATTTACAGCCTCCAAAGCCGCGATTCCAAAGAATCAATTAGATTCGAAAAACAATTACATATAAAAGTTTCATAATAATATTATCACCGGTTCCCTTTCAGGCAAAATACCCCCTCCGCTATGTCAGGCGAAACTCCATCACAAAAGAGCGATTCGAATGGATGATCAAAATGAAAACACCCGACTGAATTAAAGCCGGGTGCCTTTTATTGCTTGCGATCATTCGATAATTATTCACTCAGAATTTTACCGAGCAAGGCCTTGAGCCGGGTCTTGTCAAACGGTTTAACGATAAAGTCGCTGGCCCCGTTCTGTATGGATTCAGCAAGCTTATCTTTTTGATTGACAGCACTGATCATGATGATGCGGGCATTTGGATCTATTTCACGAATTTTTTTCAAAGCCTCCAAGCCATCCATGTTAGGCATGACCATGTCCATGGTAACTAGGTCGGGCTTCTGACTCTTGTAAATATCACAGGCTTCCTGGCCATCTTTCGCCTCGCCTGCAATCTCCCAACCGCATTCCATTGCGAGCTCGATGATCATTTTTCTAATAATCAATGCATCATCAACCACGAGGATCTTTTTTTGATGGTTACCAACTAAACTCATGGCTTCAAATCTCCACTTCCGGTTCGCCGTTGATTGTTATGATTATCTTCCCTGAACCAGGGTAAAACAACGCCCTTCTTCCTTTGGTCCCGCCACAGTGCGTTGCCAGGACCGGGACAGAAATTTTATCAAGCACCTCCCGGGCTGCAGCAAGATTTCTTTCACCAATCAAAAAGCTGGAACTTGCGTTGAACATGGCTGCACCTCCGGCAAGCTTCGCCCAGATTTTCCTGAGCGTGCAACCTTTTTTCACCAGTTGTTCAAGCATCTCGGGAATCGCAACGTCCGCATATTTTCCAATTTTGTCATCTCCGCTAGCCCGCCTGTGAGGAAGAAGGATATGCGCCATGGCTCCAAGTTTTTGGGTGGGATCAAACATCATGATGGCAATGCACGATCCGAGGACGGTGCTGAATCGGTCCTCTCCATTACCGATCACTATGTCGCCCATGTTGACGAACCGTGGCAAATTATTCCCAATTCCTGCCATTCAATCGAATTCCCTTATGCTTCCAATGTATCTGGAATAAACAACAAATGCCAAACCAGGGTCTTACCTTCCATGAGAAACTTGGTTCGGACAAACAGGACACTATCTGCGATCATCGCCTGTTCCAAAAACAATCCCTGAAGAAGGCTCATGGCAAAATCACGATGAAAACTGGGTGGTGAAGGCAGAACTGTGGAAATATCCTTGTTGGCTGCCGACTGGACCATGGCATTGAGAAATGCACAGCCCAGTATGTTGGCCGATTCCAAAGCGGAAGATTTTTCCAACTCGCCCCATTCGGTTGGGCCGGAAATACCAGTAAGCATTTCTGAAAGTGCCATCCCACTCTCATCCGAAAAAGCCAGTGCAAGTCGCCCTCCAAAAGCCCCTTCAAGTTGCATGATGCAGCAGCATACAGGTACATCAGGTTGACCAAGAAGATTCATGGATTCCCCAAGTGGAACCGGGGTGATGGAATCCAGATGGACGGTGATGGGTTTTCCAATCCAAAGTGTCAGGGCATTTCCCGCCTCAATTGCGCCCTGCTTGAATGCTTTTTCCAGTTGCTTTATAGACTTGGAATTGATGACATAGTTTTTGCCGCTCATTTTGATCCTTCCTGACTTAGAGCCGCCTGCAAAAATCCATCCGTATCCATGACTAGGCAGACCGAACCGTCACCAAGTATACTGGCACCCGCAAGGCCCCGAATATTTTCATAATTGTCTGAAAGCGACTTGATGACTATTTCTTGTCTGCCTAGAAAATCATCCACAACCACTCCCGCAGTAAGCCTTGTAGATGTTACAATAACCACCTTGCAAGTGGATCCTGATTCTTCCGATGGTTTTCCATTAAAGTCCCCGACTTGCAAATCATTCACGTTAAAGGAATCTTTATTGCCTTTCCAGTTTAGGACCGTGTTTGCATTAACAACAGGAATAAACTTGCCCCTAAGTTCCATGGTTCTTGCACCCTGGACCTGATGCAATTCCCTTTTGGAAATCTGAGCTACTTCAAGGACCATTTCAATCGGTATCGCAACCGCCTGACTTCCCACACGAACAAGAAGAGTTGGCATGATGGCAAGTGTAAGAGGCAGGCGTATCTGGAAAGTGGTCCCCTTGCCCATCTCGCTAAACAACTCAATGCTGCCGCTGATCCTCTTGATGCGGCTGCGAACTATATCAAGCCCGAATCCCCTACCGGAAATATCGGTAATTTTGTCGGCTGTGCTGAACCCGGGACTCCAAAGAAATTCAATTACCTGCTTATGGGTAAGCGATCCCGATTCTTCCTCACCAACCAAACCCAGAGATATTGCCTTTTTTCGGATTTTCTCAATATCCAACCCCCTGCCATCATCCTCAACCTGAATCACAACGCTATTGGCATTATGGCTTGCACTAAGGCGCAAACGACCGCTGGATTTCTTGCCTTTTTTTATCCGGGTTTCGCTGTCTTCAAGGCCGTGATCTATAGCATTACGAAGGAGATGTAACAAAGGTTCAGTAAGTTCATCGATCAACCGTTTGTCAAGTTCTACGTTTTCACCAACAATGTCAAAATCAAATTTCTTGCCCGTTGTCTGGGCCAGATCACGCACCATGCGCTGGAAACGGTTAAACATGGGGCCGATGGGAATCATGCGAGTTGCAAGTATTCCCCTTTGAAGCCCCGAGGAGGTTCTGCCCAGATGATCCTGCACCACGCGAAGATCATCCAGCAATTTTGAACCTGCCTTGATGGTCAGGATGTCATGCTTGATATCTTCAAGATCGACCAAAAGTGATGCCGAATCGCTGAACGAACTTTTCATCTGCACCGTATAAATGATCGATTCCAGTTTTTTTGCAATGGCGTTGTTGCCAAAAAGTTTCTGAAACGAGTCCACCAACCCTGCAAGCCTTGCCTTCTGGATCACAAGTTCGCCTGCCAGATTCATCAATTCATCCAGACGGGCAACCGGAACCCGGAGGGTATCACTGGAGGCGCCCGTAACACCGGCAATAGTTTCCTGGGAATTTTTTCTTTCCTTTTCATCCTGTACCATCGACTGGCCGGCGACAACTGATTCTGGTATTTCTACGCTTTCAGTTGGCTTTGATGTAGAAAAGGCTTCGGCCTTGGTGGTAGGATCCCTTTCCAAGGAGCAGGATTGCACTCCATCAATTTGAGTTAACTTGACCAGGGATTCCACTGGAAGCTTACTAGTAATATCGACCGAGAATTTTTCAAATGATGTTCCCCCAGCCAATTCCGCTTCGGTCGGGGCGCTTGAAATCACCTTGCCAACAGTTTGCAATTTCATCAGGATGAGTTTTGCCTTAAGGTCCTGCAATTGAACATCCCGCCCGAATTTGTAAATAAGCCTGATAATCTGGGATGGTGGCTTTGGAACGTCAACGGTAGGAGCGTTACCGCTTTCCTCTACAAGCACGTTAAGCATTTCCATTGGTACATTAAGTACCTCCGGGGGCTGACCAGTAGCCGAAAGTTCCTGATGATAAGCTTTCATTGCATCCAGGCAGGCCAGAAGAACGTCGATTCCATTCTTAGTGACTTTGGCACTATTTTTTCGCCAGGCAGAAAGCAGATTTTCCATCTGGTGTGCCGCCTCAGAAACTTCGGCAAGTTCTATGACTGCTGCAGAACCCTTGATGGTATGCACTATCCTGAAAATCTCATTAAGAGAGGCGATAGAAGTTGGGGCTTTTTCCAAGGCCAGCAACAAATGCCCGAGACTCTCGAGAAATTCCCCGGTCTCTTCCAAATACATGCGTAGGTATTCGTTGGCATTCATGTTTGCTGTCTAACCGGCTTCCTTCTGGTAAAGCCAGGGCTGAATTCTTCGCAGGCCTTTTGAACAGCCTAGAATATCCTCTGCCACGCCCATTACCAAATATCCATCACTTGCCATGTTTGCCCCTATACGATCCAAAACCTTTGCCTTGCTGTCTTTGTCAAAATAAATCAACACATTCCTAAGGAACACCAGATCAAACTGCCTGGGTGGGATCATTACCTGCATTAGGTTGTGCTTGCTAAATTCCACCATTTCCACAACTTCCGGCTTAACCTCCAAAAATCCAGCTTCTGCAGAATCCTTGAAATATCTTTTCAGCTTTTTCAATGGTATTTGCTCCAAGGTTCTACCCTGATACCTTCCCTTGCGAGCTGTTTCCAAAACTGTCGAGCAAATGTCAGTGGCAAATATTTTCAACTCCCAACCATTCAGAATCAGCCTGTTTTCCAGCAACATCATTGCTATGGAGTAGGGCTCCTCTCCCGTGCTGCATGCCGCAGACCATATATGCAGTTTCTTCGGCCTTTTTCCTTGCATTACCTGACTGGAAAGATCCTTAAGGTAGGTTTCCATCCAAGCAAAATGGTTGTCGTGCCTGAAAAAGAAAGTTTCATTGGTGGTGACGGCATCTATCATCGCATCCAATTCCACCCTGCCAGCAACCGATTGAACCAACTTTAGATACTCCCCGAAAGTTGCTATGCCAGTTGCCCGCAACCTCCGAAGTATCCTGCTTGATAACAAGACTTTTTTAGTCTCATTAATCCGCATTCCAGAAATCCGATAAATGATCGCCTGGAATTCGGCCATCTCTTTGTCATTAAGCTCCAACAAGAATCATTCTCCAGGAGAAACGGCCAGGGGTGCGACAATCCTTCACCCCGTAAAATCTAAGAAACCTTGAACCTCGAAACCGTGCTTTGCAGATTGGAGGCAAGCGCACCAAGTTCCTCTGCGCTGCTTGCTAGTTCTTCCGCACTGGATGCATTGTCCTCAATACTCTTGTAAAAGTTCTGGATTGCCACCATCATCTGGTTGGTGCTGCTGGATTGGGATTCGGTGGCCTCAGCAATCTTGGTGATTCCTTCAGCGGCAGTGGTAACGCTGTTGACAATGGAAACCAGCGACTCTCCCGCCCTGGTGGAAAGCTGAGCCCCCTCGGTCACCCGTTTGGAAGATTCCTTGATCAGTTGGGTAATTTCCTTGGCTGCCTGACTTGATCTTTCAGCAAGCTTTCGAACCTCATCGGCAACCACCGCAAAACCCAAGCCATGCTCGCCGGCACGAGCCGCTTCGATCGCAGCATTCAGCGCAAGTAAGTTGGTCTGACTGGCTATCTCGCCAATCACTTGGATGATGTCAAAAATCTGTTCACTGGACTTCTCAATCAGATTCATTGAAGCCACAGCTTTTTCGACAGTTTCCCTTCCAGACTTTGCCAAAGTGGATGCCTCGCCAGACTGAGCCTTGCACTGGTTGGCATTCGCAGAGATTTGCTTGACGGTAAGGTTAAGCTGTTCTGCTGCGGCATTCATTTCCTGAATGGTCACGGTTTGGGTTTGGGTTCTCTGGCTCATGGATGCGGAACTTTCGGCTATCAATTTGCTCCCTTCGGTTTGCTGGTTGATCGCCTCAATCACTGACCCAAGAACACCACGAAGCCTGCTGAAGAAAGCCTTTAGGCCATTGCCCACCTGACCGATGGCATCCTCCCCGGATACGCCCACATCCACGGTAAGATCGCCCGCCTCGGCTGCATTAACGGAATCAAGTATCGAGTTCACCTGCACTTGCAGATAGGCTGCCTGTTCCTTTTCACGATCCTGGATATCCTTGAGGTTTTTCTCATTCTCAAGTCGCTCGGTGATGATATCCCAGTTCACCATGGCACCAACATAGTTTTTATTGTGGTCATAGATGGCACTGGCATAAAAATCAAGTTTTTCAGGACCAACTTGGATGATGGTTTTATGGGGTAGATTATTGGGGTTGCTGAGCAACTTTCGCTGGTGTTCAGGAGCCCTATGAAACAAATCCACCGATTTTCCGATCATGTCAGAAACTTTGATCGGCATATATTTTTCAAGCCTTGCCAGAGTTCGTGCAGAGGCAGGGTTGATATAACGTATGTTAAAATCCAAGTCGGTGTACATCACATTGATTGGAAGATTTTCAACCATGTTAAAAATTCTTGCCATTTCTGATGCCTTGGCCTCACGACCCTGCATTTCAATAACCAACTTGAAAAGCTCCTCAAGCAACTGATCCTTGGCAGAATTTTGGTCAATCAATTTTTGAGAAAACAACAAATAAACCCCAACTGTTTTTCCATCCAAAACCAACTGGCGCCCAACCGCTAATTTCATCCCAACCGCTTCCATGGCATGAGAAAGGGGGCATCCAGATGAACCAAGGTTTTCTATCATCAGGGTGCCTGCCAGCCTGCTCGCCCTACTGGCAAGGCTTTCATTCTTTAAAATCATGGATTTTATCGATGGGCTTATTTCCGACCCGTCAGAGCATGCGGCCATTGAAAGGCTGAATTGTTGATTCTTTGAATTGTATTCCCAGTAAGTTGAAAACGAAAAACCAACAGCACTATTCAAACCAGGTAATGCAATTGCGTTGATGCGATTTGCATCCTGAGCCTGGTTTATAGACTTGGAAAACCTGGAATATGCAACGGCGTTTTCCGGAAAATCAAAAAGATCCCCCTTAGCTAAGCCTTGGGATACCACAGCATTTTTTCTTTGACGAGCCATTGCAATTGATCCTTATTTAGTAAATAACCCTGTTCGGCCAGTTAGAATTTTCACTCTGAAACAACAAACATATCACCCCTGCTTGATAGCTTCCTGAACATTAATCGTTTGCATCATTTTTTCGATATCAAGCAGGATAAGGAGATGATCGTTTTCCTTGGTAAGCCCTGCTATATGATTGGAGGCCCCCATGGCTATCGCCGACTCAGGAGATTGAACAAGCTGTGGATTCACCTTTTTTACCTGAGTTACACTATCCACAATCAGGCCAACAGTTTTTTTCTGCACATGCACGACAACAACACGGGTGTCCGGATTAATTTCCCTGTTTGCCATGCCTAAAATAACACGGAGATTCAGTATGGGAATTATATTTCCACGGAGGTTGGTAACCCCTTCGACAAAAGGAGGAACCTGTGGCAGGCGTGTTACACCATTATAAAGGACGATTTCCTGGATCTTTTCAATCGGGATTGCGTATTCCTGTTCATCTAAAATGAAACCAACGTATTGCTGGAACTTTTGGGCGGCTTCTCTTCGTTCTTTTCTAGCATCTTCACCAAGTGTAGAAATACTGCTGGAATGAATTTGAGAAGATTTGGATTGAATTGATGCCATGCCTTTGGAACTCCG